>CAMYXL010000046.1 GCA_947303255.1 uncultured Clostridia bacterium | reverse complement strand
CTACACAGAACGAGCTCAACCTCGATTCTGCTAAGACACTCGTTGCTAACGGCGTTAAGTTCGTAGCTGAGGGTGCTAACATGCCTACAACTCCAGACGCTATCGAGTACTTCCAGAGCAACGGCGTATTCTTCGCTCCTGGTAAGGCTTCCAACGCTGGTGGTGTTGCTACATCCGGTCTCGAGATGGCTCAGAACAGCCAGAGACTTTCTTGGACATTCGAGGAAGTTGACGCTAAGCTCAAGACAATCATGGAGAACATCTTCAAGAATGCTGATGAGACAGCTACAGCAATCGGTCACGAGGACAACCTCGTTATGGGTGCTAACATCGCTGGTCTCCTCCGCGTATCTGACGCTATGATCGCTCAGGGTGTTATCTAATACGATCTGAATTAACAAACACTAAGGAGTTACCTTTTAGGTAGCTCCTTTTTTTTCTCGAAAACATGAACACCGAGGATATATTCTTCGGTGTTTTTTTATTTATAGAAAGGTGGGATTTAATAATGCGCAATCTAAACAAAAGAATTGTTGTTTCTCTATTTGTGATCTTAACTTTGTTTTTCTATCAGATTCAATCTGTTATTGCAGTAACTGAACTTGATACTATCACTTTTACTGCATATCATCTTGGGGGATCAGAAGATGCTCTAAACTATGGCGGCGGTTCAGAGTGGGGAAGAAGTGCTGCTACATTATTTGGCGGAAAGAATGTAGTAGCAACAGATCATACAGTTATCAGGTTCTCTGTTAATCAGGAATGTCAGCCGTTTTACTGTATTGAACTTGGTGGTCACCTGGATCCGGTTAACGGCAACGAGTATTCAAAGAATGATTCGTCATTCTTTGATAATGTCGATAATTCGGTTATATCCGGTTCTCAGATCGGCGACACTCTCGGAAAGATATTGTATTTCGGTTTTCATGATGAATTCAATTATTCCGGTGATAACATGTGGAACGTAGAATATGCCGAGAATAAAGATAATATATCTGAATATATTGCAACTCAGACTCTTATCTGGGAAACGATCTACGGCTATCGTGACGCGGATTTTAACTATGTTTCTCATGAAGGTTATGACGAGCCTTTGGATTTTATAGATGGTGTTCCTGATTATGAAAACATAATGTTCTACTACAACAAGATCGAAAGAAATATTAAATATCAGAATTCAATTCCGTCTTTCATGTTTTCGAGCAGGGAAGAAGCATTGAATAATCCTTATGAATTGCCTTTTGACTATGCTCAGGGACTTTTCACAGCTACTTATTCAGACAGCAACAGCAGAGTTCAGGATTTCAACTATTATGTTGACGGCAGCACAATGTATTTTGCGAAATACGGACCGGATTCACTCTGTGTTTCTATTCCGAGAAATACGTCAGCAACCAAGTCTAATCCGACTCTTTTGGTAATTGATCCGTATAGTGCAGGATACCAGGTTTCAAATGTAACAGTATGGAGCTGTGCAATAAAACAAAACGGAATAACATGGGGAAAATATAAAGCGGTTCCAAACTTCGGATATGCTGCTTTTTATCCCGGTACATATGCTAAACCAGATAAGGGCTCGATCTCTATAACAAAGACAGGAGAGGCTTTTACAGGCGTAAACAAGACAACATCAGGTAAATACGAACTTAATATTCCGACATATTCAAAATACACACTTCAGGATGTCGAATTCACCATTAAGGCATACGAAGATATTTATTATGACTATGAGATCTTATATTCAAAGGGAACAGTAATCGAAACCAAGAAAACAAATGAAGAAGGCAAGGTTACTTTTGATAATCTAGGTTATGGAAAATATGAGATCACGGAAACATCAGTTAGCGGAAACGACTATATAGAGGGTGTTGAGCCGATCATTGTCGAAATCAAATATAATAATTCCAATAATACTATTGACAAAATATCAAAGGAAGTTGATAATTTGTACCAGAAGGTGAAGGTAGGAGGAATGAAGACCTTCGAAGCTACTGATCCTTCGTTTGATCTTGATATGAATGCTGAAATGAGTCAGGTTCTTATCGGTCTTTTCTCAGGAGAAGATATCAACGGTAAGAATGATGCAGTTCTTAAGAAAGATTCTCTCATAGCATTGGCAGTGCCTGATTCTGACGGATCATTTGAATTTAATGTTGATCTTCCAAGCGGTGAATACTACGTTAAGGAGTTGGAAGGAAGTTCTAACTTTATCCTTGATGATTCGATTCATATGGTAAGTGCTTCATGTGATGAAAATAAAGAGGTTACAAAATATAATTCTGATGACGTACAAAATAAGACCGGAAATATAAACGGAATTAAGAAAAATCAAGACGGTGAACCTCTGGAAGGTGCTACAATAGGGCTTTTCAAGGATCCTGGATGTACTGATATGATAATGGAAACAGTAACTTTATCAGATGGTATATTCATATTTAAGGATCTGGTAATTAATACATATTATATTAAAGAAACAGCAGCTCCTGAAGGATATCTCATAAATGATGATATCTATGCGATCGAACCTAAGATCATTGAAGATAATGAATATATGATAACTATTATTAATGATCTGATCCCAAGTCCGACACCGAGTCCTACAAATATACCAACTGCAACTCCGACTGTAACAAATACTCCGACACCAACTCTGATTCCTCCAAAAGAAGAAACTCCTCAATTGGTTACAACAGTTACTCATGACAGTCCAAAACCAAATGAAGATACAAATACGCCGACTCCAAGTCCGACAGAAACTCCGACAAGATTAATTACAACAACCGGAGAAAGCAAATCAATAACAACAATAATCGGATCATCGATATTATATTCGTTGATCTTAACAGCAGGAATTGTTTTATCTTATAAGAAACTTCTGGTTATCATTTTAAAAAGAAGATGATAGAAGAAGGCGGGCATCAATTTTGGTGTCCGCTTTTATTTCTATTTATATCCCAATTTATATATATTCTTATTCGGTATAATTCCAATTTTACCGAATTGAGAAGGGATAGTTTTTGTATATACGTATAATGAATAATCCCAGGATCGATTATCATATGGTGTTTTCAGCAAATAAGCTGATATCAGGCTTTTCCGGATAATCATCATGATAATCTATTAATGATCATATCTGTATGGATTCATAGTTTTATATAATCCGTAATTCGGATTTATATAATTTTACAATTCGTATTTTTTTTGCGTTTTATATATGATTAGATTTTCTTTCCATTTCATCCTTTTACAATGAATCATTATTATCATTCTAAAAAAGTGTTATTGGAATTTTATTGTTCATTATCATTTTCTTAAATGTTCATGCATATGATTTTTTAGAATAACATTTCAATTTCCCGGACCGCTGCTTTCTTCCTCTCTCCTTTTTTGGGTCTCACCTCTACACCGAACAAGTGTTCTTTTTGTTAACCAAATAAAGCAACTATAGTCGGTTCTCCAATGCATGTAGTTTCGATACCTTGATCTATATCTTCATAATATAAATGATTCAATAGTTCTTCTGATGTAGCATCGACCCATTCCCCATTTATATAATAGAATGAAGTATCGGGATCAGTGTGTACTATTTCGAAATGCATATAAATCTTATGGTATAATTCACGAAGAAATCAGGAGATGAATATATTATGGAATTTGATCAGCTTATTAAACGTATAAATGAACTCAGCAGGAAGTCTAAGAACGAAGGTCTGACAGATGCTGAAAAGACTGAACAGACCGAGCTTCGTAATGAATACAGAGCTTTGGTTATCGGTAATCTTTCTTCCCAACTTAACAGCATGAAGATAAAGAATCCTGACGGTTCTATCGTTGACGTTAAAAAGAAGCATTGATATCAATCCAAACCTGATGCGAGCAATAGTAGCACTATTATTCCATAAAGTATTGAAAGAGCACTTAGGATGTAAGAGATTACACCCAAGACATTATAATTTGTCTTCTTTCGTAGTATAACTCCACAAACAAATAAAACGAATCCATTCAAAGGAATTAAAAGACAAGAAAGCCAAAGACAATTAATAGGAATCGTATTATTCATGTCATATAAATTCTTAGCAGGATCATGACTATAAATCGGATGATTGTACTTTATAGAAATATAAAACGCAGTAACAAAAGTCACCAGCATTAATATGATATTTACAGCACACATAAGTAGTCCCGGAATATAAGATATCAGTAAAGCATTTCCGATCGTACGTCTCTTTTTATCTGTTGTCTTTCGAACTGCTAAAGCAAAAACAAGCAATACAGCATAAGCGATCCAAAAAAATCTGCTGTTAGGAATAACTAGATCCAATGCGGATATAGCGTTTATTATATGTTCCATAATCTATCTCCCGTATACTATTCCATAAACAAATTATACATAAAAAAAGCATAAGGAAAACTCCTTATGCTTTTTCGTATTTAATTCTTAAAATATCAGATCTGATCCAAAGCCTGAGCAAGGTCAGCGATGATATCATCAGCATTCTCGATACCAACAGAGAATCTGATGAGATCAGGAGCGATTCCTGCTTCACGAAGCTGCTCGTCTGAGAGCTGACGGTGTGTGTGGCTTGCAGGATGCAAAAGACATGTGTGAGCATCAGCAACATGTGTAGCGATGATAGCGATCTTCAATGCATCCATGAACTTCTCCTGAGCTTCACGATCACCCTTGATACCAAAGCACATTACACCGCATGTTCCGTTAGGAAGATATTTCTGAGCAAGATCATAATACTTGCTGGACTTAAGACCAGGATAATTAACCCATGCAATCTTAGGATGATTCTCAAGGAATGTAGCAACCTTAAGAGCATTCTCGCAGTGACGAGCTATACGTACGTGCAAAGACTCGAGGCCGAGATTTACATAGAAAGCGTTTTGTGGAGACTGGATGCAACCGAAATCTCTCATAAGCTGAGCTGTAGCCTTAGTAATGAAAGCACCCTTACCGAATGCTGTAGCATATGTAAGACCATGATATGATTCATCTGGAGTTGTAAGTCCAGGGAACTTATCAGCATTTGCCATCCAATCAAAATTACCGCTGTCGATGATAGCGCCACCAACGGAAACGCCGTGACCGTCAATATACTTTGTTGTTGAATGTGTAACGATATCAACGCCAAACTTAATAGGCTGACAATTAACAGGTGTAGCAAAAGTATTATCTACGATAAGCGGAACACCATGGCTGTGAGCCAAGTGAGCGAACTTCTCAAAATCCAATACAGTACATGTAGGGTTTGTGATAGTCTCACCGAATACACACTTTGTGTTTGGCTTGAAATACTTAGCGAGTTCTTCCTCAGGAAGATCCTGATCTACAAATGTACACTCGATTCCCATCTTAGCCATCGTTACGCCGAAAAGATTATATGTTCCGCCGTAAATGGATGATGAAGAAATGAAGTGATCGCCTGCTTCACAGATATTGAATATTGCAAAGAAGTTTGCAGCCTGTCCGGAGGAAGTAAGCATTGCAGCATATCCGCCTTCCATCTCGCAAAGCTTTGCTGCTGCCATATCGTTTGTCGGGTTCTGAAGTCTTGTATAAAAGTATCCTGATGCTTCAAGATCGAATAACTTTCCCATTGCTTCGCTGGAACCGTATTTCCATGTAGTACTCTGATAGATAGGCAACTGTCTTGGTTCACCATTACCAGGAACATAACCGCCCTGTACGCATTTTGTTTCAATGCTGCTCATAATTATTCCTCCATAAATCTAACTGAAAAAACTTGTTTGATTATATCACTCTTCACCTGAAACTGATACATCTTTTACGATAATCGAAGGGCAGAACATCTCCCCTTTTCCGCCAGGGTAGGAAGTAAGATCGTTACCTACGGATGATATCTTTTTAAGAACATTAAAGAAGTTATCTGCCACTGTAATCTGTTCAACAGCTCGATCTACTTTGCCGTCCTTGATAAGGTAACCCTCACAAAGCAAAGAGAAATCACCACTGATCTCATTAACACCAGCGTGAAGTCCTGCAAGATCAGTAATGTAGAGTCCCTCCCCTACTTCTTTACACAAGTCATCAAAGCTCTTGTCACCAGGTTCAAGAACTACGTTAGTAGCTGAAATGGAGCCTCTGTAACCGTTACCGGTAGACTTCTTCCCTTCCTTATGAGCTGTCTTAAGATTATAAAGTGCTGTCTCGAAAACACCCTTGTTAATGAAGCACTTTTCATAGTTTAGGACACCCTCATCATCAAAGTATGATTTGATAAGCGCCTTCTCAAACATAGGAGATTCCTTAAAAGTTACGATGTCGGAAGCTATCTTCTCCCCTTCCTTACCTGCAAGGAGCGATAATCCCTTCTGCATGGCATATGAGGAGAATACTCCAAAGAATGTGCTGAACATGGAGATAGTAGCTTCATTACCCAAAATGATGTCATATTGAGCTGATTTAACGGATTTCGCACCAAATTTGCTGACGAGTTTCTTCTTAAGAACTTCAACAAAATCTTTTTCTACAAATTTATCGATATCATTTCCGTACCAGAAATAATCAGCTGTTTTGGTAACGCCGTTCTCTTCGGCTCTTGCTTCAGCGATGATAGTGATCGTATCTGATTCTCTGAAAAGATCCAGACCTTTGGAATTATTAAGAAGGAAAACTCCTGTAGAACAGGAAATTGAGAGATAATCGACATCCTTGATCCTTGGATCTGACTCAAGAATTGCCTTTTCCAATGAAAGACCAATGCTCTTAAATCTCTCATAGTTATTCTTATCATAATTGCCGCTTAAAAGATCAGCTTTAAGCACACTGTTATCAGGATCGCAGTAAAAGAAATCCTCATCTTCATCGTCCAAAACTTCTGCATTTGTTTTCGCTTCAGATAATAAGAAACTGATACCGTCATCATTGATGTCTGTAGTTGACGCAGATCCCATCTGACCATTGAGCTTGCCTCTAAATGAGATAGCCTGATCATTACTGTTTTCGAAGCTGCTGACTTCTCCGTGAAGTATATCAAGTCCCATGGATGAACCGCCTGCAAAGCAGACCTCGCACTCTTCGAAATCGTATGACTTCGACTGGGACATAACCTTTTTCATAAACTCTTTAGCATTATTAATATCCATCAGTACGGCACCTCCTTAATCTCTTCCGCCGACGATCATTGAAGATACTCTGATAGTCGGTTGTCCGACATTTACCGGAACACCGCCCGAGATAGAACCGCATACACCTGCGGAATGCTCGAGATCGTTTCCGACTCTGTCGATATTCATAAGGACTTCGCCGCCTTTACCGATAAGCGTAGCGCCGCGAACAGGTTCAGCGATCTGACCGTTTCTGATCATATAACCTTCTGTAACAGCAAAGTTGAACTCTCCGGTTGCTGTATCAACTGAACCGCCGCCCATCTTTGCAGCATAAAGACCGTACTCGGTATCGGCAATTATATCCTTAGGATCATCCTTGCCATTTTCGATATAAGTGTTGCTCATTCTGGATGTCGGAGCAAAAGTGTAATCCTGACGACGTGAGCAGCCAGTAGGCTTCATTCCCATACGGCGTGAACCGAGCTCATCAACAAGATAGCCTACACAGATACCGTCTTTGATGAGCTGGAGATCAGAAGATTCGTTACCTTCATCATCATAGTTATATGAACCCCATTCGCCTTCGATACGAGCGTTGTCTTTTGCTGAAACAACCGTGTTAGCGATCTGCTGACCGAGTTTATCAGTAAAGCAGGAAGCCTTGATACCTACGGAAGTAGCCTCGAGAGCGTGTCCGCATGCTTCGTGGAAGATAACTCCGCCAAAACCGTTACCGATAACTACAGGCATCTTTCCGGAAGGAGCATAACCGCATGTTGCCATTCTGATAGCGGATTCACAGCACTCAGTTGCCTTATCAATGATCGGATAGTTCTCGATGAAACTATAGCCGAGTCTTGTTCCCGGGCTAACATGACCTGTCTGCTTCTCGTCACCGTTTGTAGCAACTACAGAAAGTGTCAGCCTGAGTCTTTCGGATGTCTCACCGATGTTAACACCCCTGGTATTTACGACTCTGATCTTCCTTTCGCCTGTAGCGAGAGATCCGGTCGTCTGTGTGATCATCGGGTCAAAGTTTGATGCGTGATCCAATCCTTTTCGAAGAAAATCAACATAATCTTTCTTTGTTTTCGAAAAAGATGAGGTCGTAAGATAAGCCTGGTTGTAGTACTTGAGCTTGTCCATGAGTTCCATCTTGGCGCCTTCACCCGCATTAACGGCCAAAGAAGCTTCGGAAGCAAGTTTGATCAGGGCATCAACGTCGAAATCATTGGAGAAAACATAAACAGAATTAACTCCGGACATAACTCTGATACCGATTCCGCGCTCAATGGATGAGCCTGCCTTAATAACCTTATTATTCAGGAGATTAACTGAACTTCTTTTGGTGTCTTCGATGAAAACTTCTGCGAAGTCGGCTTTTTTGCCGAGCGCAGCTTCAAGGATCAATGAAATATTGTTATCACTTAACATATCCATCCTCTTTTCTAAAAATATTCTATTGGGAATTATATCACAATTAGGATTTCTTATTCTTTACAAGGTTCTGTCTGTAAACACGAGGAGAACAGCCGATCTGCTCCTTGAAAACCCTGTTAAAAGCCGTGATAGACTGGAATCCTGACTGGAATGCACATTCAGTTATGGAGATGGATTCATCAGCCAAAAGGCCACTAGCCTTATTGATCCTTAAATGTGCAATATAAGTTGTAAGATTATTCTTAAGATACTTCTTGAACAATCTGGAGAAATAATACGGACTGAGACCAACATATTCAGCTACGTCAGTTTGAGTAATGCTCTCGCAGAAATGCTCATCGATATATGTTAATGCAGCCTTAATGTGCCTTCTGTCTGATGCGGATTCAATATTTGCAACACGACTGTCGCTTTGTTCCCTCAAGGCATGTTCTGCAATAAGAACAAAGATCTCAAGCATCTTGGCTTTGCATTTGGATTCGCTGAATTCTGAAATATTGTCATAATAGTCTCTTATCTCAAACATCCTTTGAGCAATGTTTTCGGCAAGCCTCGGATAGATCTTGGAATCGATCTTGTGGTAGCTTTTCAAATACTCATAATGGGATACGAGATCAAGATTGTTTTCGATAAGTGTATGTGTGAAATGAACCAATAACGATGAATTATGAGGAACATATATGGATTCATGTACTTCGTTAGGCCATACAAGAAGGATATCGTTCTTATTTAATACGATATCTTCGCCTTCAACCCTGTATTTGCAGTCATCATTAAGCGCAAGTGTAAACTCACCCGCAGAATGATAATGCGGATCATATTTAGTCATTAACCATCGATAGTTTACAGAGATTCCTCGGACGGTTCTAAATAGTAATTGATCTTTATTCGGCTTAACCATGAAAGCATAATAGCAAAAATCGGTTAGAAATTATATCAAATTCGCTAATTTTTTATATTTTTTATCTTGATGTATATATAGAATAACTTTGTAAAAGACATGGCTTTTACAAAGGGAAGAAAATGAAAAATGCCGTCATAGACGGCATTTTTTATTGTTTTATTGTCAACTTATTAATAACGTTTAATCTTCCTGGAAGTGTTCTTCTCAAACTCTTCTTTACGATATACAGTTTTCTTGATCTTCTTATAATTGATCAATTTCTCGTTAACTTCATCACAAATTGATTCAAGCAACTTCTGTACATCTTCATCACTTGGGTTAGCGCCAAGCTTAGCTTCTACCTCTTCCATATTCGGGAAGATAGTTGCAACGATAATGATATCGTCCTTATGCTCATCGTGGATGCCGGAAACAACGCTCTCCTGAACTACAGGATACTGAGCAAGGAGATACTCGATCTCTTCTGGGAATACGTTCTTACCGTTTTTGGCGATAATAACATTCTTCTTACGGCCTGTGATGATACAGAAACCATCCTCATCGATATATCCGAGATCGCCTGTATGATAGAAACCTTCACTATCAAGAGCTTCTTTTGTAGCTTCCTCATTCTTATAGTATCCGAGGAATACGTTATCACCCTTACCTGCGAACTCGCCGATTCCGTCTTCGTCAGGATTCAAGATCTTGATCTCACAACCAGGAAGCGGAAGTCCTGCTGCATGGTTCTTATAAAGAACGTCACGGTTCAAAGCAAGGATAGGTGCACACTCTGTAAGTCCATAGCCCTGACATGAGAAGATACCGATATCCTGGAAGAACTGCAAGATCTCTGGATTGATAGGAGCGCCGCCGACGATAAGAAGTCTTAATCTGCCGCCGAATGTCTCATGGATCTCCTTGAAAAGCTTACGGCGAAGATCGATACCTATCTTACGAAGACCATTAGAGATTTTTCGAGCGGTATTAAACTTCTTGAAAAGCTTGGGATCGGCATTGAGCTTCTTCATGATAGCCTTGTAGAACATCTCAGCCATGGCCGGAACCATGAGGATACAAGTTGGCTTACATTCCTTAATGTTAGTTGTGATGTAACGAAGTCCTTCGCACACAGCAACCGTTGAACCTCTGTAGACCTGACCTAAGAAACCGCATGTACATTCATAAGTATGATGCAAAGGAAGAACAGACATAAATGTGTCTTTCGGATCGATGTAAAGGAATGAGAACATCGACATGAGGTTCTTACAGACGTTCTTCTGGCAGAGCATAACTGCTTTAGACTTAGCTGTAGTACCTGATGTGAAAAGAAGGATCGTCATCTCGTTAGGATCTATAGTAGCATCAAGGAACGTGCGGTCGCCGCCGTCGATGAGTTCCTGACCTTTATTTACGAGATCCCAGAAATACATGTACTTGCTGTCTTCTACTTTATCCATGCAGATGTAGTGCTTAACTGACGGAACTTTACCGTAAACAGCTTCAACAGCTTCCATCTTAACCTTTGAGAAAACAAGGATCTCTACG
This sequence comes from uncultured Clostridia bacterium, assembly GCA_947303255.1. Classification (GTDB taxonomy): domain Bacteria; phylum Bacillota; class Clostridia; order Saccharofermentanales; family Saccharofermentanaceae; genus Saccharofermentans. Next base: position 15,247 of record CAMYXL010000046.1, on the reverse strand, counting down.
TCGGCTCTCTCGAGCATGCTCTCGATCTCATCAGCAGGAAGTTCCTTATCAAGAGGAACTACGCATCCTGTACCGTTTGTAACGGCAAGATAAGAAACATACCACTCATAACGCGTCTCGCCGAGAATTGCTATTTTAGCACCTTTATTAACGAGAGACATAAAGCCGGTACCCAAAGCATCGATATCTTTGTCATACTTCTCCGGCATGATCTTTACATATTCTCCACCCTTCTGTTCCTTAACCAAAAAACATGGATTTTCAGGGTGATCTTTAACTCTCTTTTTGATCAATTCACGAAGATCTTTAATTTGAGTTACTTCATATAAAGGCTTTTCCTTCATATAAACCTCCTAATATGTATATCTTTTATCAATATACCATAATGATATGAAGTGCAAAGTGCTATGAAATAATTGTCACAAAAAGTTTATTTCTTCTCTCTTTTCTTAACCTGCATCAGTTTACTGCTGCATTGCTGTCGAGAAACGGCGAATACATCATGATCGCAGAATTATGGATGAGATGCTCATCTGAGATCAGCTTGCCATCCATATCATACTTTAACTGATAAAGATCATTATGTCTGGTAAAGCCGCCCCAGTATTCGCTTCGCATTTCATGGTCACGTTCTACTATATCGAACTTATATAATGGTTCACTGTTGACTCTGATCTCACCTTCAAGATATTTTTCTCCGACATTAACAAAGATCTGGAACGTATCCTGTGTCTCATTTTTAAGCATCAGATCTCCATACGGATAAAAACATGTAGCTCCGCTTCCGAACGGCTGTGTCCTGTTGGAATCAGGGAAAACATCATAACCGTGACGGTGACGTTCAATAACCGTAAGAGGCGTATGGATAGCCATCCAGAATATAAGATTGGATAGCTGACAAAGACCGCCGCCGACGCCAGGTCTTACGGTTCCGTTAACGAGGACCATGCCTTCTTTGTAGCCTTTGCTCTTGCTCGGATTTCCGATGAGTTTCCAGTAACTGAATATCTCGCCCGGACGGATCACGATACCGTTGATCTTTTTCGTGGCGATCTTGAGATTTGTGATCTTGTTGATCTGAAGATACATATCAGCATCTTTAAGGTCTCGGATCAAAGGTGTTTTATGAGAATAGTATTGATAGTAAAGATCTTCTTCGGTGACTGTTTTCGAAAAAGATTTATGTAACTTGAGCCAAAGGAATTTGCGTTTTGTACCATAGAAAAGTTTGCCTGCCCACATGCGAAGATCCGATCTCTCGATCGGTTTAACGGACATTTCAGGAATACGTAAAGTACCTGTGCTCATACATCAAACATCCTTAGTTATTCGCACTATCCCCGCTGCGTAAGCGGATTATAGCACGGGAATCAGTTCAATGTATACCCCTTGAGCTCACATCTCAATTTTTTATAATTTGGACAATATAATTCAACAAGATTCCAAAATGCAGGCTTATGATGCATATGGATCAGATGGGCGTGTTCGTGAACCAAAACATAGAACAGCTGATCATCAGTCAGATAGCTGCAATAAGCTGAGATCGATATTACGTGCTCATTAGTACAGCGGCCCCAATAAGACTTGCTGTAGGAGACTTTGTACTGAACGGCTCTGGGACCGTCATAATATTTGAGAAGTTCTTCACAGCGGTCAAGAAGTTTCTTTTTAAATGCCGGACTTCTGGAATCCGAAGGCAAAGTAATAGGTGTCTTCTCTTCCCTCTTGTTAAGCCATTTTTCGAAAAGAGGAGCCTTTGAAAGCATGAATTCGTGAACCTTCTTCTGGGGTATCCTTGAATCTGCTTTGACACTGAACTTTCTGTCGTTCGGATTAAACGTTACCCTTATTCCGGCCTTGTACTTTTCAAAATATTCAAGATCATATGAGACACCGATCTCAGGAATGACATAAGTCATAACCGGGATCGGCGCTCTTTTGGATCTTTGTTGTTTACGACCTCGCTTAAACACTAGCGAAGCCCTTAGAGATAGCGAGCTCAGCTCTTTCCTTAGCCTTGCCGCCAAGAGCGATCTGCTCTTTTATGAAGTTAGGATGATCTTTAAGGAATGAAGACATGTAATCTGAAGGATTCTCAAGGAACTTCATTGTAAGATCATACTGCTGCTGATTGATGGCACCAAGCTCGATTGCCTCATCGAAAAGGCTCTTGTCGATGCCTGCGAATGTTGTCATTGATACACCGAGTTCCTTAAGGTTAGCTTCACCGTTCTGGTGTCTGTCGATAACAGCTACGGTATCAGTGATATCACTTCCGAGACCTCTGATAGCCGGGATCCAAGCGCGGACATATGAAGATGCCTCAGTGATAAGGTCTGCAACGTGGATTGCCTTAAGTCCCTTAAGATCCACATCAGATGTGTTCTTTGTGATCTCGAAGTTCTCTGTTGAATATACTGTGCTGCCGTCCTTGAAGATAGAAAGGTGTGGCTTAGCAAGGAAGTATGAAGGAAGGATCGAGAAGAAGAAATCTCTTCTCTCGCCGCCTGAGATATAGTCAAATTCGTACTCGGAAAGCTTCTGAGTGATGAGATCAGTGATCATCTTGAATGTCTCAGATTCCTCGTAGATCTTAAGAAGATCAAGGAAGATCTTCTTAGGGAAAGTTGTCTTGTCTTCTGCAATGTAAGTCTCGATCTTCTTAAGAATATCGTTTGCAGTAGCTTCATCTCTGATGATGAAATGAGTATTGATGTAGAATGGTCCGAGAGTACCTGATGTATACCAGAATGGTGTCTCCTCAGGAGCTACGCGAACTGCATTTGTCTTAAAAAGTGCTTCGATTACTTGATTTGCCATAATATATTTCACCTCGTTTATTTATTACCAGAGTTCTAGAGTGCCTGTAAGATCTCTAAGATCGAGATTGTTGTCTTCGGTATATTTGATCAGATCCTCGGTTATCTTAACCGGCAAGGTCGGATGGATAAGTGAACCTGTTCCGATCTCTACTGCTGAAGCTCCTGCGATCATGAACTCGATAACATCCTCATAGCTCATGACACCGCCGCAGCCGATGATCGGGATATCCAACACCTTGGAACATTCAGCGACCATTCTTATTGCGATCGGTTTAATAGCAGGTCCTGAATATCCGCCTGTATTGTTATGAAGGATAGGTCTTCTTGTCTTAATGTTAATGACCATTCCGAGAAGCGTATTGATAAGAACTACCGCGTCAGCTCCTCCCTCCTGAGCAGCAAGTGCAACAGCCTTGATGTCAGTTACATTAGGAGTAAGCTTGATCCACAAAGGAAGATCTGTTTCTTTACGCATTAAAGTAACGATCTCTTTTACCTGAACAGGATCAGCGCCCAAAGTCATACAGCCTGCCTTAACGTTAGGACATGAAAGATTGATCTCCAATGCGTCGATCTTATCTTTATGAGCGTTAAGCTTCTGAACCATAGCGATATAGTCTTCAAAAGAATGACCTGCTGCGTTAACGATAACACCTGTATTGAGTGATCTCATATAGTCGAGGTCATTTTCTATAAAGAAGTCTACGCCCGGATTCTGAAGACCTACGGAATTAAGCATACCTGAAGCAGTTTCAGCTACACGGCATCCCTCATTTCCCTGTCTTGGCTTAATAGTAAGTCCTTTGGAAGAAAGACCTCCAAGGATAGAAAGATCATAGTATTCGGAAAGTTCATGTCCGAAGTTACAAGTTCCTGACGCCAGGATCAGAGGGCTCTTAAGATCAACGTTTCCGACTTTTACATTAATGGAACTCATCAGAAGATCACCTCCTCGAACGGGAATACAGGGCCTTCTTTGCAGCAGCGGACGTGTTTGAATTCTTCTCCGTTTGCTTCAGCCTTGAGCTTACATACACAAACAAGGCAGATTCCGATTCCGCAGCCCATTCTCTGCTCCATTGAAACAAATGAAGGGATTCCCTTTTCGGTTGCCCAGTTGCCGCATGCCTTCATCATCGGAAGAGGTCCTACGCAGCAAAGAACGGAATCCTTAACGAAGTTTTCGTCAAGAGTATCTAGTCCTGCGATGCAGGTTCCTTTTATACCGATATCTCCGGCATCCGTGCAAAGAACATAGTCAGGTTCATTTAATACAACCTGAGATGCATTTCGAAAACCCTCTACAACTTTGAAGTTTATATTGTTTTCGCGAAGATACTGTGAAGCGAAATTGATCGGGAAAACTCCGGTTCCGCCTGCAACCAAAATGTAGTTCTTGGAAGAGTCGAATGTAAAGCCGTTACCGAGAGGTCCCAAAACTTCAACATCCTGGCCCTCTTCGAAAGCAGCGATCTCAACTGTTCCCTTTCCGACGACCTTTACACCGATATCAAATGTTCCGTTAACTTTGTCAACGGAAGCGATACCGAACGGTCTTTTCAGAAAGCGAGAGCATGAGATATTAACGAACTGACCGGGAACAGCCGAAGATGCGATATCAGGACACTTTATCGTGAGATAAGCAGTGTCGCTGTTGAGCATCTTTTTCGAGATTACTTTGCATGAGTATTCTTTTTTCATACGTACTTACGATCCTTTAAAGCAGCATTGAGCTTGTCTCTCATGTCGATTGCTTCGTCTCTTGTAGCCTTAGCAAAATCCTTAGGCTCGAGATCCTCACGCTTCTTCCATGCGCACATGAGGCTTCTGGAAGCATTTACGATGGAGCCCTTGCCGTCAGCCGTAAATGAAGCAACTGCAGCGTCAGCACCTGCGCCCTGTGCTCCGTAACCTGGAACAAGGATAAGTGTCTTAGGCATTCTCTTACGAACGTCTACAGCCTGCTCAGGCCATGTTGCACCGACAACGGCACCAACGGAGGAGAATCCGCTTTCACCAACGAGATCCTTACCCCATTCATTGACCATATCAGCCATTGCTTCGTATACTTTTCTTCCGTCCTTGAGCTCGAGATCCTGAAGATCGCCTGCTGAAGGATTGGATGTTCTGACGAGTGTGAAGATTCCCTTGCCGCCTTCCTTACAAACATCCGTGAAAGGCTTGATACCGTCAGTTCCGAGATATCCGTTAACTGTTACGGCATCGGAATCAACAACAGGCTTAGTAGAATCGAGGAACTCTGTCTCACCGATCAAAGCCTTGGCGTAAGCAGTAGCAGTAGTTCCGATATCGTTACGCTTAGCGTCTGTGATAACGACCATTCCCTTGGACTTAGCATAATCAACAGTCTCGAGGAAAGCCTCAAGTCCGCAGATACCGTACATCTCATAGTAAGCGATCTGTGGCTTGATAGCCGGGATAATATCGCATACTGCATCGATCAAAGCCTTATTGAACTCGAAGATAGCTTCGCAAGCAGCCATCTCCTCGTCATCCGGGAAATTCTCCTTCGCCTCATCAATGATGAACTGCGGAATATATTCGAGCTTAGGGTCAAGACCCATAACTGTCGGGTTATTAAGTTCGGCGATCTTGCCGCACAAAAGATCAGCAAAGTTTTTCATATGTTACTTTTCCTCCCATGATCGTCAGGTATGTCTCACCATAGAGCTTGAATCCGTCATACGGCGTATTCCTTCCCTTGGTAAGCATCTTATTCTTATCGAAAACAAACTCGTTCTCAAGGTCAAAGACAGCCAAGTCTGCATCATCACCAACTTCAAGTCCGCCTCTTCCGAGCTTAAGGATCTTGGAAGGATTGAAGCACATGAGCTCAACAAGTCTTTCAACTGTAATGTGACTAGGCTTTACGAGATAAGTATAACCGAGTGCGAAAGCAGTCTCAAATCCAACGATACCGTTATTGACAATCTGGAACTCAACGCACTTTTCATCTTCGTGATGAGGAGCATGATCAGTTGCTATAGCATCGATCGTGCCATCCTTGATACCTTCAATGATCGCATCAACATGCTCTTTTGTCCTAAGCGGCGGATGCATCTTGAAGTTGCTGTCATATGTCTCACAGCAGTCATCTGTAAGTGTGAAGTAATGAGGACATGTCTCGCATGTAACCTTTACTCCCCTTGCCTTAGCTTCTCTTACCATTCTTACTCCGCCCTTAGTAGAAACGTGGCAGATATGGATAGGGATATTAAGATACTCAGCCATGATGATGTCTCTGGCGATCATAATATCTTCAGCTGCTGTAGGAATTCCTCTAAGTCCGAGACAAGTTGAAACCGTTCCTTCGTTCATGCAACCGTCTGAAAGAGTCTTCTCTTCGCAGTGGTTAAGAACCGGAATATCGAAGTCAGAAGAATACTCCATAACTTTTCTCAAAAGTTCAGCAGTTGCGATCGGCTTGCCGTCATCAGAGATAGCAACGATTCCGGCTTCCTTCATAAGGCCGATCTCTGCAAGGAGTTTACCGTCAAGCTCCTTGCTGCAGGCACCGATAGGATAAACTCTCGCATATCCGGCTTCCTTGGCCTTCTTAAGGATTCCGTTAACAACTGCAGCGTTGTCGCATACAGGATTTGTATTCGGCATCGGGCAGACAGATGTGAAGCCGCCCTTTGCAGCACTCATCGTTCCTGTAAGGATCGTCTCTCTGTATTCATAACCAGGCTCTCTTAAGTGACAGTGCATGTCAACGAGTCCCGGGAATACTGTCTTACCTGAAAGATCATAAGTCTTATCAGCATCTTTCTTATCGAAAGCATTGGAGAAAACACCGTCTTCGATGAACAGATCTTTCTTCTCGCCGTTATATATTGTTGCGTTTTCCAAAACTATTTTCATATCTGATTTCTCCTTGCCATGAGTAAGTAAAGAACAGCCATTCTTACGGCTACACCGTTTGTAACCTGCTCGTTGATGACTGACTGATCACAGTCATAAACTGCTGTAGGAAGTTCAACACCGTGGTTACACGGACCCGGATGCATCAGAAGTGCTCCCGGCTTAGCAAGCTCGAGCATCTCAGGAGTGATCGCATAGAACTTTGAATATTCAGCTACAGATGGGAAAAGTGATTTGTGCTGTCTTTCGAGCTGAACTCTAAGACCCATTACAGCATCACAATCCTTTACGCAGTCAGCTACATTATCTGCAACTCGGCATCCCAAGTTTTCGATACCTACAGGCATCATTGTCTTAGGGCCGTAGATACTTACGTCTGCACCGAGTTTCTTCATTCCGATAGCGTTGCTTCGAACTACGCGGCTGTGGTAGATGTCACCGCAGATAGCGATCTTCTTGCCTTCCAGAGATCCGAGCTTCTCGTAGATCGTAAACATATCAAGGAGCGCCTGTGTAGGATGCTCGTTCATTCCGTCACCGGCATTAACGACTGAAGCGTTAAGATGAGGTGCGATAAAGTGAGGTGCACCTGAATGACTGTGTCTCATGATGATGATGTCTGTTGCCATCATGTCGATCGTTCTTGCTGTATCAAGAAGTGATTCACCTTTTGCTACAGAACTTCCCGTAGCTGAGATATTGGCACTTGCTGAACCCATGTACTTTGAAGCAAGTTCGAATGAAAGTCTTGTTCTGGTACTGTTTTCGTAAAAAAGAGTAATTACAGATTTACCCTGAAGATGGCTGGTCTTCTTATTTCCTGAAGTTAATACCATCTTCATAGTCTTGGCAGTATCAAGGATCTCCATGATCTCTTCTGCCGTAAGCTGCTTAAGACCAAGAAGGTCTTTGTTACGTAATCCCATTTAGTTCTCCTCCTCGCAAAGTAGTACCTGATTCTGTCCGTCTACCTCATCAAACTGAACCGAGATAAGCTCATGTTTGGATGTAGGAACGTTCTTGCCTATGAAATCTGCTCTGAAAGGCAGTTCTCTGTGACCTCTGTCTATAAGGATGGCAAGCTCGATTGATGCAGGCCTTCCCATATCAAAAATCGCATCGATCGCTGACCTAACGGTTCTACCCGTATACAAAACGTCATCGACCAATACGATCTTTTTATTGTTGATATCAAATGGAATGTGAGTTCCGTTAACTACCGGATGAGCATTAAGCTTGGAAAGATCATCTCTGTAGAATGTAATATCCAGGATTCCAATTGGAACATCAATGCCTTCTACGGATTTAAGATTGTCTCTTATCTGTTTCGCCATTGGAACTCCCCTACGCTGGATACCGATAAGACAGACATTGTCCAGTCCGTCATTCTTCTCGATAATCTCGTGGGAAATACGCATTATTGCGCGTCTCATGTTGGCTTCGTCCATCAGAGTTGCTTTAGTTATGATGTTTTTCATGATAAAACTCCTTCCCGAAGATAAAAAAATAGCCGAATCCCTATGATCCGACCATAAATAAGCACAATATTCCATATGAATAATCTTGCTAACCTCACCGGATCAACTTAAAGATTAAATATAGAATAGACTTTTACCTTTGGAAATGCAACTCAAAAATTCGTTCTAATTCTTCGTATCTTTGTACATTGCGATAAGTTCGTTATAAGCGATCTTTCCTACCAAAGTACGAGGCATGCGCTCTATAGCTATATACTCTCTCGGAAGAGCATATCTTGCTACATTCTGCTTACATGCTTCCTTGATTTCTGACAATGCCTTATCTTTATCTACATCCTGAGATTTAAACTCAATAACAGCCTTACAGATTTCACCCATTATAGTATCAGGAACGCCAACAACGGCACTTGCCAGAACATCTGGATGAGAATCTATAACGTTTTCGATGATCTGAGGATAGATATTATATCCTCCTGACACGATCATTCTCTTAAGTCTTTGCTTGAAGTAGACAAAACCATCCTCATCGATATAACCGATATCTCCGGTATGAAGCCAGCGACGACCTTGCTCATCTACTTTAATAGTATTATCTGTTTCTTCCTTATCATTAAGATATCCGATCATGATAGTCGGGCCTGTGTAAGTGATCTCACCTACTTCACCTACAGGAACCTCTTCATTTGTCTTAGGATCAACGATCTTATAAGTCATTTCCGAGTATGGAAATCCGCAGCTTCCAGGCTTAGAAATACCGACAGGAAGAAGACAGGATCCAGTAACGCTTTCTGTCATGCCGTAACCTTCGCGAACTTCTGAATCACAGTTACATGACTTAAGAAGATCATCGACTTTTTTCTTCGTATTAAGTGATAATGAATCTCCTCCAGAGATAATTACCTTCAAGAATGACAGATCCTTACCGGCAAAGTAATCCTTGTTCTTCAACATACTTTCGTATATAGCAGGAACGGCAGCGATGAGATTAGGTCTGTATTTCATCAGAAGTTTATGGAATTCCGAAGCCTTAAAGGATGGGAGTATTACGCATACACCACCCAAGACTAAAGCTGAGTGTATACCTACACCAAGACCGAATCCGTGGAATATAGGCATGATCGCGAAAAAACGCATACCTTCCTTAAGTCCCCTGCATGCTTCAATACTTAAAACAGCCAAAGCATTGAAGTTATAATTACTAAGCATGATTCCTTTTGGCTTACCTGTTGTTCCGCCACTGTAAAGGATAGCTGCACAATCTTCACCGCTGATCTCAATACTATCATCTGAACTAACAGATTCAGCACCTGCAATGAATTCTTTCCAACTAATCGCGTTAGAAGGAATTTCAGGCTTTTTCGATTTGATAGAATAACCGATACCGAGTAAAAACGGCATAGATTCTTTTACGGAAACGACAATGAGCTTTTTAGTGTTTGTCTTTTCCATAGCTTTTGCAATCTTACTGCTTACGAGGTCAAGTCCGATAATGATATCTGATTCTGAAACTGTAAGATAATGGACTATCTCGTTTTCAGCGGACATAGGATGGATCATATTTGCGACAGCACCGATCTTGTTAATTGCATAAAAACTGTAAACGGCTTCAGGAGTATTAGGAAGACATATAGAAACCTTGTCTCCCTTCTTTACACCAGCAGCTGCAAGTGCTTTTGCTGTCTTATCAATGTTATTTATAAGTGTTCTATATGAAAACTTTCTTCCGAAATATTCAAGTGCTTCAAGATCCATTCTGGATTCTGATAACTTCACAAGAAAACCGTATAAAGAAAGATTTGTATATTCTATATCGTTGTACATAATTTCCCTCCGCGAACTATTATAACACTTTAATCAAATAGTTCTTTGGAGTTTAATTTATAAACATATTGTGTTCCGAAAAGCCAACCGTACTTAAATCTGGTACTTGCAGACTCAAAGATAAGATAGACATTGTTCTTGCAGTTAGTAACACCTTCTGCATTCGGAGGAAGTTTGATCTTTTCGATCAATGCCTTATCTTCGAAGCAGTATACCGGAATTATATCTCCGTGATATTCGTAAGTTGTATTTACAGTTTGGATTACTTCACGGAAATCATATACATAAAGGATGGAATCTTTCCACTTAGCAGACGATGCAGAAAGGTACATTCTACCTGACTTATCCATACACATGCCCTGAATGGAACTTCCGATCGACAAAGCGAAAACAGCTTTCTCGTTTACACCGTATTTTTCTTTCTCGGATAGTGGATAAGCAAATACCATAGCTGTATTAAAGTTTCCGTTCGGAGACATCATATGATGACTCTTCTTGGTCTTAAACTTCTTAAGGTATTGATACTCACCAATAAACAGATTGTTACCATAGACAAAGCAGAATGATGAGTTACTGTCCGTATCTATCGTTCCTATTGTCTTAACCGTATCTTTGGATTCATCAAGAAGATCATTCTTATCGAGAACGTAGCATTTTTTGTTTCCGCCCGTTACATAAACAAAATCAGAATACGAAGCTATTCCTCCGGAATGCCATTTAAAAGGTTTTCCTTTTTTATCTACTATCTTTTTGACGAATTGATTAGAGTCAGAATCAACAACTATGATCTTGGAATAACCGTCCGGATATGTGTATCCGCTGATAAGGAAGCAGTCCTCTTTTTCGAGATATTCTATGCCTTGAGGAATGATGTCTGAAAAAGGCTTAACAGCGAGAAATTCAGGAGTAGCATAATAGTAGAAATACAGATACGGATAAAGAAAAGTTCCATAAAAAACTAAGACACTTAATGCAAGGATAAGTGCCAATAGTTTTATCGTATTTCCGTACTTGCTCTTTGATCTTCTCATGGTGCCTCTGATTTCATTATAATCATCTGGACACAATATTGTATCAGTTTTAAAAACTCGCGAAAAAAATTAAATAAAAACCTAAAAAAACGTACCAAAAGCCCCTGTTTGACAAATAACTAACCTATGACTATAATCTATCAGTACACAATCTAATGGGGTTGTGGCGGAATGGCAGACGCAGCAGACTCAAAATCTGCCGACCTCAAAATCGTGTGGGTTCAAGTCCCACCAGCCCCACCATTTTTTGTGAAATTACCCCTTGTTGATCTTCAATAAGGGGTTTTACTTTGCCCGGATTAATTAGCACATGTTCCACGAATCTCTCAAAATAGGAATTATAAAAGATTAGTGTTATAATTCATGAAAAATTGAAGAAGTATTTGGGACAGCAATTATGTATGAATTCTCATCGATAAATAAATATCGACGTTTCTTATTCGGAATCGCGACCATCTGGATCGCTTGGTTTCATTCATACATGCTTGATTTTTCAAAACTTGAAGCCTTAAGTTTCATGAACATAGGTGCATTTTTCGAAGTATTGAAAAGATTAGGAAACATCGGCGTAGACATATTTCTTCTATTATCAGGTATTGGTCTGTATTTTTCTTTCTCGAAAAATTCCAACATCATTCAATTCTACAAAAAAAGGATGATCCGTGTTTTACCGTGCTCGATTATCCTTGTCCTGATCGTAACGTATCTGTCTCACGTTGAGACTTGGAAACTGTTCTTTATCAGGGTTACTTTCCTGAATTTCCTGTTTTTCAAAGATGATGATCAGACCTTCTGGTATATTCCTGCAATCCTTCTTTTGTACCTGTTGTTCCCTGTTTTCTATTATGTTATTCAGAAGTTCAAGGTACCTGGCGCACTTGGTCTGATTGCTATATCCTGCATTATCGCAGCAATCGCATTTTTCGTTAATTACGATATGTTCTTTTATCAGTGGGAAATGCTCTTAACCAGGATCCCGGTTTTCATTGCAGGAATCCTGCTGGCACCTGTTATCAAAAACGAAAAGAAGATATCCAATGAGAAAGCTTTGATACTTTGTCTTATCGGTTTGGTTTATACGATCGTTATCCATATCATAGATCTTTTTATAACTGCAAGATTCGTATTTTTATGGCATTATCTTTATTTCCCGCTTGCTGTATTCCTCGTTTTCTTTTTCTCGTATATCAGAAGTCATGTGAGCTTGTCCTTTATCGTTAAGCCGATTGAATTTGTCGGTGATTTTTCTTTGGAGATGTATCTTATTCATCAGTCTTTATACTATTTCCTTCTCGGGAAAATCTCATTCTTCGATAACCATCAGTTCATCTACGCTTCAGTAATTATCCTTATATCTATCCTATTATCTTTCATTTTGAAAACACTTATTAGCTTGATATTTAAACTCTTTAAGTCCGAAAAAGGTTCCGAGAAAAAGGCAGCCGTATAAGCTTACCCGTCCAAATGTCAAAAAATTAACAACTACAGAATTCGAAACAACTTCAAACAACGACATTACCGCAATTTTACATAAGAAAAATTGTTGATTTTTTGATATAATACATAGAAATATGCTATGGAGGGTTCATATGGCTGCTTTAAACAACTATTCAAAGATCACCCCTGAAATAGAAGAATTGGCAAAAAAATGTTGTGAGCAAACTATTAAATCAGAGCTTTACACCAAATATGATGTAAAGCGCGGACTTCGTGATGTCAATGGTAAAGGTGTTTTAACAGGTCTTACAGAAATCTCTGAAATCATTTCTTCGAAAACAATTGACGGAGAATCAATTCCTTGTGATGGCGAACTTTACTACAGAGGTTACGATGTAAAGCAATTAGTTCAAAGCTTCATAGATGACAACAGATTCGGTTTTGAAGAAACAACATATCTTCTTCTCTTCAGTGAACTTCCTACAATTGAAGAACTCCAGGCTTTTGAAAAGATCTTAGTTAACTACAGAAATATAATGCCTAAGAACTTCGTTAGAGATGTAATCATGAAAAAACCAAGCGAAGATCTTATGAATAATATTGCAAGATCAGTTCTTAACATGTATGCATATGACGGAAATCCGGATGATCTTTCAATTCCTAATGTACTTCGCCAGTCATTGGAATTGATCTCTATCTTCCCTATGCTTACTGTCTACAGTTATCATGCAAAGAACTACTATCTTGATAAAGGAAGTCTTATAATCCACAGACCTCAGCCTAATCTTTCAACAGCTGAGAATATCCTTTATATGCTTAGACCAGATCATAAGTATAGTGCTCTTGAGGCAATGATCCTTGATCTTGCACTGATACTTCACGCTGAGCATGGTGGTGGTAACAACTCTACATTTACAACTCACGTAGTTACATCATCAGGCACAGATACTTATGCTGCCATAGCTGCTGCTTTAAGTTCTCTTAAGGGACCTAAGCATGGCGGAGCTAATATCAAAGTTGTTAAGATGCTCAACGATATTAAGCGTAATGTTAGTGATTGGAATGATGATCAGGAGATCGAAGATTATCTTCGTAAGATACTTCATAAGGAAGCATTTGATAATGCAGGTGTTATCTACGGCTTAGGCCATGCTGTTTATTCCATTTCCGATCCGCGTGCTCAGATCTTCAAAGGATATGTAGAAAAGCTTTCTATTGAAAAAGGCAGAACCAGAGAATTCAAGTTGTATTCAAAGATTGAAAAGATCGCAGCTGAGCTTATTGCTAAGGAGAGAAGGATCTATAAAGGCGTATCTGCTAATATCGACTTCTACAGCGGATTCGTGTATAGCATGCTGAACCTCCCTACTGAACTTTATACACCATTGTTCGCTACAGCAAGAATCACAGGTTGGTCAGCTCACAGAATAGAAGAATTGACTAATGCCGGAAAGATCATCAGACCTGCTTATATGTGTGTTCAGGATCACAGAAAGTTTGTCCCGATAACAAAGCGTTAATTTATAATTTTATAATTCAGAGTAGCAACAGGGGATGTCTCTATCTATTATGATTGAGACATCCCCTCTGCCATGAAAAAGGGTAAATTGATAGAACTTAAAATGTTTTATTTATCTAGATATACCGTAGGATTCGCAGATCTTTCCGAATTCTTCCGATCCTGAGAAACCATAGAAAACATTCTCTCTGGACTCACCTGCTTCCAATAATCCTACCCAGTAGTTCAATCCTCCTTCATCATACTCTCTGTCCATAAAGAGCCTGTATAATCTCTTTACGAATTCAGAGTTGGAAACATTGGCATTTACAAACTCCTGACTGAATACGAAGTTGTAAGCTGCCGTGGTACCTGTAACCCTCTTTGCCCTAAGTTCACTCGACCAATATTCAAGACCTGATTCTTCAGCATCTCTGCAAAGAATCGTGGTATATAATCTGGATGCAAAACCGCTGATCTCATCATTGGAAGTTGCAGATGAAGAAGAACCTGATATCACAACTGAACCAGGAGCGATTCCGTAGGAATTACATACTTCCTTCCATTCATTTGAATTAATGAAACCGCCAAGTACAGTATTTCTGGATACTCCGGAACTAAGCTCACCAAGCCAATAATCTCTTCCGCCTTCATCCATTTCTCTGTTAAAGAAAGTCTTATATAAGATTGCAAGATACTCTTCATTGCTTAAAGACTTAGATGCAAATTCTGCACTGTCAAAGAAATTCTTTGCTGTTGTAGCACCGTCTGTCTTCTTTGAATTAAGAAGGTCTGACCAATACTTAAGTCCTTCGGATTCAGCTTCTCTGCCGAGAACAACCGTATAGAGTCTGCTTACGAAAGCTTCTGTTCCTGAAAGTTCAGCTTCTTTAACATAATCTACGGATGATACGTTATATCCGAGATAGATATTGTTGGTGTTGATATTGTGATCATTTCTGAAGCTGTCTGTGTTGCCGCACATAAAATATAGATAATTACCATTTGTGCCAAGATCCCATGTAGCATCACAGTTATAATAGATACCGTCAACATTTACTATGTTCCAGCAGTGATTATTAGCATAAACTATCCTGTTATCAATTCCTGCTTCAAGGAGCATATTATAGAACAATCCAGAGATTCCCTGACATACTGCTGTTTTATTGTAGAAAGCACTGTATGCTGTATAAGTTATAGTATCTCTAAGAGATTTTGCCTTCTTGGCATTTGTATAATCGTATTTAACATTAGTTGTAATCCAATTTGAAATAT
>CAMYXL010000045.1 GCA_947303255.1 uncultured Clostridia bacterium | reverse complement strand
ATGAAAATGGGCAATTCAAAAAATCCAACCCGGGGTTGGAAATATCTTCTAAACTCAAGGTTTTGATGCCTTCAGGGAAGCTTAAGTGATCTATTTTGAAAATAAATCCAACCTAAGGTTGGAAAAACAAAAATCAGGTTTAATGAAATCCAACCTAGGGTTGGAAAAATAAAATGAGCAACCTTAATAACCCAACATAGGGTTGGATTTTTCTTCTAAAACACGAGGTATTAAGACCATTCTGGCTGCAGGAGGGATCTATTTCGGAAATAAATACAACCTTAGGTTGGAAAAATAAAATCAGAATTTACGAAATCCAACCTAGGGTTGGAAAAGCCTGTGATAGAATGTTGCGAAAAAGGTTGGATTTTTACATGGAGATAGTAATTGCACATGAAAAGGATCTGGGCACGGTAAATAGCATCACCCAGATCACGATAAGGGAAATCTATCCGAAGTATTATCCTAAGGGAGCGGTTGATTTTTTCAGCAAGCACCATTCGGAGGATAAGATCGCGGCTGACATCAAGAACAGCAAGGTTTACATCCTTACGGATGAAGGTCAGCAGGTCGGAACAGTTACCGTTGAAGATAATCACATTAATCGTCTTTTTGTTCTTCCGAAGTACCAGGGGAGAGGGTACGGAAGAGCGCTGATGGACTTTGCCGAGAATAAGGCTCTCGAGAACAGCGACACCATCGTGCTCGACTCATCCTTGCCTGCCAAGAAGATCTATATGAAGCGCGGCTTTAAGGAGACAGAGTATCATATGATCAACACGGGTAACGGTGACTTCCTGTGTTATGATGTAATGGTAAAACACAAATAAGGGACAGATATATGACGGTACTTCTTTATAAATTCATATCGCTTTTGCAGATACTTAATACTTATGGCAGGACCGTTCTTGGTGTACTTCTTCTTATCCTGGGGATCGTTGTAGTCTGCGTAAAGGACAAGGCAACAAAGAACCTCGGATTTTGGATGATCATTTCCGGAATTAACGGAATGCTGGGTGGAATTTCCGCCCTTTTGCAGACCTACGGAGGTGTGGAGCTTTATGCGAAAACCTCGTCCTTGTTCACGGTATTGGGCGTGCTTCTTATGACCGCGGCTTATGTATTCTTTTTTCTCTATGCCAAGGCTAGATACAGCGCCAAAGGTCTTTTGCCGATCATCTTAATCAAGCTCGCAGGATTTCCGATCACCATGATCCTTACGATCGTGATGAACCCGCTCATCTTTGCGGACAAGATCGACCTGTATCTCTTCTTATCGTGCATCGCCACATCGATCTTCGATATCGTGGTCCTGATAATCCTGACCCGCATCTACATGAAGAACAGGAGCAGGGAGGAGCACCTTCCGAATCTCTGGCTCGTTCCGCTCATTCAACTCATTGGATTCCTGTTCGAGATCCTGGTCAGTCTTATAGTAGTGATCCTGCCTTCGTCCTCAGGAGTCTGCGATATGCTGAGCCTTATTTCCAAAGTCCTACTCATGGTTGTGGTTCCGGTATTTGCCGTCTATATTCTCATTAAGGCTCCTAAGTCATCGAAAACACTCGCTGACTGAGCATATACATGATCTCATTTGCATTCTGAAATAAGGTTAGTTCTGCCTTATTGCAAACGGAAATTATTTTTTGCTATCATCGAAGTTGATATGATTTATCCATAAGCCCGACCGGGCGGAAATGGAGGATAAAACAATGGCAGACATCTTCGAACTCAAAGACATGGCTAAAGCAGCAGTGTCAGAAAATGATCATGACAAAACATGCGAGACGTTTAATCTTATCCTCCAAAATTCTTCTGAAGCACTTTCGGAGGACAAGGAATTCTTCGACAAGATCAGAGAGGCTCTTAAACTTTTAAGGGAATACAAAAAAGTCAGCCGTGAGATCGACACGATCGCGGCCAGGAGAAAGTCACTCCTCGAGAGACGCGGAGATCTTAGAGACGAAGCAGATTACGTCAATAAAAGATTTGACCACTTCGTCGAGAGAAACAGCGAGAAACCATCTCCAAGATCAAAAACAAATATAGAGTGTGCCCTTCTGCTTATTTTGGCTATCGTTCTGTTGGCATCTGCTCTTTGGGGATGGTGGATACTCGGAGTTACGGGCATTATCATTGTCATTATTGTGATCCTCCTTATTGCAAACAAGATCGCTAACATGAGAGATCTCAAAAAGATGATTGCATCCACCGAGAAAAGAGTGGCGGAATTTGACACCGAGCTGGAAGAGAAAAAGAACGAGCGTGAGCAGATCCTTTCTGACTATAAGAACAAGGCGGATGAGATCATCAGTATGGCATCCTGATCTGATGCCAAGAGGTAGATTATGAAATACAACAGATTCTTCAGTTGGAGAGAACCAAGCGAGTCTGAGAAAGATCACATATCAAAATGGGTCGGTCCCTTGCTTAACCGCACTTTGAAGGAGTGGGTCGCATTGGGACTGTCCTTTACTGTCCTGATGCTTGCGATGGAGGTCGCCATTATCTTCGGAAAAGTGAAGTTCACCTGGGGAATCCTGATCTATCTTTTGATCAGCATCGTCCTTTGGGTTCCCACCTTTTTTCATGTTCGAAAAATAAAGAAGTTCAAAGCCGGCAGGTATTCTATCCGCGCGGTCAGGCTCGATCATCTGAATGTGATAAAAAACAGATTCTCGACCAGTTTTTACGCTGAGGTCCTCATCGACCAAAAGATCCATAAGATATGGACCTCGCGTGCCGTATATCACGAACTCAAAGAAGGTGATCTTGTTCTCCTCATCAAGTATGACTACAAGGACAGCGAGATCTACGAGATCGCTCCGCCAATCGATTAATTATTTTCTTCTCGAAAAAACTTGCAACTTTTCTTGTACGGTGCTAATATATCAAACAGATATATCAAACTGATACATGGAGGGCAAACAACATGGCAAGGGAGAGAAAGATCGACATGGTGATCCTGGGACTTTTAAGTCACGAGGATCTGACGGGATACGATATTAAAAAGAGGATCGACGGCGCTATAAGTTTCTTCTGGAAAGGCAGCTTCGGCAATATCTATCCGGCGTTGAAGGACATGGAAGATCAGGAACTTATCACCAAAAAGGATGTTTCCTCGAGCGGCCGCGAAAAGATCGCGTATCATATCACAAAACGCGGAAAGAAGGTCTTGAGTGGCTGGCTTAAAGATGAGCAGGCAATTAACGAACTTCGCTATGAGACTTTGCTGAAGTTGTTTTTCGGCGGGGTCCAGGATAAGAAAGTATCGGTTCACAACATAGAAGTTTTCGAGAAGCAGGTGAGGGATGACCTTGAACTTTTGAAGGAGTATGCGAAGACTTTGAAGAGCAGTCTTGATGATGAGGACCATCTTTATTTCTATCTTACGGCAACATTCGGAATCGATTCGTACGAGGCGTATCTCAAGTGGTGTGCCAAGGCGAAAAAGCTACTGGCGTAAGGACGGTGACGATGATGAGACAGAAAGTCCGAAAGGCGATACTTATCGTCTCATTTCTGTTGTTTCCGATAACGATCTGGTATTTCTCGCCGTATCTGATAATCGAGGCGATGTCGAAGCATATCATGAACGGAAGCTTCATTGTTTTCGTGTCGATGTTCATATTATCGATGTTTCTCGGGAGAGTCTGGTGCGGATATTTCTGTCCTGCGGGCGGACTTCAGGAATGCATTGCGATGTGTAATGAGAAGCCTTCCAAAGGCGGTTGGAGGAACAACATTAAATTCGTTATCTGGATAATTTGGATAATAGGAATTATCGTTACTTTTATTCTTGGCGAAAATGATGTTACGATCGATCCGTTTTTTCAGACTGATCACGGAATATCGATCGCGAGCATCAACAACTACATCATTTATTACGGCGTTCTTTTGATACTTGTTATTCCGTCGATGATGCACGGAAAAAGAGCAACATGTCATTACCTCTGTTGGATGGCTCCGTTCATGATAATCGGAAGTAAGATCGGAAGATTTTTGCATCTGCCGCAGCTTCATATTGATGCACAAAAAGACAAGTGTATCTCATGCGGGAAGTGCAGCAAAGCTTGTCCCATGGGACTTGATGTGAAGGAAATGGCAGCTAACGGAAAGAATGCTAAATGTTCTGAATGCATTCAGTGCGGAGCGTGCGTTGACGAATGTCCGAAGGACGTTTTGAAGTATAAGATGTTTTGGAGGTAAGTTCATGCATTTCGGTTTTTCATATGTGGGACTTATATACCTCATAATGCTCATGACTCCTAATCTGATATGGACCAAGAATCAGCCGAAGGATTATGAGAAATATGCGAAGAATGAGAACAAGATCCTTCTGGCTTTTGAGAGAGTCGGAGAAGTTCTCGTTACCTGCGTCGCAGTGATATTCAAAGATTTTAACTTAAGACCTTGGACGAACTGGTCGTGGTGGCTGGTGTTATCTTTTTCGATTATGATAATGTATGAGATCTTTTGGATCAGATATTTCATGAGCGAGAAGACCATGGCGGATTTCTACAAAAGTTTACTGGGGGTTCCTGTTGCAGGGGCGACGCTTCCGGTCATAGCGTTTCTGCTATTGGCGGTATACGGCGGGAATATCATCCTGCTTGTTTCCGTTATTATTCTCGGCATCGGTCATATCGGAATACATATGATGCATAGGAAAGAAGCAAGGAGCGGGGTTTCAAAATAGATATCGTTATCGCGCTGCGGACATTATTTACAAGCCGATGAAAGCAGCTATACTTTTCCTAAAGTTTTATGAGGAGAAGTGTATGGCAAAAACGAAGATTAAACGGGTGTATAATATACGAGTAGTGACTACAACTGCTTCGCATCGGTAATGATGGAGAAATGCTATGGACAGATACATAAAAAAGACAGTTTTTACACTGATACTGTTGCTTGCTTTGTGCACGTTATGTTCATGCAAAGGTTCGGGTTTCAGGAAGTCTGATCTTGAACCGGTAAATGATGTGCAGGGAACACATTATATCCTTGTGAGCGTAAGCGGTGATCCCCAAAATCTGAAGGTAAGTTTTACGAACATCGAAGATACTGCATGGCTGTTCGGAGAGTACTATAAATTGGAAGTTTTCCTGGACGATACCTGGTACTACGTACCTGCCAAAGAGGATTATTTAGTCCATGATCTGGCACATGAACTTCTCCCTGACGCGACTGATTCATTGACATACGATCTGTCGCCTTTTGGAGAGCTTCCGACGGGAAGTTACAGGATTGCCTGCGGTGATCTTGGAGCCAACACGAATTTCTATTACGGTTTTTTCGAGATAACGGATTCAGGTGATTTTATAGGAACGACACCAACAGGTCTTCCAAGTGGTTTCATCGAGACACCGGACGGATATGAGAGTGTACCGTTAGAATAACGCATTACAAACAAAAAGGCCTCAGATTCTTTCTGAGGCCTTAACTGTTTCATTGTGTAACATCAGTCTGATCAGGAGCATATGGATCGTTCTCGTTATAAAGAACAAAACCCGACTCTATTCCATTGTAAAATTTGAATACAACCTCGCGTTCTTCAGGCAGATACTCCCAGGAGTCTGCGAGAACCAGAGGATAAGGATACTCATCCGTTCCGTTCACTGAGAGATCTTTCAAGACCTCGATAATGGCCTCGGCCTTAGTATCGTCATCTGCATATTCTTCGGAATTGATCTTCTCTATAAGCTTATCGGAAACGGCATCGTATTTAGCCAATTCTTCTGCTGCAGATTCTTCCTCGGATATTGAAGGATCAATAGTCTCTTCATCGCTTGGCTCTGTGGCGGATTCAGTCGTTGTCCGGAGGATCTCACTCGAGGATGAGGTCTGCACGGTTTCTGTATTGTTGCATCCTGAAAGAACGAAGCATCCCAGGATCAAAAGCAAAAGATATTTCTTCATTGGCCTGACTCCATGTTGTCAATTTATAGCATTGTACCATATCCGCGGCGGCAGGAATCGGTAAGTAATCTTTATTAAAAGTGCGTGAAAGACTTGCCGGTCTGTGATAAGATGTAGCCATGAGCAAAGACGCTTTTTCGATCAGCGGTCTTTGCTCTTTTTTTGTTCGAAAAAGGGAGGTGCGCACATGGCTGCTTTTGACAGAGTTTTATCGGGAATACCGCAGATGGACGAGTGCTTCGACAATATAAGGCTCGGCGACAACGTAGTTTGGCGTGTCGATGATCTTGATGAGTTCAGGCTGTTCGTAAAGCCTTATGTGGAGCAGGCCAAGAAGGACGGGCGCAATCTTATATATATCAGGTTCGCGTCGCACGAGCCTTTTTTCGAAGAGCAGGATGGACTTAAGATAGTGAACGTGGAGCTGTCGCACAGGTTCGAGACGTTCACGGTGGATATACACGAGATCATAAGGAAGGAAGGCGTCGACGCGTTTTATGTGTTCGACTGCCTGTCGGAGCTGCAGACGGCCTGGGCGACCGATCTTATGATGGGTAACTTTTTTCAGGTTACATGCCCGTATCTTTTTAAGCTGGATACAGTCGCGTTTTTCCCGCTTATACGCGGCAAGCATTCGTTTCAGGCCATCGCGAAGATCCGTGACACCACGCAGCTTTTCCTTGATGTCTATTCGGATAACCAAAATGTTTACGTACGTCCGGACAAGGTTTGGAACCGTTATTCCGAGACGATGTTTTTGCCTCACATCTATGAACCGGCGACGGGTGTTTTCCAGCCGATCCTGGACGGCGTAAAGGCAGCGAAGTTTTATCAGATCCTCGGAAACGAAGCGACCACCGACCGCGACAATATGGACAGCTGGGATCGCTTTTTCGAGATGACAAAGACCATGCACGAGAACGGCATGGACGTTACCGAGCAGTGCAACCGCATGTGCAATATCATGATGACCCGCGACGAGCGAATGAGGGTCATGATCAAGGAGAATTTCCGCCCGGAGGATTACCTGAACGTCAAAAAGCGCATGATCGGAACGGGCATGATCGGCGGCAAGGCGACCGGCATGCTCCTGGCGCGCAAGATCATCGAGAACAAACGCCCGGACATCTTCGCGAAGTTTGAGCCGCACGATTCGTTCTATATCGGCTCGGATGTTTTCTATACTTTCATTGTCGAAAACCATTTCTGGGATGTGCGCGTTCGTCAGCGCCGCCCGGAAGAATACTTCAGCCTCGCTGACGAGTTCGCTGACCGCCTTCGAAAAGGCGTGTTCTCACGCGAGATGGAGGAGGCCCTCGTCAAGCTTCTTGAGTACTACGGCCAGGACCCTATCATCGTCCGCTCCAGTTCCATTCTCGAGGACGGATTCGGCAACGCTTTCGCGGGCAAATACGAATCTGTTTTCTGTCCGAACTGCGGCGACATGGACCAGCGTCTCCAGGAACTCGAGGACGCGATCCGAACGGTCTACGCCAGCACCATGAGCAGGTCAGCTCTCGATTATCGAAGCAGGCGCGGACTTCAGGCACGCGACGAGCAGATGGCTCTTCTCGTGCAGCGTGTTTCCGGCTCTTACTACGGCGATTACTATATGCCGTGCGCGGCGGGCGTCGGCTATTCTTATAGCCCATACCGCTTCATGGAATCACTTGATCCGACAGCAGGAATGCTTCGACTTGTCATGGGTCTCGGAACTTCCGCAGTCGATCGAACGGAAGGTTCGTACCCGCGTCTCGTTAGCCTTGATAATCCGAAAGCGACCACCGCCAAAACAATCGGCGAGAAGCATACTTTCTCGCAGCGCAAACTGGAGTTGATCAACCGCGGCGAAGGCATCCTCGAACAGGTCAAGATGGAGACCATATTGCCGTTCATGCCTAACTATCTGAAACGTCTCTTGATGGAGCACGACTACGAAGTCGAGAGCAATTTCCGCGAGCGCGGAAGGCCCCGCGAAGTTTTATTCATCTCGTGTCAGGGCATCGTCGAAAAAGAGATCATCATGCAGCAGATGCGTGACATTCTTAGTACCATCCAAAGCGAATACAACTATCCGGTGGACACCGAGTTTACCATCAATCTTTCCGAGAGCGGCGACTACGTTATCAATATTCTTCAGTGCCGCCCTCTGCAGGTCTTCAAAGACTCCGACCAGAATGCTCTGCCGGAAGTCTCAGATACCGACCGCGTCCTCTTCGAATGTAAAAATTCCGCCATGGGATTGTCGCGTTCCGAGAAACTGGATTACGTCCTCTACATTGACCCGGTCAACTACTACAACATGCCGTACAAGGACAAGTACAAAGTCGCCCGCGCCATCGGTGCCATTAACTGGAACATGCGTAACCGGAATAAGAAGATGCTCCTCATGGTCCCGGGCCGAATCGGCACTACTTCGCCTGAGCTCGGAGTCCCGACAGCCTTCGCCGACATAAGCGAATTTGAAGCGATCTGCGAGATCGCGGACTCAAAGGCAGGCTACAATCCGGAGCTTTCGTACGGCAGTCATTTTTTCCAGGACCTTGTCGAATCCGGCATTCTTTATAACGCCATTTTCGAAAACAATAAGACCGTGTCCTATGACCGCGAATTGCTGAATGAATTTTCCAACGTTTTCGAGGATACGGAGGACCTTAAGGACATCGTGTATTTCTATGATGTTTCCTCGAAAAATATGCTGCTCTGCAATGACATGAAGAGCGACCGAATAATCTGTCTTGTCAAAGGAGAATGAAAGTGAAGAACCGACTGATCCAAGTTGCCGCGGCCGTGCCCGATCTCAAGGTGGGCGACGTCGACTACAACACCGAAAGCATAATCGCGATAATCAATTCCCAGCCTGACGCAGGCGTTCTCGTGTTCCCGGAACTATGCATAACAGGCTACACATGCGCCGACCTGTTCCTGAGCGACATCCTGGTTCAGCGCGCATCGGAGGCACTTCTCAAGATCGCGTCATGTGCAACTTCCGTGACAGCAGTTGTCGGTGTGCCGCTTATCGTGGACAACAACTTATACAACTGCGCGGCGGTGCTCTCGGGCGGTGAAGTCAAAGCGATCATCCCGAAGACTTTTATTCCTAACTACAAAGAATTTTACGAGATGCGCTGGTTCGCATCCGGCCGCGACCTTGTGGGCCGCACAATAAATATCGGCGGTAAAGAAGTGCCGATCGGAACTGATATCCTGCTCGAAGATCTTTCATCGGGAGCAGTCCTTGGAGTTGAGATCTGTGAGGATCTCTGGGTGCCTGATAAGCCGAGCACACACGCTGCTCTGGCAGGTGCTAATATCATCGTAAATCTTTCTGCTTCCGACGAACTTATCGGCAAGAAAGAATACCGTACTTCACTCGTTAAACAGCAGAGCGGTTCATGCTACTGCGCATACATTTACGTCTCCTGCGGAGCGATGGAGAGCAGCACCGATCTGGTGTTCTCAGGTCACACGATAATAGCACAGAACGGAAGTCTTCTTTCCGAGTCGATCTTCCCGACGTATCCTCATGTTGAGACAGCACTTGTTGACCTCGCGACCATCAATCACGACAGGATAAAACAGAACACTTTCGAGAACGGAAAGACATACCGCCGCGTTGAAGTTCAGCTCAAGCCTGCAGGTGTTTCTGAACCTTCTATTGAAGAACTCGCTGATGTATTGAAACGCTTCGATCATTTCGTCGCGCCAAATCCGTTTGTTCCTGCAGACAACAACGAACGCGATGCACGCTGCAGACAGATACTTCAGATCCAGGCGAACGGTCTTGCAACCCGCGTGCGTTCGACGGGAATCAAAAATCTTGTCATCGGAATCTCCGGCGGACTTGATTCCACGCTGGCGCTCATCGTCTGCGCTGAAGCACGTAAACTTATCCCTGACATTCACGTCATCGCATATACTCTTCCTAACCGCGGAAACACATCAGAACTTACGCACACAAATGCCGATCGTCTGATGTCACTTCTTGCTGATGAATCTCATGAGATCGCCATCGAGGAAGGAGTCAATCTTCATCTTACACAGCTTGGTCACGAACTCTCTTATCAGGGTGAAGGCGACGTCACTTATGAGAACGCTCAGGCACGAATGAGAACATACATCCTGATGGATGCTGCCAACATGCGAGGTGGCCTCGTCGTTGGCACAGGAGATCTCTCGGAACTCGCACTCGGCTGGTGCACATATAACGGTGATCATATGTCCATGTACGCCGTAAACAGTTCCGTTCCGAAAACACTCGTCCGCTTCATCTGCAGTTCCTACGCTGAGTTCTGCGGCAATGACGAACTTCGCGAAGTCTTGCTGTCGATCTGCGACACGCCGATCACACCTGAACTTACTCCGACAAAGAACGATCAGATCGCTCAAAAAACAGAGGACCTTATCGGCCGCTATGACCTGAACGATCTGTTCCTTTTCTATACACTCCGTTATGGCTTCGAACCTGCGAGGACTGTCGCTTATGCGATGCGTGCCTATCCTGATGTTCCTTCCGAAAACATCCGCGAAACAGCTCGTAAATTCTATAAGAGATTTTTCTCGCAGCAGTTCAAGCGAAGCTGTCTTCCTGACGGTCCGAAAGTCGGTTCCGTCACGCTCTCGCCGAGAGGCGACTGGCGTATGCCGAGCGACGCATCAGTTTCTCTTTGGTTGTCCGAGATTTAAGGTCAAAGTGCTATAATCCCATGTAGAGATTTTTTTCGAGAGGTTTGATATGGGATTATTAGATTTTCTGGCAAGTAACAGCGACACTTCATACGGCTACAAGACACTAAGAAATCCGAAGGGTTGGAATAACGACAGAATGATCGAATTGCTGTCGGACAAGAACTCTCCTTACGGTGCGCCGAAATTCGGTTGGATCAGGGCCTTCGGCAAGGAGCGCCAGGTCATAGTATACGACGGCGCCAACAAGACCAACTACATCTACGTTGATGCAACCCCGAGAAAGATCATCATAAGCATGGCACCGAAGCCGGGACAGATCGGCGGCGCCAAAGATCACATCGACCCGGAAGACGTTGATGAAGTAAATCCTGATACCGTCTGCGCGACCCTGAATTCCATGGAACCTGTCGACAGGATAATCGACATCGTAAAAGAAATTCTCGAAGAGAACAAATAAGGTATTGACTCTCACATTATGTGAGGGATTAAAGTAGCGTTGAGCTCAAAAAATCCATGGAGGAAGACAAATGCTAAAAATTGGAGAATTTTCGAAACTGTCCAGGATCAGCATCAGGATGCTCCGTCACTACGACGACATCGGCCTTCTGAAACCTGCCGAGACCGACGAGTTTACGGGCTACCGCTACTACGGTGAGAAACAGCTGTTTACCGTCAGCAGGATCACTGCCCTGAAGGACATGGGCTTCAGCCTTTCCGACATCGCGCAGATGCTTGACGTATACGACGACAAAGACAAGCTCGACGCCTTCTTTTTCGAGAGGCAAAAAGAGCTTGAGACCTTATCGCAGCAGACCGAATACAAACTGATGCTTCTTGATACAGCTCGAAAAAGGCTGAGAAAGGAGCCAAACATGAGTTTTGACGTTACAGTAAAGACAATACCTGAAAGATACGCGGCAACAGTCCGCACGGTGATCCCGCACTACGAGGACGAGGGCATGGCATGGGCCATGATGGGCGAATGCAAGACCCCGATCGTTCCTGCCGATCCGTGCCTGGCTGCTACAGAATTCCTCGACAGCGAGTACAAGGAAGAGAACATCGAGATCATGACGTGGATGACCGTCAAGGGCACCTACGAGGATACCGAGCACGTTAAGTTTAAGACTCTTCCTGAAGTCAAAGTCGCCAGCTGCATCATCAAGGGCAGCTACGACCAGATGGGCGACGCCACCGCGACCGTCGTGTCCTGGATCAAGGCCAACGGTTACAAGACCAACGGCACCATGTTCAACATCTATCACGTGGGTCCCGCCCAGACCCAAAACCCGGACGAATTCGTCACGGAAGCCTGCTTCCCGATCGAGTGACTCGGAGAAACCAATCAAGCTTGATCAAGTCCCCAAAGTACGCTTTGGGGATTTTCTTATGCCGTTTTTCATTTTTCCAACCTTATGGAGACGCCAAAACATGCCTTTGCCATTATTCCGACAATAGTCCCTGATAAAAATCCAACCTTAAGCCGTAATTCAAATTTCTGAAAAAAATAAATCCAACCTAAGGTTGGAAAAGCAGAAAGCCGCTATTTCAAAAATCCAACCCGGGGTTGTAAATATCTGTCTGAGACTGGTTTTCAAGGGGCCGGGGCAGGGTAATGTCTTCTTTTTCTTTATGCTTTTACAACCTGGGGTTGGAAAAATATTTTTCAGTTTTTGGAAATCCAACCTAAGGTTGGAAAAAAGTTTTCGGCAGTAAAAATGAGGGGGTTGACTTCCTGGTCTATCGAGAGTAGACTAAGTTTATCCAGGATAGACCAAATGAAATGAGAATTCTCGAAAGGAGATTATGAAATGGAACTGGGCGAGGTTCAGGAAAGATTTGCCAGGATAATCTGGGAAAATGCGCCGATATCGTCGGGAGAACTCGTGAAGCGTTGTCAGGAAGAGTTCGAGTGGAAAAAGTCGACGACTTATACGGTGCTTCGTAAGCTCTGCGATAAGGGGCTGTTCGAGAACGATAACGGAACCGTGAAGGTTCTTATGACTATGGAGGAGTACCAGGCCAAGAAGAGCGAGGAAGTGGTCGATGAGTTTTTCGACGGTTCGCTTCCGGCATTTGTAGCGGCATTTACAAATGGGAAGAAGATGACTGCTGAAGAAGTGGAAGAGCTTCAGCGTCTTATTGATGAAATGAGAGGATGATCTTATGAGTTCTTTTCTCGAAAACTTCGTGAACATCAGCGTGTTTGCCGGTGTTTTCACATTAGCTATACTTGGAATGAGGATAATTTTCAAAAGGGCTCCCAAAAGCTTGTTCATGATCTTGTGGGCTCTTCTCGCACTGAGACTTTTGTGCCCGCTTACTATCAACACACAATTCGGTTTAATGCCTGAGAAGGTTATCGAAAAAGAGACCGTTGAAAGAAGAGCAACCAATACCATAGTCCACGTTCTGCCTTCACAAGGTAAGAGCACTGAATCTATTCAAAAAGCGGAGACAAAAAAGCAGGTCGATCCGTACAAGATCGCAGGTGCAGTCTGGCTTTCAGGAGTAGCGGTATTCCTTGGCGCAGGAGCAGTAAGTTACATAAGACTTAAGCGTCGCACCAATGCGAAGATAAAGATCTCTGATAATGTCTATGTATGTGATGATGTAACAGGTGCATTTATCATCGGAATGATCAGACCGAAGATCATAATCCCGTCAGATCTCAAAGGTTCTGAATTAAAGCATGTTCTCAGGCATGAATATACTCACATTAAACACAGGGATAATATATGGAAGCCTTTGGGTTATCTGCTACTTTCTTTTAACTGGTTCAATCCTCTTTTGTGGCTCGCGTATGCATATTTTTGCAAGGATATGGAACTGTACTGCGATGAATGCGTTATCAGGGATTATTCCAGAGAAGAGACGGCTGATTATTCAAATGCACTTTTGAAGCTAAGTATCTCGAGAAATCCGGTAGCAACTTTGGCTTTCGGTGAGGTCGGTGTAGGCTATAGGATCCGCTCTATTGCGAAGTACAAAAAGCCTGCCATCGCGTTGATACTTGTCTGCATTATCACCATGGGTATCTTGTCCGCATGTTTTCTGACGAACAGATCCAAGAAGCAAGGAGTGTCTTCGGTGGGACCTGCTAATACCGAATCTGCAAAACCCGCAGAAGAAGTTCCGTCAGAAGATCTTCAGAATGATACGGTTTTCATGACGGATCTGGCAACCGAGCTATTGGAAGATACTTATGTGGATTATCCCGCGGAAGTATCGATCAAGCTCGGAGAGATCTCTGAAGTCTCGTATTCAGGTCAGGTCTATTTCAATGAAAAACACGATATCACTTTTGGACCTTATCTGGAGTATTACGGAACTGAAATGGATACAACGGACGGCTTTACTAATATCTACTTCAAGCTTAAGGACATGGATGTTCCTGAGGATATCAGCAGTGAGACAGTAGTCGTTGATGTCGAATATACGGAAGATGAGTCTCAAATATTTGATGATTGCATGGCAAAGATCGTTCGTATGTTCGAAAACGATAAGGGCGTAGAAAATACTACTTATGTGTATACACAGATAAGTCATAAAAAGGAATATCTGGATGACGGAACACCGGTATATTACTATCTGATTTTGGTTTGTGAAAAAGATAAGGATCCGTATATCGAGGCAGGTGCTCTTAGTGCTTCCGATACGGCTAAGTACACAGAAGAGAGATATACGTTTGCCGATCCTTCAGAAGTTATCGATTACTTCAAGAGTAATGGAATGGAAGACGAAACGGTTCCTGAAAATTATGAGATCTTCCTTGCATTTTTAGGTGACGACGGATCTTTAAGTGAATGCGTTGAGATTGCAGATGAAGGAGACTTCTCGCACTTTTACGAGTACACATTGAACCCTGATGAAAGTGGATCTGAGGAGGGCTGATCCGCATGAAAAAGAAAATAGCAGCGGTGCTGGCTTTGGTGCTGTCTTTGTCGGCGTGCAACAAAACCGAAGTTTTGGAGACAACAGTAACAGAAATAACGACTGAAAAAGAGTTGACGACAACCGAAGAAGCGGTTGAACCGACGAGCGTTTTCGAGACGGAAGAAACGAGTGAATCTGAGGTAAAAGAAGGAAGCTTTGGCGAGAGACTTTTGGGGCTTAAGAATGTCACGCGGGTCGAGGAATTGGACTTGGATTATGAGGAGAAAGATGATGAGGAAGAGATCTACATGATCTATTGGGAGATGCCCCTCGACCACGGCGATCCGGATAAGGGAAGATTCGAGGTCCGTATGGCGGTCAGGTACACAGGCGACGGGAATCCGAATGTGTTCTCTTGCAGCGGATACGAGATCGATGACGGCGTATATGAATGGGGGCCTGCGAGTCTTCTGATGAATGCATACGATATCAATTATTTCGAGTCGGAATTCAGGTTTTACGGGAAGTCGCTGCCGGAGGGATATGAGACGTCAAAGATCGATTTTCTGGAATATCTGACGGATGAGAATGCGGCCGGGGATTTTTACGAGATGGTCACGGAACTTAAGACGATCACGTCCGGGGGTTGGACCATG
This sequence comes from uncultured Clostridia bacterium, assembly GCA_947303255.1. Lineage (GTDB taxonomy): Bacteria > Bacillota > Clostridia > Saccharofermentanales > Saccharofermentanaceae > Saccharofermentans. Next base: position 11,119 of record CAMYXL010000045.1, on the reverse strand, counting down.
ACGGGCTCGAGTAAGGGCGGGCTGCTGACGGTGTATCAGGAGTACATCTATCCTGACACGGCTGACCTTTATATCGCGGAAGTAGCTCCGGTGGATATCGCGGACGGGACGCCCGGATTTTACGAATTTCTGAGTATCGGGATCGGCGATCTGAAGTACGGAAAAGAGCAGGCAGGAGAGTACAGGAATATGATCCTGGCTCTTCAGGTGGAGGCAATAAGAAACCGCGATACAATGCAGGAGAAGTTCTGGCAGCAGGGAATGACTGACGGGTATACGTACACTCCGAAACTTACTAAAGAACTTCTCTATGACATGGCAGTTGCAGGTCTCGGAGTAATCTTCTGGCAGTATAACGACGAGGAGGTCACGGACGAATTTTGTGAGGTCTATGACGAGATCGGAACTGACGGATTCGAGGATAAACTGTTCGATCTTCTGCTTAAATATTCGGGTCCGAGTTTTTATTATTCCAACGATGAATTTGTCATTCAGTGCTGCATCGAGGACGGTTACAATTCGTATGACATCTCGTACCTTCGTGAAGCTCTCGCGAAGGAGGGTCTGGCATTCTATGTTACCGAAGATATGGAAAAGGACTTTTACACATACCAGGTCGACGACGATATCCTTAATAGATTTCCGTACAACGACGACCATCATAAGGCAATGTTAGATGCGATCGATAACGGGACCAAGCCTCTGATCCTTGTAAACGGAAATTCGGATGTGTGGGCACCTTTTGAGGTGACTGAGACAAATAATCCCAACACGTATATCTTCAATGTTCCTGAAGGTAATCACCTGACTTCGTACGAAGATTTCGATGATGAGATGCGTGATGAATTCGAAGACCTGCTTGAAGAATACGGCGGGCTTATCCCAAAGCCGACAGAGATATATGTCCGCGAATGAGACGTCCCTTAGGGGACGTTTTCTTTTGCTCGAAAAAGCACGCCGCGTATATTGACAAGAGCCGCCGACGGATTTAGTATTTAGATGGATTTCTAATTAGATATTTATCGAAATAGGTGGAATATGGCATTCGAAGATACATTTAAGGCTTTATCTGATCCCGTCAGAAGAAAGATACTGACTCTCCTTAAAGAAGGGATGATGTCGGCAGGTGACATCGCGTCGCATTTTGACATGACGGCGGCGACGGTGTCGTATCATCTGTCGATCCTTAAAAAGGCGGATCTGATTTATGAGAAAAAGGAAAAGAATTTTATCTACTACGGACTCAATCTGAGCGTGGTGGAGGAGATGATGCTTTGGCTTAACGATCTGAAAGGAGCTGAGGTTGATGGAGAAAAAAAGAGTGATCGCGGTAATAAGCTGCGTGGCCGTAAGTCTTCTTCCGATCGTCGCAGGACTTCTAATGCTTGAAAGGCTCCCGGAAAAGCTACCGATCCACTATAACGTGGAAGGAGTCGCGGACCAATATGCGGGCAGGATGACGGCGGTACTTTTGCTTCCGATAATCTGCGTGGTGCTGACGATCTTCCTCGCGCTGATATCAAACAGACCGACCATGGGAAACTTCAAACTGTTCCTGACGATCGCGGCGATTGGTCCGATGCTCTCACTTAGCATTCAATCGGTCATCCTTATGACAGGCCTCGAAAAAGATGCGGATGTTTCCATCGCTTTTATCGTGATCGGCATCGTCTTTATTGCGTGCGGAAATTATATCCCGACCGTAAGGCCGAACTCAATTATCGGAGTCAGATATCCGTGGATAATGGACGACGAAGAGGCGTGGACCAAGACACAAAGAGTCGGCGGCAAGATCATGTTTTTCTTCGGGATCCTTGTGACGCTTCAGGCTATAACCAAGCTCGGCGGAGTAAATGCAATGGTAATTTTTTTGCTTGGCGGAACCATCTTATTAGTCATAATAACGGCAATATATTCATACGCCGCAGCCCGCACGTGATCGGTGTTGACAGATCAGGATACGAGGAGTAAACTCGACCGTAACAACGAAGAAAGGAGTTCATATCGTGAACCGTTTGACAGTCACAACACATACAGTCACATCAACTAAGTTTACAAAACTTGGTACATTTGTATTGTGTTGAAACGGATCGCAGATAAGAACTTAATTTAATCAGAAATTACGACCACTTATCTTTTCCGGATAAGTGGTTTTTTTATTCGGGAAAGAAGCGGCAAGGAGGACAAAATGGACCTACATGATTACAAAGACGTAGCTGAAAATTACGACCTGTATCTTCAGTCGATGTACCGCGTCTTTGACAAGCACGAGAACTTTCAAAACTTCTATCTCGATCTTGCTCGAAAACACGGGCAGGGCGGCGTCGTAGATATTGCCTGCGGCACGGGAGCTGTGCTCCTGTACCTCGCCGAAAACGGTATCGGGATCGACGGTTCCGACATTTCCGAAGAGATGTGCAAAGTCGCAGCACAAAAAGCAGCAGCCCGCGACCTGGACCTTAAGATCTACCCGGCGGACATGACGAAGTTCAGTTCCGGCAGAAAGTATTCCCTCGCGATAATCGCGCGAAGCGGATTCATGCATCTGCCTTCTCAGGAACTTCAGATCAAGGCTCTTAAAAATATCCGCGAGCAGCTTTTGCCGAACGGCATCCTGACGTTCAACACGTTTGATCCGTGGCCGCCTATCCAGGCATCACAGATGAATGTCGGACCTGAGGATTACCGCTTCGACTGCGAGTACATAAACAGTAACGGCAACAAGGAAAAGATCTACAACGCGATCTCCTACGACCCGTATTCACAGCAGATGTCGGGCAAGTGGAAATTCGTTGAGTATAATGAAAATGACGAGGTAATCTCCGAGAGGATAAGACCTCTTTTGATGAGACAAACGTACCGTTCCGAGATCTATCTTCTGGCTGAACTTTGCGGCTTCGAGATCATCGATATCTACAGAGGCTATAACGGCGACAAGGAAGATCTGAACAACATCGATTCTGCTCGTCAGTTCGACAGCAACATCATCTGGATTTTGAGAAGAAAAGACTGAGGTTTACAAAAATGGAAGAAATAAGACCGATGAGAATTGAAGATATCCCCGAGTGTGTGAACGTGATAAGATCCGCGTTTAAAACTGTTGCTGACGACTTGGGTTTTACCGAAGAAAATGCACCGCGATTTACAGCCTTTGCAACTGATGACAGGAGACTATATTATCAGTTCGCGGAAGAGCATCGTCCGATGTATGTTTTCGAGAAGGAAGGAAAGATAATCGGGTACTATTCTCTGGCGGTCTTAAATGACGATGAGATCGAGCTAAATAACCTTTCCGTGCTTCCTGATCAAAGGCATAACGGAATAGGAAAAAAGTTACTTGAAGATTGTTTTTCCAGAGCAAAAGAGCTGGGTGCCAAAAAGGTCAAGATCGGCATCGTTGAAGAGAACAAAATACTGCGCAGATGGTATAAAGATTCAGGCTTCGTTCACACGGGTTCGATAAAGTATGATTTCTTCCCGTTCACCTGCGGATATATGGAGAAAGAGGTGTGAAGAATGAGAATGGTTTTTCCAACCTTAGAGGTCAAGGATCAGGCGATCGACTTCATAAATGAGCTGCGTGAATACGGCTCCGAGATCGACGGAACAGGATCGCTCGACGAGATGTTGAGGACCGCCACTTACGAGGACTGGCTTAAGAAGGTAATCGAGGATGTCGATGTTGCAAATCTTCGTCCGGGACGCGTGCCGGCACTGACATATTTTTATGTGCGCGAAGAGGATAACAGAATAGTTGGAATGGCGAACATCCGTCTCCGTCTTAATGATTTTCTTCGAACACAAGGCGGACACATCGGATACTGCATCCGTCCGACTGAGAGAAGGAAGGGCTACGCGACATCAATGCTCGGTGAATCTTTACGGGTATGCAGGGTCATGGGAATAGACAAGGTAATCGTTACTTGTGATACGGTTAATATCGCGTCGGCAAAGACGATACAAAATAACGGCGGAGTCCTTGACGCGGAATTCTATAGCGACGTATTTAAGACAGACATACAACGATATATTATCGATAATTCGGAGGAGAATATATGAAAGCAACAATAGTTTTGATAGCAGATGACGAGGCGGAAAATTACGGCCGCAAATTAATGCTCCGTGCACATCGCGAAGGCGGCATGGGATTTGAGATGGCAAGGCTTCCGCAGCATGTCTCGCTGAAGCAGCCGTTCGTGATCTCTGACCTTGATAAGATGGAAGAATTCTTCGATTCTTTTGCTAAGAAATTGAAGCCGTTTGAGATAGATTTTGTAGGAATCCAAATGTTCCCGTCAGTCGTTCTCGGAGGAATGAAATCAGGCGTCATGATGTTGGAGGCAAAATCCTCACCTGAACTTCTGGATGCACAGAAGAAATTGAACGAAGGATTGGTCGAACTTTTCGGACCGTGTCCTGCGGAACATGATGACGATTATATGTTCCACATGACCTTCGCGATAGGCGGTTCGGATTACGATTCTTATCAGAAGGCATACGATGAACTTATTAAGGATAACTATAATAAGTCATTCAGATACAGCAGGCTCGGTCTTCTTTACTACGACGATGACAACATAGTTCCGGGAAGTTATTTCTGCTATAAGATCTGCGAACTTAATAAGTAAAGTGAAACCTCGGACAGTGTTTTGTGATTATCTAAGTGAAAGTTATTTTTTGATCTTACGGAGAGAAAAATGAAAATAGATAACACAACAGTCAAGACACATATCTGTCCGACATGCGGCGGTAATCTCAAGATAGATCCGGAACGCCAGATGTATGAGTGCACGTTCTGCGGAGTAACTTTTGATTACGAGTATTTTCGAGAAGACGAAGTACTGGGTATGGCTGAAAGAGCAATGAACATCGGTGAGGCAGATTCTGCAAAGCGCGCTTATGAATTCATGCTCAAAAAAGATCCGAAGAATTTCTTCGCGATCAGAGGTCTTCTGTTGTTGTCCATTAAGATCAGGTCAGTGTCGGAATTGGGCTTGACGGAGACATACCGCAAACGCAATTTCGCGAATGTAGAAAGAAGGCTCGAGAAATTCAAGGATGAAGTGGATCCTGATTATCGCGAGTACTATAGTGATATGACTTCTCTGGTCAGCACAGGCCGCGAGACCATCCGCGAAGAAAAGATGGCAGAGGAATATCGCAGTCAAAAACTCTCTGCACTCGTAAATTATGAGAAACAGGATATCTCATACAATGATCTCACTGACAAGGGTTCCCATGGCTTCAGCGGAGGATCAAAAAGGCTGCTCAAGACCTTATTGAAAAACTTCATTATATATCTCGGGATCTTGGGATTCATTTTCCTGACTGTAAACTCTTCACTTCAGCACATCCCTGAATTTCTGAGAAAGGACAACAGGATCCTGATCGGCGCTTTGGCCATTCCGACAGGACTCTTTCTGCTTATCTGTGCGAGAGAACTGATAAATTACCGATCTTACAGGAAAAAGCTAGAGGTTGCCCGCCAAAGATATGCGAGCCTGGTATCCATATACGAGGAGCAGGAAGAACACGTCAACGAACTTAAGGAAAAGATGAGATCCTGCTGTCAGAAGATGAAAGAGTTTGAGAAGTCTTTGGCATAAAAGGTTCCTTTGCCACAATTTTCCCGACTTTAGGTTGGAACAAAACGCGGAAATGCTTCGTCCTATAGACAGATGAGAAAAATCGGCAAGTGTTTTCGAGAGGAAAAGGAAACTTAGGGTTGGATCTTCGAAGGCGCCATATGAGAAACCTTACATCGAGTGTAAGTGGTATTTGGACAGGGCGCGTATTATGATTGAACCATAAGAAATGACTCGGCAAGAGGAGGACAAGAAAATGACAGACACAAGAACGATTTACGAACTGAACAAAGAGGAATTCGAGGAGCTCAAATTTTTTATGCTCTACGATGATGAGAACGAGTTTTATGATTGCATCGACGAGATCGAGGACGAGGATGTAATAAGGAGATTCGGGGAGATGACATTTCGCCGCGAGGATTTTTCCTGTAACAGGATCCTGACTCCTATCGCAATGACGACGCCTGCAGCCTGATTTTATATATACTTCATACCACCCAAAGGCCTTCCCGGAGAGGGGAGGCTTTATTTTGTGGAGAAACGGGAATTGTGGTATCATTAGTCAAATTGATTTGAGGTGACTTTAAGGTATGAAGAGAAGGTTTATCCCGATTCTCGTGATCGTTTGTGCAGCGCTGGCTTTTAGCTCGTGCGATTTCTCGTTGCAGGAAATGATCGATGAGCAGGCAGAAAAGAACCTTCGTGAGAATCATCCGGAGGTGTTGGAGATCAATCCTGCGCCGACCTCAGAACCGACCACAGAGACTTCTGAGGAGACGACGGAGCCGACCAACACTCCTACGCCTACACCTTCCGAAGAGACTGAGGACACCAGCGAGGAGACTACGGCTACCCCTACTCCGACCTCAACACCTACCCCGACCCCGAGTCCGACGCCGACTTCGACGCCGACACCTACACCGACACCTACGTCCACGCCGAAGCCGACTGCTACGCCTAAGCCAACAGCGACTCCGAAGCCGACGGCCACACCTAAGCCTACGGCTACATCCAAACCGGATCCTACGGCAACTACTAAGCCGAAGCCGACAACTACGTCCACTCCGACTCCGACACCGGAGCCTACTGAGACGACCACGGCGACGACAACTTCGGGAAGTGCGAACTATCCGCTTTTGATGAATCCGAGCTCAGGTTCTGCCGAGATCGGCACGTCAGGCGCTACTTATACGCTGCCGTCAGGCTACAGCTTCGTATCTGAGAAAGATGAAGGCTTTGCAGATTTCAAGGCATACGGCGATTCGCTGGTGCTCGCAGTCAAGAAGGATTCCGATCCGGGAGTTGCGATGGCGATCTCGCTTTGTAAAGACTACACAGGCGGCCAGAACCAGTTCATCTCTGATTTTTCCGACGCCATGATGGCAAGTTACGAAGCTGAAGGCATCGATACCATCTCTGATTCCGGTTATATAACCATTGGCGGAGTCCAGTACGGTATGTACGATATCTACATCAACGGCGACAACAAGATAATCTACAGATCCGTCTGCATCGGCGAGAACGAGCTTTACCATGTGCTCGCCGTCGGCACGAGCCTTGACGATCTTAAGGGAATCTTCTCCGGTTTCAACTGAGGTTTCACATGAAAAGTCTTAAAGTGATCGGCATCATCGTCCTCATCCTGATCATCGTTATCCTGTTGATCGTGTGCGCCGTGCTGATCTTCCTGTTCTTTGCGCCTTCCGTGGGCAAGCTCCCGGATGAATCCGACAAGGAATCTTTTTCTTCGAAAAATAAACTTTACTACGACGGCAAGTTCCATAACGAAAACGACGTCACCACAATGAGCAGCGGTGATCCTTATTCGAGCAGCCGCAAGACTCCGAAGACCATGATCGCTTCTTCCGATCCGAGCCTTATCGAAAACCCTGAAGACGGCGACCTGACCTTCACATGGATTGGCCATTCGTCGTTCCTTCTTCAGATGGGAAAGACCAAGATCCTCGTTGATCCCGTCATGAGCGACCGTTCGTCGCCTGTGGGTTTTGCCGGCCCGAAGAGATTCTCGGAACTTCCGTGGACCACGGACGAACTTCCTGAGATCGACGTTTTATTCGTATCCCACGATCACTACGATCACCTGGACTATAAGACTATCAAAGCCATCAAGGACAAGGTCGGAAAAGTGATCGTTCCTCTTGGCGTCGACACCATCCTCAAGGGCTGGGGAGTCGATGAGAGTAAGATCACGGCGCTTAACTGGTGGGAGAGCGTCACCATCGACGGAATTACCTATACGCTTACCCCGTCCCAGCACTTCACGGGCCGTAACCCGATCAAGGGCAACAGCACTCTCTGGGGCGGACTATATCTTTCCGACGGATATCACAAAGTCTATTACACCGGTGACGGCGGCTATTACGACATCTTCAGCCGCGTCGGCGAGACTTTGGGCGCGCCTGATCTCATGATCGCCGAGTGCGGTCAGTACGATCCGTCCTGGGCTAAGATCCATATGTTCCCAGAGCAGACCGTCCAGGCGGGCGTTGACGCGAAAGCATCCTGGGTCATTCCGGTCCACTGGGGTACCTTCTGCATCTGCAACACCGACTGGGATGATTCCATAATCCGTGCTTCGGAGGCCTCGAAAACATCCGGCCTCAGCCTTGCCACTCCGCGCATAGGCCAGACCGTCGATTACGATGAGATCGGCAATTATACCGAGGCTTGGTGGGAGGAATACGCGTAATGCAACTTGTCAAAAAGTGACCGTCTGATTTTGGATAAATTGACTAATAATAAAGCAAAGTTTAAAATATTTTCAATGTTTTAATGAGGAAGTATTAAACAGATCATAAAATAGTTTTCCCGACTAGGAGGTTAGGGATCCTATTAGCGCCCGGACCCACGTGGTTGACGAGGAATGGCAGTTATCGAAAGACTCGGCGGATTCTGCCACGGCTTTTTCGAAGAGCCGACAAGGAGAAAGTAAAAAGCGGAAACAACACCGTAACAGAGGTTCTCCCGACTTCGAGGCTTAAGTTTGAAGGAGAAATAACGATGAGAGTTGTTATACAAGATAATTACGACAATATGTGTAAGTGGGCTGCCAACTATATAGCAGCAAAGATAAATGCTCATAAGGAGCAAAGACCGTTCGTTCTCGGACTCCCTACAGGTTCCTCCCCGATCGGTGTTTACAAGGAACTCATCAAGAAGAATAAGGCTGGCGAAGTTTCCTTTGCCAATGTCGTTACATTCAATATGGACGAGTACCTCGGACTTCCTCATGAGCACGACCAGAGCTACTGGTACTTCATGCACGACAATTTCTTTGATCACTTGGTCGACATGAAGGCAGAGAACATCAACATCCTTAACGGAATGACTGATGATCCGGAAGGCGAGTGTGCACGTTACGAGGAGAAGATCGCTTCTTACGGCGGAATCGACCTGTTCATGGGCGGTATCGGCGTTGACGGTCACCTCGCATTCAACGAGCCATACACATCACTTTCTTCCAGAACAGGCGTAAGAGACCTTACGACTGACACAAGGATCGTCAATTCCCGTTTCTTCGGCAATGATCCTGAGAAGGTGCCTGCACAGGCTCTTTCCGTTGGTATCGGAACAGTTACTGATTCCAAGGAAGTACTCGTTCTTATCTCAGGTCACAACAAGGCAAGAGCTCTTGCAGCTACTGTCGAGGGCGGCGTAAGCCAGAAGTGGACATGCAGTGCGCTCCAGATGCACAATGCAGCAATCATCGCTTGCGATGAGGAAGCATGCGGCGAGCTCACAGTTGACACATACAAGTATTTTCTTGATATCGAAAAAAAGGAAAGACTTTGAGGTTTGACAATGTATACGATTAAAGATTTGTACGATCTGGACCATACTCTTGCAAAGGATTATCTGTCCGGATTCACTTATCCATGGGAAGCTTTGAAGGGCATCAAGGATATGATCCTTGCTTTGGGTCCTACACTCGGCGACGACTATGAAGAAGTATCCGAGAACGTATGGGTCCACAAGACAGCTACAGTTTTCCCGTCAGCTTATCTTGGTGCTCCATGCATCATCGGTCCTGAGACCGAAGTAAGACACTGTGCCTTCATCAGAGGCAGTGCACTCGTAGGTGCCAACTGTGTAGTTGGTAACTCATGCGAGCTTAAGAACGTAATCCTTTTCGATCACGTTCAGACACCTCACTACAATTATGTAGGAGACAGTATCCTCGGATACTACTCACATATGGGTGCTGGTTCGATCACTTCCAACGTAAAATCAGATAAGAAACTCGTTGTAGTCCACAACGGAACAGAGAACATCGAGACAGGTATTAAGAAGTTCGGTGCCATGCTCGGTGACTATGTTGAAGTCGGATGCAATACAGTCTGCAATCCGGGAACGGTTATCGGCAGACACAGCAATATCTATCCTACGTCATGCGTAAGAGGCGTTGTTCCTGAGAACAGCATCTTCAAGGACAACGGTGTGATCGTACAAAAAGTGTAAACAGTTAGGAGACATCATGGGAAAGTATTTTGGAACAGACGGCTTCAGAGGCGAAGCCAACAAGAACCTTGATTATGAGCACGCTATCAAGATCGGTCGTTTCCTCGGCTGGTACTACGGTGCTAAGCAGGGCAAGAAAGCTAAGGTAGTTATCGGTAAAGATACAAGACGTTCAAGCTACATGTTTGAGTATGCTCTTTGCACAGGCCTTATGGCATCCGGTGCAGACGCTTACATCATGCACGTAACAACAACTCCTTCAGTATCCTACATCGCACGTGTTGACGATTTTGACTGCGGTATCATGATCTCCGCTTCTCACAACCCGTATTACGATAACGGCATCAAGCTTCTTAACAGTAACGGCGAGAAGATGGACGAAGAGACGATCCTTCTCGTTGAGGATTACATCGACGGCAAGATCGAAGTTCCTCTCGCTGAAAGAGATGCTATCGGAAGAACAGTTGACTATGTGGCAGGACGTAACCGTTACATCGGTTATCTCATCTCCATGTCCAAGTACAGCTTTAAGGATAAGAAGGTTGGTCTTGATTGTGCCAACGGTGCTTCATGGTCCATTGCAAGAGGCGTTTTCGATGCCCTCGGAGCAAAGACGTATGTTATCAACGACGAGCCTGACGGCTATAACATCAACACAGATTGCGGAAGCACACACATCGAGCATCTGCAGAAGTTCGTTGTCGAGAAGGGTCTCGATATCGGTTTTGCTTATGACGGTGACGCAGACCGCTGCCTCGCTGTTGACGAGAAAGGTAACATTGTTACAGGTGACCATATCCTCTACATCTACGGTAAGTACATGAAGGAGAGAGGCAAGCTCATCAACAACAAAGTCGTTACGACAGTTATGTCCAACTTCGGACTTTACAAGGCTCTCGACAAGATTGGTATCGAGTACGAGAAGACCAAGGTCGGCGATAAGTACGTATACGAGAACATGGTAGAGACAGGCAACCGTATCGGCGGTGAGCAGAGCGGTCACATCATCTTCTCCAAGTATGCTACAACAGGTGACGGTATCCTTACTTCATTGA
>CAMYXL010000044.1 GCA_947303255.1 uncultured Clostridia bacterium | reverse complement strand
AGAAGGAATTCGATTCTCTCAAGGATGATATCCAGCCGGATCCGATCCAGATCGAGGATATTGCAAGAGTAGTAGAGATGTGGACAGGTATCCCGCTCAAGTCTATTTCCGAGACTGAAACAGATAAGCTTATCCATCTTGAAGAAAGACTTCATAAGCGTGTTATCGGTCAGGATAAGGCTGTAAGTGCTGTTGCAAGAGCTGTTCGTCGTAACAGATCCGGATTTACAAAGAAACATAAGCCTGCATCCTTCATTTTCGTAGGACCTACAGGTGTTGGTAAGACAGAGCTTGTTAAGGCTCTCGCTGAAGTAATGTTTGACAGCGAAGAGGCTCTTATCAGGATCGATATGTCTGAGTACATGGAAGCTCATTCTGTAAGTAAGATGATCGGTTCTCCTCCGGGTTATGTTGGACACGAGGATTCCGGACAACTTACGGAGCAGGTAAGAAGAAAGCCTTATTCGGTAATCCTTTTCGATGAGATCGAGAAGGCACATCCGGATGTATTTAATCTTCTCTTGCAGCTTCTTGATGAAGGTAGACTTACAGACAGCCACGGTTTGCATGTTAACTTTGAGAATACGATCATTATCATGACTTCCAACGCAGGTAACTCTGCTAAGGCTAATACGATCGGATTCGAGAACGGAACCAGAGAAGCTCTCGAGAGCAGAGTTGCATCTGCTTTGAAGGAGACATTCAGACCTGAATTCCTTAACCGTGTTGATGAAACTGTTATCTTCAATGAGCTTACTAAGGATGAGATCAGAAGCATCGTTGATATCATGATGAAAGAAGTCTTTGAGGCTCTTAAGGAGAAGGGTATCGAGGCTAAGATCACTAACAAGGCTGCTGATGAACTCGCTAAGCTCGGTTATGATCCTAAGTTCGGTGCAAGACCGCTTCGTAAGGTTATCAGAAGCAAGATCGAAGACAGACTTGCAGATATGTTCCTTGAAGGCAAGCTGAACGGCTGCAAGAGCATCAAGATCGATTTCAGAAAAGACGATTTCGTTTTTGACATCGTCGAGAGTGAAGAAGCTTTGGTGGTTGTTGTTCCTGATAACGTTGATAAAAAAGGTAAGAAATGATTTATAGGGAGTCTTTGTTTTTACAAAGGCTTCCTTGTTTTCTCTTGACATTGTATTGTTGAAAAGGAGGCAAATATATGAGAGGTAAAATATTTAGGTCTATATGCATCTTTCTATCAACTTTTTTTACCATAAATGTTTTTTCTTCTTGTGGAAAAATTAAAGATAATACTTTGCCAGTTACTACTGATAATTCAATTAAATCTAGCGTTGAGACTATGTTAGAAGAGAGCATTAATACTTCAGAAGATAATATAGTAAACTCAGATGCATCAAATGTTTCTGATATATTAGTTGACACAAGTACAATATCGAGTGATATAAGTTCAATGTCTACATATTCTAGTTTAGAATATAACGATTTTATAACTTTAATATGTAATACATATAGTTGTGAACCCGAAGAAGTATCAGTTTATTTTGGTAAAGATGACAATGATGATGAATTAATTGTTGAAGTCTACTATGATGGTGAAGATGCTTTTGATCATATTGATACCGATCTATGCATTTTATATAAAGAATTCGCTAGTGAGAAATTGGCTAAGGAGTATTATGAAATGTACGCTCCTTTTTTTGATACCGGCGATTATGTAGGTAAAATGGATATAGGGGATTACTACATGATAATGGATGCTGAAATCATCTGGGGTGATGAATTTGATCCTGAATATTATTATGGTGGTCTTTGGGTTAAAGATGATGTTTTTGTTGCTATTTTGACAGGAAGTGAGAAAACAAAAGAAGTTGAAAAAGTAGATAATTTGATTTTAGGTATAGGTTCACTTACTCCTAAGGATATTTAAATCCGTTTGACATTATTACCAATTAAACGACAATTTAATAGTATCTTGTGTCTGATTGACCTTGGTGTTTTCTCTGTGATAGATTTCAATTATCTATTACTTATTTGGGGGATTATCCTATGCGGACATATAGACAGATAAGACTTTTTAGTCTCTTTTTATCAATTATAGTCCTAACTATTATCAGATTATTCATTCTATAAAGAATAATAAACCTGTAATACTTAATGAAATGGATGTACCAGGATTATTAATAAATTATTTTAGTGAGAAAAAAGAAAACAATATTGAAAATGTTGAGAAAATGGGTTTCCCTATGTACAGTGATTTAGCTTCTTGTGGATACGGTATTGAAGGCGTTGAAGATAAGTATAATGTTATGACTGACCATTATGTTACAATTACTGGTGTTATACATGATAATGAGGTGGATAGAGTTTGGTTAAGAATTCAGACATGGGGAAAGCAATATTACATTCTGTATGATGATTTTGTCGATTATAACAAGATAAACGAAAATTTAGCCGATGGCTCAATAATTATTTTAAAATAATGGTGAATATGAAAAAATCAATAATGCTATTCATTAGTTTTTTGTGTCTTGTGTTGTTGTGTTCGTGCTCAAATATGATATATAAATTTGACAATGAACCGCAAACTTATGATGAAGGTTACGAGGATATAGAGCATGCCATTGTTGATAAGTTTGGCGAGAGCATATATTTGACTTCTTCATTATCTGAACAGGAGTTTGTTTTTACGCTAATACTAAAAGGGAAATATGTTCAAGATAAAAAAACTTTTTGGGCCACTCCGGATTATAAGATAATGGAAGATGCTAGAGTGATGATCAATGTTTATTTGGATACGAATCCTAATTGCCAACTGAATTCAGTTATTGATTCGCGCACTTTATCTTTGGATATGGTAGTTTGGGGCGGTGACCATTATGAAAAGCTGTTTAGCGTAAAGGAAAATAATGATACGAAAAGATTAGTCACTGACTACACAGTTGATAAATATATGCCTGTTTTGTATCAAATGAATTCGTATGAGTGTCAATCGTACATAAATGCTATGTATGATTATATAGCACAAACAGGATCAGATATTGAGAAAATTGAGGTTTTGGGAGTTGGACAAATAGATAATGATGAGCAAAAAGAATGGGAAGATGAAATATATTCCAAATTCCCATTAATGACAAAACCTAATTAATTCACAAATTACAAATTGAATGATTGATTAGCTTCTGTAGCTTCCGTTGATCTTAACGTAATCGTATGAGAAGTCGCATGTGAACATGCGGTCTGAGTATTCTCCTGCGTTAAGGTTTACGGTAACTGTGATGTCGTGCTCGGCAAGAAGCTTTGCGGCAGCTTCCTCATCAGTAATTGTTGCATCTCCGTCATTACATACCTGAAGATCTCCAACGTACATATCAAGTCTGTTAGGATCAAAATCAGCTCCTGAATAGCCGGCAGCTGTTATGAATCTACCGAAGTTTGCATCTTCACCGAAGATAGCCGTCTTACAAAGAGGTGATCTCGCGATAGCTGTAACTACAAGTTTAGCATCGTTTGCATCCTTGGCACCATTAACAATAACTTCCAGAAGTTTTGTAGCGCCTTCACCGTCGCAGGCGATCATTCGTGCAAGGTCAGTGGAGAGCTGCTCGAGGGTTGTGTAGAAGATATCAGCATCTTCAGTTCCTTCTGTGATTTCTACTTCGCTTGCGCCATTAGCAAATACCATTACGGAGTCGCATACGGATGTGTCGCCGTCAACGCTTACTCTGTTGAATGTATGAGACACAGCGCGCTTTAACATATCATCGAGAAGAGTTTTATCGATCTTTGCATCTGTAGTGAATACGCAGATCATTGTAGCGAGGTTAGGGTGGATCATTCCTGAACCCTTGGCCATAGCAGCTACAGTAACTTCACGGCCGTCCTGAAGAGTGATCTTGGCACTGACTTCCTTAGGAACTGTATCTGTGGTCATCATAGCAAGCTCAGCATTGTGGGCAGACTTCTCGTCGCTTCCAAGTGAGGAAACAAGAGTAGGGACGTGAGATACCATCTTCTCGACAGGAAGTCTTATTCCGATGACACCTGTTGAAGCAGTAAGTACTTCATCACTTGATACATTGAGTTCTCCCGCGATCGCTTTAGCGATATCGTTTGCGTCTTCTTCGCCGATAGCGCCAACGCATGCATTGGCATTCTTAGCATTGATAACGATGGCACGCTTGCTGTTGCCGTTAGCGATAAGCTTGATGGATCTCTGAAGTGAATGACCCTTAACAAGGTTTGAAGTATAAACGCCGCTTACTGTAGCGGGATATTCTGAATAAACGAGAGCAAAGTCGAGTTTGCCTTCTCCCTTAAGATCTGCGCAGATGCCGGAAGCTTTGAATCCTTTTGGCATCGTGATATATGAATTATCCATAGTTTGCTCCTAATAATATTTTTATTACCTTAGAGATTTTACGCTCGAAAACCCTTGTTGGCAACTTGCAACAGTATAGTGTTTTTGCTATTCTACTTCAAAACTTTGTTTATCTGGGACAAAAGGATGGAGAAAAGATCGCTGGACACAAGAAAAATGGTACTGCGTGTCATACTTGCAGGTATGGTACTGGTTATGGTATTAGCTTTTTTTCGATGCGTAAAAGACACTGTCCTTGCTTGTCATGATTCACTTTACGAATTTATTCTCGCACGTATCTACGGACCTAAGAGGGGCTTTACGGATGCTTTCCAATATGGGCTTGCCAGGGGAAGGATAGGAATCGTTTTTCCTTTGGTAGTTGCCTTCAGATATCTTGTTAACGGAACAGGAAACTTCGTAGCCATCTGGCTTTTACAATATGTGCCGATCCTTGCTAATATCGGCCTTGTCTCGTATATCATCGGTAAGAAGACCAGCCTTGAATACGGAGCGTTCTTCTCGATATTCTTCTTGGGACTTCTCCAGATAGATGTATGGCACAGCCTTATCGTTTGTTATCCTTTGGATTTCATGTTCGGATTATTTTGCATGATCCTTGCGATATACCTGTTTGACGGCTGTAACTCCAAGATAAGACTAGTTTTTAGCCTTTGGTTGTTCTATGAATCGCTTCAGGTCTATGAGGCATTTATCATCGCTTTGCCGATCTATGTTGTGATCGCTTTTATCAATAACGATAAAGATATTAAGAAGACCATCAAGAAGTCGATCCCTCACGTTATCGTGGCAGTCGTTTACGTGATCATGCTCTTTGGTTTCCGTAAGTTCTATCCGTCTCAGATACATGTCGAGAGCATGGACGGCATGGAACTTGCAGGATTTGCAAAAGCTTATAAGGTTTATTCTTTTGGAATGTTTCCTCTGGCTGAACTTAAGAGTGCCGCATCAAGAGAGTACTTCACTCCGGGTAAGCGAAAACTCCTGTCGTCTGTTGCTGCCATAGTCGGAACATGCATTGCATTCTATCTCGGAAAGAAGCCTGATAACAAGGAGATACTAAAACTATCGCTGGCAGGTCTTATCATCGGCGGAACATTTGCGATCCCTAATTCACTCATCGCAAAGTATCAGGGCTGGATATCATCTGGTGTAGGAGGATATGTTCCTACGACTATCTGCTATTTCGGATGGAGCATTCTTCTGGTTAGTGTTTTGATCTTCGCGTTTTCGAGAAAGAATAAGATACCTGCTTATGTTTTCTCGATTGCTATTGGTGCAGGCGTTTACCTTACCTGCGGCATCAATCTCTACTACAGTGAAGTGACTTCCTGGGCGGGAAGAAAGGTGTCCAACAGGGCGCAGACTTTCTATTCGATGATCGCAGACGATGACATCGAGAACCTTGATTTTACGAGCCTTTATGCTCCGGGTCTTACTGGTGTTCATGATAATCTCGATACCGACGAGGACATCGCGAGACTAGAGCTCGGAAGGAATATCGAGATCTATAACAAGGTCGGAATGCTCAAGGAGAATGAGGAAGACCTTAGCAAAGCCATGTATTACATAGTGGACAGGGAGGATCCGAGGTTCGCGTTCCTGTCGGATGTCGAGAGTTTTGACGGCGAAGTTTCAGAATTTGTTACTTCTGATGATGTTTTTCTTATTTCATCATTTGATGGAGACGTAAGAGTTGATATAATGTATGAGTCAGGTGAGATCGAGACGAGAATGATCAACGCATCATCTGACAAAGCCACAGTCATCGATATCGATTCGCCGATAAAGGTGAGCAGTCTGAAGGCCAGCGCGGCAGAGTAAGTTGGGAGAAAATTCTTTCTTGACTTTATTGAACTCTACTAATATAATTTTTCGTGCTGGGTTAATAGTGCTTAGATATGGTGGGATTAGTTCAGTTGGTTAGAGCGCCAGTTTGTGGCACTGGAAGTCATGGGTTCGAATCCCATATCCCACCCCACTTTTTTCATTTAAATTCAGGTTTGCACTTGAGCCTATGACACTGGGGTGTCGCCAAGTGGTAAGGCACGGGTCTTTGACTCCCGCACCGTAGGTTCAATTCCTGCCACCCCAGCCATTTTCGGTTCACTAGCTCAGTTGGTAGAGCACTTGACTTTTAATCAAGGGGTCTGGGGTTCGAACCCCCAGTGAGCCACCAAGACTGTTTCGGGTAACCGAGGCAGTCTTTTTTGTGCTTTTCTTAACAAAACTATTTGTGTAAAATCTCTTTTAGGATACGAGTGGAGGCATAAATGCTATACAGGATTGACTACAGACTCAAAAGAGATGAGATCTTTGCCATCGAGACCGACAGGCTCCGTCTTTCTGTTCTTCGAAAAAGCGCAGCAGCAAAGGTTTGCGACTACTATGTAAGAAACAAGGCCTTCCATAAAAAGTGGGCTCAGACCCAGCCGGATTCGTATTTTACCGTAAGGACACAGAAGGATTATCTCAAAAGTGATGCAACTCAATTCTGGGATGACAGATTGGTCCCGTTTTTTGTTTTCGATAAGAATGATCATGAAAAGATAATAGGAAGGATATCCCTGTTTAACATCGTTCGCGGCGGAATGCAAAGTGCTGCAGTAGGATATCATCAGGACGAAGCGGCATGCGGAAACGGGTATATGACAGAGGCTTTGAAGGCTGTATGCCAATTCGGATTTAAGGAGATTAAGCTTCACAGGATCGAGGCTTTTATACTTCCTTGTAACGAGAGATCTTTGAAGCTTATAAGACGTTGCGGTTTTTCTCAGGAGGGGCTTAGAAAGTCCTATATGCACATTAACGGGAAGTGGGAAGACCATGAGAGTTTTGCGCTTTTTGAGGAAAATCTGAAAGAAATGAAAAAGTAAACTTAAAAATTGAAAAAATAGTATAAAATAGAGAAAGTATGAGATAATGACAATATATGAAATTGGAGGTGTGTCTATGAAGCGTTCTTCTTTGGCATTGAAAATAGGTACTTTGGCAGTTATTTCGGTTATGGCTCTTTCCATGACGGCATGCGGCGGTTCAAAGAAGAAGACAAAGTCAACAGATGCAGCTTCCACTGAGGATACAACTACAGCAGCGACAACAGCAGTGACAACAACCACTATCCCTACATATTCCGGTCCTTCAACAAACGATATCGAGATATCATGGACAGAGGTAGAGATCGAAGGCGGTTCAACAGTTAAATATGTAAATTGTACCGAGGATTACATCAATGTCCGTAAGGGACCTGGAATCGATTATGAGGTAGTTGCTAAGCTTGCTAATAATATGCAGGTTGTAGTAGTTGCTACATCAGGAGATTGGTATAAGACACAGGACGGATACTATATTTCCGCCGGCCTTGTTTCTGATACTCCTGCTCAGTAAAACTTTTTTCGAAAAAGTACTAGACAGTTTTTGACGTGTGTTGTATCATACTTAGGCGTTTGACACACGTCATTATTATGCGGGTGTAGTTCAATGGTAGAACTCCAGCCTTCCAAGCTGATCACGTGGGTTCGATTCCCATCACCCGCTCCACTAATTTGGGTCTATAGCTCAGTTGGATAGAGCAACAGCCTTCTAAGCTGTGGGTCGGAGGTTCGAGTCCCCCTAGGCTCGCCAAATCAAAAGGTAGAGTCCTTGCAAAGGGGCTCTTTTTTTATGGAAAATGGGACTTTTTTGTCCGTTGATATTTCGGATTTATTGGTATAATTATTTTATGCTTATTAAAGGGGGTAACTATGGCTAAGAAACCTGAGTACGGTAATGACAGCATATCAATGCTCAAAGGTGCCGACAGAGTCAGAAAAAAGCCGCAGGTAATATTCGGTTCAGATAATCTCGAGGGATGTATCCATTCCTTCTTTGAGATCTTGTCCAATTCCATCGATGAGGCTCGTGAGGGCTACGGTGACAAGATCATAGTAACTAGAGGTAAAGACGGCTCATTGACAGTAGAGGACTTCGGAAGAGGAATTCCTCTTGATTACAACGTTAAGGAGCAAAGATTCAACTGGGAACTCGTATACTGCGAACTTTATGCAGGCGGTAAGTACGATAAGAATTCAGGACAGGGAAGTTATGAGTATTCCTTGGGTCTTAACGGTCTCGGCGCCTGTGCTACCCAGTATGCTTCCGAGTTCTTCGATGTAACAGTTTTCCGTGATAAGACAAAGTACACACTTCACTTCAAGAAGGGTGAGGTAATCGGTGAGCCTGGTCAGGAGCTCGTTAAGGAACCATACAGATATCTCCGTACCGGTACTATCCAGCACTGGAAGCCTGATAGTGAAGTATTTACTGAGACAGTTATCCCTATTGAAGCTTTCAAGGATATCATCAAGAAGCAGGCTATCGTAAATAACGGTGTTGAGTTCATCCTTATCGATGAAGCAACAGGTGAGGAGTTTAGCTACAAGTATCCTGAAGGAATCATGGGATACTGCGAAGAACTCAATAACATGCAGGGCTTTACCGAGCCGTTCAGATTTGACGGTGAGGGCAAGGGCCGTGATGCTGCAGATCGTGATGAGTACAAGGTAAAGGCAGAAGTAGTATTCTGCTTCAATAACGAAGTTAATGTAGTCGAGTATTTCCACAACTCCAGTTTCCTTGAGTACGGCGGATCTCCTGACAAGGCAGTAAGAAGCGCTTTTGTAGCTGAGATCGACAAGCAGATCAAGGACAGAGATAAGTACAAGGCTAACGAGAGTAAGATCACATTCCAGGATGTAGTGGATTCTCTCATCCTTATCTCGAGCACGTTTTCGACACAGACATCTTATGAGAACCAGACAAAGAAGGCTATCAACAATAAGTTCGTACAGGAATTCATGACGAATCTTATTAGACAGAAGCTCGAGATCTGGTTTATCGAGAATAAGGCTCTCGGCGATAAGGTCGTTGAGCAGATCCTTAACAACAAGCGTGCAAGAGAGAATGCTGAGAAGAACCGTATTGCAGCACGTAAGAAGGTCTTGGGAAATGTTGATAACATCAATAACAAGATCAAGAAGTTCACTGACTGCGATTCTAAGGATACTTCCATCAGAGAGCTCTACATAGTAGAGGGTGATTCTGCTGCAGGTTCCGTCATCCAGGCAAGAAACTCTGAATTCCAGGCTGTTATGCCGGTTAGAGGTAAGATCTTAAACTGCCTCAAGGCAAGTTATGCAGATATCCTTAAAAGTGAGATCATAACAGACCTTGTTAAAGTTTTGGGATGCGGTATTGAGATCCAGGGCAAACATTCCAAGGACTTGAGCAGTTTCAATATCGATCTTTTGAGATGGAACAAGATCGTAATCTGTACCGATGCCGATGTTGACGGATATCAGATCAGAACGCTCATCCTCGCGATGATCTACAGACTTTGTCCAAAGCTTATCGAAGAGGGTTATGTATATGTTGCCGAATCTCCTCTTTTCGAGATAACACTCAAGAAGAAGGGCAAGAAGGACGAGGATAAGGAAGAGATATTCTTCGCTTATAACGAGAAGGAAAAGGCTGAGATCGTTGAGAAGTACGGTATTGAGAATCTTAAGCTCATGAGATCTAAAGGTCTCGGTGAGAACGAAGCTGATATGATGAGCCTTACTACTATGAGTCCTAAGACTAGAAGACTTATCAAGATATGTCCTGAAGACGCACAGAAGACTGCTGAAGTGTTCGAGCTTTTGCTGGGTGACAATCTCCAGGGAAGAAAACAGCATATCGAAGAAGACGGACATCTGTACCTTGATATGCTTGATATCGGTTGATGAGAGGGTAATATGGCTAAGAAGAAAAAAGAAGAAATTATCGATATGACTCCTGATATGCCGGCAGTAGATCAGCCGATCACGGAGATGCTCGAACAGAACTATATGCCGTATGCGATGAGTGTTATCGTATCACGTGCGATCCCTGAGATCGATGGATTTAAGCCGTCTCACAGGAAACTTCTTTATACGATGTACAAGATGGGACTTCTCAACAAAGACAGAACGAAGTCCGCTAATGCTGTCGGTCAGACCATGAGACTTAATCCTCATGGTGATGCTGCCATCTATGAGACAATGGTACGTCTTACAAGAGGTAACGGAGCTCTTTTGCATCCATATGTAGATTCAAAGGGTAACTTCGGTAAGCAGTATTCCAGAGATATGGCATATGCTGCATCCCGATATACGGAAGTTAAGCTCGAGAAGTTCTGCGAATTGATCTTTGACGGTATCGATAAGGATGCTGTTGATTTCGTAGATAACTACGACGGCACTATGAAGGAACCAATGCTTCTTCCTGCAGCATTCCCGTCTATCCTCGTAAACAGCAACATGGGTATTGCCGTTGGTATGGCATCTAATATCTGTTCCTTTAACTTGAAGGAAGTATGCGAAGCTACTATTGCTCATATGAAAGATCCTTCCGATGATCTTCTCGATATCATGCCTGCTCCTGATTTTTCGGGCGGCGGACAGATCCTTTACGATAAGAAGGCAATGAAGGATATCTATGATTCCGGTCGTGGTTCTGTAAGGATCAGAGCTAAGTATCGTATCGATGCTAAGAAGAATTCCATCGAGATATATGAGATCCCATACACAACGACTTGTGAAGCTATCATTGATGAAGTCTGCGAGCTTGTTAAGCAGGGTAAGATCAAAGAGATCAGTGATATCAGAAACTCTACTGATATCAGAGGTCTTAAGATCATTATCGAGTGTAAGAGAGGAACTGATCATGATGCTCTCATGACTAAGCTCTTTAAGTTCACTAAGCTCGAATCACCGTTCTCATGTAACTTCAATGTCCTTATTAACGGTTCACCTAGAGTTCTTGGTGTTTACGGTCTTATCGACGAATGGCTCAATTGGAGAAGAGAATGCGTTAAGCGTGAGACTGCTTTCGATCTCGGAAAGAAGAAGGAAAGACTTCACCTTCTCGAAGGTCTTGCTAAGATACTTCTTGATATCGATAAGGCAATCGCAATTATCAGAAATACCGAACTTGAAGAGGACGTTGTTCCTAACTTGATGAAGGGATTCGGCATCGATGAGATCCAGGCTGAATATGTTGCTGAGATCAAGCTCCGTAACATAAACAAAGAATATATCTTAAAGAGAACTCAGGATATCGATACTCTCAAAAATGAGATCGCTGATCTTGAAGACTTCCTTGTTAAGCCTAAGAGAATCGACAGTAAGATCATTGAAGTCCTTAAGTCCATCATTAAGAAATATGGTCAGGAAAGAAGATCTGAAGTCGTTATGCAGGAAGAAGTTGATACATTCGTTCCTGGACAGGAGATCGAGGACTACAATATCAGGATCATGCTCACAAAGCATGGTTATCTGAAGAAGCACACACTTGTTTCACTTAGAAGTGCAGGTGAGCTTAAGACCAAAGAAGATGACGAGATCTTTATTGATGTTGAGGCTACAAACCTTAACGATATTCTCGTATTCACGGATAAGGCTAACGTTTATAAGGCTAAGGCTTATGAGTTTGATGATACGAAGCCGAGTGAGTATGGTCATTATCTGCCGGGAACTCTCGGTATGGATGATGGTGAGAATGTCCTGTTCATCATTGTTACCAAGGATTATAAGGGTAACCTTATGATCGGATTCGAAAACGGTAAGGTTGCTTTGTTCCCGATCAGCGTATATGAGACAAAGCAGAACAGAAAGAAACTTATAAATGCTTTCTTTGACGGTTCAAGAGCTATATCATTTATTGTTCTTAACGAAAACGAGAACCCTGATCTTGTAGCTCAGAGTGATATTTCAAAGGCTGCTGTATTTGAATCCAAACTTGTTCCGTTGAAGTCAACGAGAACCACACAGGGTGTTCAGCTTCTTACATCTAAGAGAGGCTCTAAGATGATAAGCATCAGACGTGTTGAAGAGGCTTCGTTCAAGGATCCTGAGTACTTCAGGATCAGAAGACTTCCAGCTGTCGGCTATTTCATCAAAGATGATCTTATGATGGATAAGCAGATCAACTTGAATCTTGAAGGTATCTGATATTGAGAAAGAGCATAACCGACAACATTTTCGAGACTGTAAGCAATAAGAAACCAGTCAGTTTTCTATACTGGGTTTCGATCGGACTGTGCGTTGCGGTTTTGCTTTTCTCGGTGTTTGTCTTTATCTACATCGATAAATCAAAAGAGTCCAAAGCTTCGATAATCCCTGCCTTTGAAACGGCATTGAACGAAGGCAGGTATGAAGATGCTCTTGAGATGTATCGAAAACTTCATGATGAACTTATCCAAAAAAGTGATTCCGAAGCAAAGAACGACGAGAACATGATCAAGATGGAAAACCTAGTCTATGAAAAGGCTGTAACCATCGAAAACAAGATCAGATATGAGCGTTATGAACTGAAGACTGAAGATCTGAAGTTCCTTAACGGAATGGGTGAGATCACATATTCTCATCTTTCAAACTGGCTCAATTCCCTTTGTGAGGATTTCCTTCTCGGAAACATAGAAAAACCTGACGTCACGTTTATCTTTAACGAGATCACGAAGGTTGATAATATCTCTGCTGTTGCATCACCTTTGTGGCGTGAGGTTGACTCAATTGAGCGTGCCAGAGGTATTGTTCAGGCGGCTGAGTCGGAATATAACGAAGGTGATTATATCTCTGCGGTTCAGCAATATAACTCTCTTCTTGATGATTCCGAAGGTTTCGTCTATAACTTCGCTGACAGACGAGTAGGTGAGATCAAAGATATCATGTATCAGCCGATGCTGGAAAAATGTGAGCATATGCTCGCCAGATACCAGTATTACTCGGCAGAAGAGATCTTATCCAATCTCGCTGTTATCTTCCCGGATGATACCAGAATTTCAAACGACCTTATCATCGCTACAGAGAAGACTTCTCCTGTCGTAGATTATTACGGTAACGTTGAGGTTATCTGTGTGCGCCAGTTGATCGTTGATACGGAACTTGCATTCGATATAAACTACGTTTCCGGTAATGAGGACATCTATCTAACTACTAACGAGTTTTCGAGAATCCTTGAAGAACTTTATGCTAAAAACTATGTGCTCGTAGATGCTGAGGCTCTTGTTGATACCAGCAACGAAGACTATCTCGTAGAGTGTAATCTCCGCGTGCCTGAAGGTAAGAAACCTCTTATCATAATCATCGAAAACCTTGACTATTCAATGCGTAATTACGGAAACGGTACATGTGAGAAGCTTGTCCTTAACGACCAGGAACAGGTTTGCGGACAGTACGTAAATGCTTCAGGACAGGAAGTTGTTTCAAGATCAGCCGAAGCTATCGGTATTCTTGATATGTTTGTTGAAGAACATCCGGATTTCTCGTTCAACGGTGTAAAGGGAGTAATTACGGTATGCGGCTATGAATCATGCTTCGGATATGTAATAAGCGAAGATGAGATCGATGACCGTAACTTTGCTCTTAATGCGATCGGAAGACCTAGTGAAGATATTACAGCTCAGGATATTGAGGCTAATAAAAACACTGTTTCCCAGATAGTTTCCACACTTAAGGATACGGGTTGGAAGTTTGCATCTTCAACATACGGAAATATAAATGCTGAAGGTGCAACCATGGATGAGATCGTATCTGATACCGAAAAATGGACAAGTCAGATCGGTTCGGTCCTTGGAACTACACATATGATCGTATATCCGAACGGCAACTACATAAAGGGTACGGATCCGCGTGCCGAATATCTTAAGGGACTTGGTTTCAGGATATTCTTCGGAATCGGCCCGAATCCATATTACACGTACGGAATCAACTATCTTTATTATGACAGAACTCTTGTAAACGGGGCTAATATGCGTGATGCAGACCTGTCAAGACTATTTGATGTGTACAAAGTGTATGATGAGGCCAGAGTCAAGAAATTAGAGTGATTTTGCGAAAATACTTTGATTTAAGCGACTTCTAAAATATAATGTGGTTAGATTTGACACAGTTTTGAAACAAAATATTAGAACTTTTAATGTATAATTTATAGTTGTGGAGGATAAAAACATGGCAAAAACTGACAGACTTAGTCAATATCTTGATAATGACGTTCTTCTTTGGAAGGATAAAAAGCGCTATCTTGGATTGCCGATTTCCTTTACTACATACAGCTTTGATAACAATCGTCTCTATATTCGTAAAGGCTTGTTTAACACGACTGAGGATGAGATCCTTCTTTATCGTATCCTTGACGTTACTATCAGACGTACATTGGGTCAGAAGATCTTTGGTGTAGGAAGTGTCATTCTTAATACTGCTGACCAGACTTCTCCGGTAATCGAGATCAAGAATATCAAGAATTCTGATCGTGTTAGAAGAGCATTGAGCACATTGGTTGAGAAGGAAAGAGACGAGAAGAGAGTTCTCGGTAAAGAAATGTTCGGTTCTGCAAGTATGGAGCTTGGAGATTTTACAGCTCACAGTTTGGACTTGGATAACTGATAAGACGAGGTAGATTTTGGAAACTAGACAGGATCGCTATAGCGGCGCTAAGCAAAAGAAATTAGATCAACTGAAGCAACTTATTGCTGAATCTGATAACATTGTCTTTTTGGGCGGTGCCGGTGTTTCTACGGAAAGTGGCATACCTGATTTCAGAAGCGGTGAAGGTATTTTCAATCAGGAGACGGGTTTTAATTATCGTGCCGTTGATGTAGTATCGCATTCGTTTTTTGTAGAGCATCCTGAAGAGTTCTATGATTTTTACAGAAAAAAGCTTTGCTATCCGGATGCTAAACCTAATAAGGCCCATAAGGCTCTTGTAAGACTTGAGCGTCAGGGCAAGCTCAAAGCTACTATTACACAGAATATCGACTGCCTGCATCAGATGGCCGGCAGTAAGACTACTATCGAACTTCATGGTTCTGTTCACAGAAATTACTGCGTTGACTGCGGCAAAAAGTATAAGCTCGACTTTATCCTGGGATGCGAAGGCATTCCGCGTTGTACAAAGTGCGGCGGCATCGTAAGACCTGCAGTAACTCTTTACGAAGAGAATCTTGAGCATGACAAGGTCGATTCGGCTATCAAGGCGATCAAAAAGGCTGATCTTATGATCATCGGCGGAACATCGCTTACTGTTTATCCTGCCGCGACTTTTGTTCAGTTCTTGAAGCATGACAGAGTAGTAATAATCAATAAGAGTTCAACACATTTGGACCTTCAGGCGCTCTTGACTATACACGACAGCATTGGTGAAGTCCTTGATTATGTAGTTCCTAAGAGAAAACCAAGAACTACAACGACTAAGGCTTCATCCAAGACTGCTTCATCTTCTAAGACTGCTAAAAAGACGACAACCAAGAAGACTACTGCTTCTAAATCTTCGTCATCTTCGAAAAAGTCCGCTTCCAAGACTTCTGAAACAGCGAAGAAGACTACATCAAAGCGCAAGACTAAAGCATCTGAGAAAAAATGACTTTGGTAAGGAAAAAAGTCTAAATGCGATATGACAACGAATACTTTGTAAAAAGACAATTAGAATTAGATAAGAAAGTTAAAGAACTTGAAAAGACGAACGGGAACTATAGTCTTGTTCGTCTTGCTGTTTTTATAGCCGTAGCCGTTATGATCGGGCTCGGATTCTATCTCAAAAAAGAGATCATCTTTATTCCGATAGCAGTTGTATTGTTTGCTGCTTTCGTTTTTCTTTGCTTAAAGCACAGGAAGATTAGTACAGATCTTAAGCATAAATCCGCAGTATCTGATATCAACAAAGAATACATTGCCCGCGTAAACGGAGCTTTCAGTAATCTTAAGGACAAGGGTAATGATTTTGTCGTGCCGGATCATGATTACTGTATCGATCTGGATATCTTTGGTGAGTCTTCCTTGTTCGCTCTTTATAACATTTCCGAGAGCGCTATAGGCCGCCAGGCATTTAAAGATGAGCTTCTTAATGCTCATATCGATCAAAGACCTACTGAGGAGCTTATTTCACGTCAGAAGGCTATTCATGAATTCAGTGACAAGATTGAATTTGTCGAGAATTATCAGGCCGCAGAAAGATTGGGCAAGCTTGATAAGATGCCGATCGCTCTTATGGCATTAGCATCTAATAAGACTTTCGCTTTTTCGAAGAATAAAAGACTTATCAGTAAGCTGCTTCTATTATTGTGGATCATCCCGTTCGGCCTCCTGTTCGTTTCTACTAAACTGTTCGTTCCGGCTGCTTTGGCGATAATCTTCATAAACCTTGTCGCAAGCTTTGTAATGACCTCGGGATATAAGGAGTGTTTTACCGCAGTAGACGGTATCTCAAGACAGACAGAGACCCTTTATACTCTGTATTCCATGCTCGAAAGAGAAAACCTGACGGAAAACTATACCAAGGAACTTCTTTCAGATGTTAAGACAAAAGGCAAAGTTTCCGAGGGCTTCAAAGCGTTGTCTAATGCCTGCGGTTTCTGTGCTTTAAGATCCCAGCCTTTGATCGCTTTGGTATTAAATGCTCTTTGCCTTTATGATGCATACTGTGCAGACCGCTTTGTATCATGGGCAGAAAAATACGGTACTTCTCTTGAGGGTAACCTTAATAATCTCGGTAAGATAGAAGCAATGATGTCTGCTTCAGTCGTTGAGATCATTTCCGAGAAGAGCACCAGACCTGTATTTGTCGATGCTCCTTTGGATTCTTCTAATAATGCTCTGTTCAAAGGACAGGATATCGTTCACCCGTTACTTGATCCTAAAAAGGCTGTTTCAAATTCTATTACGATCGACGGTAAGATTGCGCTCATCACCGGTTCTAATATGTCCGGTAAGACAACGCTTATCAGAACTATAGGTGTTAATTCGATCCTTGCTTATATGGGAGCAAATGTACTTGCTACTTCACTTGAACTCGGAAGGATGAGAGTCGTATCTTCCATGAGGATCGTCGACAGCATGAAAGAAGAAATGAGTACATTTAAGGCTGAACTTGTCAGGATCTCAGCAATCGTTAAGGCTGGAAGAGAGGGAAGACCTCTTCTTTTCCTCATTGATGAGATCTTTAGGGGAACAAATTCCGCAGACAGAACTGCTGGTGCAATGACAGTCCTTAAGATCCTTTCTGATGAGAAGATCATAGGTCTTATGACAACTCATGATTATGCTTTGTGTGATGAAGCAGAAAAGGAACTTAAGAATATCTGTTACTATCATTTCTCTGAAACGTATGACGATGAAGGTATTTATTTCGATTACAAGCTAAAAGATGGAATTTCGAACGTTTCTAATGCAAAATACCTTATGAAATTGGTAGGCATTATATTATAATGTTTATTGTTTGTATTTATGGAGGTAAGTTATGAGCTCATATATTAATAACATCGATTTTTTCAAGGGTAATAAACCGGAAGACCTTGTTTCCGAGTTTGGTACACCTCTTTATGTATATAACGAGTCTGTAATCAGAAAGCAGATGAGAAAGGTTGAGGGACTTATCAAGAAGTATCCTTATACGGCTAACTATTCGATCAAGTCCAATTCCAATTTGTCTATCTTGAAGATCGCTCTTGAGGAAGGACTTAATGCTGATGCAATGTCCGTTAATGAGATGAGGATACTTCTTTTGGCTGGATTCCCTGCAGAGAGGATATTCTTTGTTCCTAACAATGTAAGTTCTGAAGAACTCACATTTGCTCACGATAACAACATTATCACTAGTCTCGATTCCATTGATCAGCTCGAGAGATTCGGTAAGCTTTTCCCGGGATCCAGATGTGCTGTAAGAATCAATCCTGGCGTTGGTGCAGGTCATCATGAGAAAGTCGTTACTGCAGGTAAGAAGACTAAGTTTGCTATTGCAGAAGAAGATATCGATACAGTTTTCGAGGTAGCAGCTAATTATGATCTTAAGATCGTTGGCATCAACCAGCACGTTGGATCTCTTTATATGGTTCCGGATCCGTTTATCGCAGCTATCGGTAACTTCTTGAGAATCGCAAGAAAGTTCCCGAATCTTGAGTTTATCGATTTCGGCGGCGGTTTTGGTACTCCATATCATAAGCTTAGTGATGAAGCTCCGTTTGACATTGATAAGCTCTCAAAGGAGATGGAACCTATCCTTGATGAGTTTGTATCTGACTACGGATATGCACCTTTGTTTAAGTCAGAGCCTGGCAGATACTGTGTAGCAGAATCTTCTTTGATCTTAGGCCGAGTCTTTGCAACTAAGTCCAATTACGGTCATAAGTATGCCGGTACTGATATCGGAATGAACGTACTTGCAAGACCTACACTTTATGATTCATGGCATGACATTGAGGTAATCAGAAATAATGAAGTAGTATCACCGGAAGATGGTACTGATACGATCACAGTTACGGGTAATATATGTGAATCAGGCGATATCCTTGCCAAAGAGAGAGAATTGCCGATCATCAAGACTGACGATCTTGTAGCTGTTTTGGATGCAGGTGCTTATGGATATTCAATGAGTTCCTCATACAATTTAAGACCAAGATGTGCCGAGGTTTTGATCCAGGAAGACGGAAATGTAAAATTAATTAGAAGAAGGGAAACATTTGAGGACTTAATTTCATTGTTTTAAGGCTTTTTATTTCTTTAATTTGTTGATAGTTTCTTTGTTTTAATATAGAATTCATAGTGTTATGAGTTGAGTTTGGTAAGGGCAAATGCAAACAGGGGACTTTGGTTTATACAATTCATATGCCTTAGACTACTCTTTTTTGAAAGAGTTTGTAGGCACCACTGTATACAGGGACTTTTTTATGAGGGTCTCTGATGGTGATTGTGACATTTATGTCAGCAAAGACTTCAAACTCCTGCATCAGTGCATGACCCACCAGGCAGATGATATCTCGGATATCCTGTCCAGTTCACTCAGAGATCTTTTCAGCATTCTTCTTAACTACAGAAAAGTACACCAGATCGACACTGTCGGAAGCCGCGGCTTCTTGAGAGAGGTTTCCAAGATCGAGGGTGTATGCCTTCTTACTTCCAGAACAGGTATTTTGTTCAAGCGTATGTATGATCAAAAGCTTGAGTTTAATATGCCTATCTGTGTCGTTTCTGAAGAAAGCATTGAGTTTTATAGAAACAGTACTGAATGCTATGAAAATGTCAGGGAGATCAAGATCAGTCCTTTGGCTGCAAAAACTGAGTATCTCGATGCTCATGTTTTCTGTAATGTCGGAGATGTAGTTCAGACTGCTTCGCAGAAGTCTATACTTCTTTCAACCAGGATCAGTAATGGTGCTGAAGGTATGATCTTTAAGACAAATGATCCTAGGATCGTTGCCAAGATCTATCACAAGGGAAATATAACTCCTCTCAGATGGAGTAAACTCTCGAAAATGGTTGCACGCGGAATTAAGGCTGTTGAGATATGCTGGCCTGTTGACCTTCTGTTTTATCAGGGAGTTCCGGTCGGTTATACCATGAGACTTGGAAAAGGATCTACACTTAGTAATATCCTTGATGGTCCGGACGCTGTTACCAATGCTTTCCCTGATTGGAAGAGAGTAGATATTGTAGATACTCTTCTTAATCTTTTGGAGAAATTCCTGTATTTGCATATGAACGATATCATTATTGGTGATATCCAGCTTAAGAACGCACTTCTTTATTCTTCTGCTTCCTGTTATCTTATTGACATGGATAGTTGCCAGATCGGTAATCTTCCTTGTCCTGTAGGAACTGAAGAGTTTACGCCTACAGAACTTTGGGGACGCAGTTTTGTTAGCTTTTTGCGTACTTTAAGGCACGAAGATTACTGTATTGCAATGCTTGTGTTCTCTGTGCTGTTCTGTGGTCTGCATCCGTATGCCAGACGTAACGGCAAAGAGACTTTGAGGGAAGAGATCCTTGAGAGGAATTTCCCGTATAAAATGGATAACTCCGGAACTGAATTTATTCCTTTGGGCGGATATGAGCACATTTGGGCTTATCTGCCTGAGAAGATTCGTTCCATGTTATATGATGTATTTGCTCTTGGAATCAGTCATGAGACCATTGAGTGGTATTCTGCTGTTCTTGATTATAAGGATGATCTTATTAACGAGAGGTTTGAAGATCCTGAAAGTTATAAGGTTTTCCCTAAGATGGATTATCATAAGACTCCGGATGCTGTTCCTGTTATGGTCAAGGGAAGAACCGGATTTAAGGACAGCATAATATATAATGGTGTCAATAATCCTTTTGCAGCAGCAGCAAATTCATCATTTGATACTGATACATCAGGATTAGTCGCTACAAACAAACCATTCTATGCTTCAAGGAACAACAATAGGGATAATCAGGTTGATGATTCCGATAAGGGTGATGACAATAATAGAGGCGGTCGTTTCCCGTTCTTTGGTAAGAGAAAGTATTAATTTGTCAGGGGGATATTTTTTATGACAGAGATAAATGCTTCGGATTTTGGTAATAGTACAAAGAGAAGATTACCTATCTGTTTTTGTCTTGATACATCAGGTTCGATGCAGGGCGATCCTATTAAGCAGCTTAATATGGGTTTGCAGAACTTTTTGTCTTCAATCAAAGCTAATGATGATACAAGGTCGGCTACCGATATTTCGATAATTACATTCGGTTCATCTGTAGATATCGTTTTGCCTTTCGGTAAGATCGCAAAGGATAAGGGACTTCCTGAGATACAGGCTTCTACAAGCCTTACTCCGATCGGAGAAGGAGTTCTTACAGCTCTTGAACTTTTGGATGCTCGTAAGAGAGGTTATCGTGAACTCGGTATCAAATACTTCCAGCCTTGGATCGTTGTTATAACAGATGGTGCTCCTATGGGCCCGAATGCCATGGCTAACTATAAGGCTGCTGTCGAAGCATGTAACGAGCTTGAGAGAAACGATAAGCTTGTAGTATTCAACATCGGTGTTGGAAATGCCGTTGATTATGATCTTTTGAAGATGCTTTCTATCAAGAGACCGGAACCCATTTCTGTTGCTTCAGCTGAATTTGGTAAACTCTTTGAATTCCTTGGTTCTTCAAGTTCATCAGTTGTATCTTCAGGAATGAATGATGATGCTCTTTATAACATATCAACTGAGCCGGAAGGTGAATCGGTTGATGTCGATGATTTCTTTAAGTTCCTTGAAGAAGAATAATTAGAGGTTACTGATGAAAACTGCAAGAGTCGCTGCCGTAACATTAATGGGCAATAAGCACATGCAAAGAGGAGTTCCTTGTGAGGACAGCTCCTTGGCTTTGGAGCGCAACAATGTAAGCGTTGTTGTCGTATCTGACGGTGCGGGCGGAAAAGAATATACTCATGCCCGTTATGGTTCTAAGATTACTTGTGAGACGGTAGCACAGCTTCTTACAGATCATTTTGATGCAATATACTATGAAAACAGGGAAGCAGCAGTAAAGAATCTTATTATTGCAGCTATTCATACTAATATGGCCGCAGCTATAGAGAAGTTCAAACTCGATTCTCTTGAGAGGCTTTCTTGTACTTTGGTATTCTGTGCAGTTAAGGATAGAAGAATAATTTGCGGACATATCGGCGACGGACTTATAGTAAGAGTTTCTTCTTCAGGTCTTTCTCCTATCACGATGCCGCAGAACGGTGAGCGTGCATCTTCTACTTATTTTGTTACTGCAAGCCATGCAGCTGATTATCTCAGGTTTGTTAAGATGACGACTGATGATATTCATGGTATAGCGATCATGACCGATGGTGTACAAGATCTTGTATATGATGAGAACAGCGGACTTGTAAGACCGGTTATCGCGAAAATGGTCGATACACTCAAAGGTGGAAGAGAAACTTGCGAGAAAGAACTGAATCTTATCTTGGAGAAATATGTTGTTGGTGCAAGCAATGTAAGTGATGATGCATCTTTTGGTATCATGCTTCTTTCGGAAACAGCTTCTCCTGCTCCTGATAAGCTTTCAAATGCAGCGGATGCTTTCCCGAGAAATACCAAAGATTCCTTTAAAGATCTTCAGATGGAATGGCTTCCTAAGGTAAAATCCGCAAAGAATGTTATTATAAATGCAGGGGCAGGTAAATTTGTCCTTGAGAAAACAGACCCTGAGATCAATTGTGAGAACAAGAAAGATGATCATCAGAGTAAGAAAACAGAAGACAAAATTGGAGAAATTGAAGAAAAGAGAAAAGTTGGAGACGGGTTTGTATTGGGAATAATAATAGGCATATTGATCAGCGCCCTGTTGGTCTTCTTGCTTTACTTCGTATTATCCTAATATGAATTTCGGAGGGGAATATGTCAGAATCGAAACGCAAATACAAGATACTTCCGGGTGTTCCTACACCTGACTATGATACGATAATCAAAGCATCTTCGGACTATACTGAGCCGGGCGAGCTTGAGTTTGTAATGCGTAAATATACTTTGGACGCAGACAAGAGAAAGGTTAGACCTGCAGGTAACAGTGGACAGGATGTTGATGAACTTAAGAAGCTTGGTGTTCAGGTTGCTGAAGACGAAGAGCGCGCAAGAGAAGAAAGCCAGGCTAAGATGGATGCCATCAAAGAGCGTAACGTCATGGCTCCTGCTTCTATTGAGGCTTTGAGAGAAGTTGCTTCCAGAAAACACAGATCTGATGAGAAGCGCGAAGAGATCGAAGCAGAGCTTAAGGCCAGGGATGAAGAAGCAGCTCAGCAGGAGGCTTTGGAGAAGGCCAGGGCAGACAGAAGAGAGCAGCAGAAGAAGGCTGTTGAAGAGCTTAAGGCTAGAAGTGCTTCTCTTGAAGCTAAGAAAGCCGAGATGGCTGCTCAGGCTGCAAAAGCTGCCGAAGAAGCAAGAGCCAAAGAAGAAGCGGCTGCTGCTGAAGCTTCAAAAGAGAATCTTATTTTGTCAGATGAAGATACGCTTGATTCGTTCAGTGAATTCCTCTGATAACTTGATAGAAATGATCAGACCCTCGATAAAATGTCGAGGGTCTTTTTTTATTCTACTGTGAATGGTATCTCTGTTTGGATGATCGTCCCGTTTTCTGAATCATAAATATCAACGGTTATATAGTAGTCTCCTTTTTCGAGATCACCATAATTATATCCCCATACGATGTCGACAGATGTTTCGTTCTGATCGAGAGTTACCGGTTCTTTTGAAGTAGCAATATATGGTATGATCTCTCCTTCGCCTTTCGGGTCATCAGTTGCCGGAACAATTGTCTGGATCTTCGTTTTGTCTATCGGTTTTGGTGTGAGCAGGACGTCACCGTCTTCGGTCTGCTTGTGCAATACAAAATCACCGTATGTGTAATACTTCTCGTAATCCTCTTTATTATTTACTATCAGTGACAGATTGCATCCGTATTCGTCTACCATATTGATCTTGAC
Organism: uncultured Clostridia bacterium; assembly: GCA_947303255.1. Classification (GTDB taxonomy): domain Bacteria; phylum Bacillota; class Clostridia; order Saccharofermentanales; family Saccharofermentanaceae; genus Saccharofermentans. The sequence goes on along the minus strand of CAMYXL010000044.1, from coordinate 2,812 downwards.
GTCTATTTTCTTTTCCGGCTCGGCAGAAGCAGGGTTCTTGTTGTCACTGTTTATCTCATTCCAGGTTATACCCTGATTATCAAACGATTTATTCTTCGAATTATTACGGGAGTTTAAAAAAACGTAACCGACTGAAACAATGATTGCAACGCATGCTGCAGCTGCCAGAACACTTATGATAACAGGTGATACGGCTGCTTTCTTTTTTGTTGGCTTAATATCCGCGCTTTCGATAAGTTCAGGATCTATCTCACTGATAAGATCCATTAATCTTTCAGATTTCATAGATAAATCTCCTCCTTTTCGAAAAATACCTTAAGTTTATCCCTTGTTCTTTTAAGAGAGACTCGTACTGTACTCTCGTTCATTTGGAAAAAGTTAGCTATCTCCGTGACGGATGCCATGTAAAAGTACCTCCTGATGAAGATGTTCCTGTGCTGTGTCGGAAGGCTCTTGAGGAAGGAGTTAAGGCATTCAGTCACGACTGAATCTTCGGATGGGATTGAGGCGGAGGCATCAGGGATGCATTCTTCCAGTTCGTCCAGAGCAAGTTCGACCGAACCTGCGCCTCGTTTTTGTGCCTTGTGTTTCTCATAAATATTCAATGCAAGATTCCTCGTGATCTTTCCGATAAAAGCCTTGAAGTTGGAAGGCCTTGTTGGCGGAATGGTATTCCAGAGTTTAAGGTATGTGTCGTTCTGGCATTCTTCGGAGTCTTCGGAATTTTGCAGGATGTTATAAGCGATCGTATTGCAATACGCGCCGTATTTGTGGTCTGTCTCGGAAATCGCACTTTCAGAACGCTGAAAGTACAGCTCGATGATCTGAGTATCTTCCATGCATACCTCTCTCAGATAAATTTTCCAATATACTTTATTGTATATTTTCCCGGTCTATCTTTAAAGGGCATGCTTTTTCTCCCCGTATTATTTTGCATGCTCGAAAACCTCCGCTTGTGCCTTCTTATCCATAAAGACAGAAGAAAAGGGGAGGATGTTACATGGTATGGAGATTTTTTTCGAAAAAGATCAAAGGAGGCCGATTATCTTGAGAACCAGGTTTACTGTAATGAACAAGGAGTCGACGACTACTGCAAATCCGCAGATAACAAGATATGTCTTTGGAACAGAGAGCTTTCTCTGCTTTTTCAGATGATCATGGATAGGAGTCAAAGTATTCTTAAGGATAATGATTTTCTTATGAGTAAGTCTGCCGATAGTGATCTTAAGGATGCTGAGACCGCCGTCAAGAAGGAACGGAAGACCGATAATGAGATAAGTGAACGGGATCTTAAGCATCATAGCGTATAGCGCGATAAAGAAACCGATACCTCTGGAACCTGCATCGCCCATCAGTACTTTACTAGGATAGAAGTTGAAGAAGAGGTAAGGAACGAGAACCGCGATCATGATAAGACCGAAAAGAAGGTTACCGAAGTTAAGCGTACCTCTTATGAATGCGATGATAATGAAAGCAACTGTCGTTATTATGGTAAGAGTTCCAGAAAGACCGTCTACACCGTCAGTTGCGTTGGTTGCATTGACTGAAACGATGATGAGGATGGCTGCAAGCGGGATAAAGATAAAGAACGGGATATGGATGTAATCGCCTGTAATAGTAACTACGTCGCTTGTATATACGAATGGGATTAGGATCGCTGCGACAACTGCAAGACCGATATCGATAACGCCTTTGACCCATTCCTTCCACGGGCTTATGGATCTGTCATCCATGAATCCGAAGAAGCTGGAAGCGCCTACAGTTGCAAGGATCATACGATCGAAGAATCCGCTGGTGCAAAAAGTTGAAACGACAACTCCGAATGCGAGCATGAAGTAGATGCCGACACCGGTATATTTTCCTTTGTTAACTTCACTGTCGATTGCATAAAGTCTGCCTCTGTCACGACCCAAGAGTCGATTGGCGAAAGGTTTGAATATCAACAACAAAAGAGAAGCGGCAAATGCTGTGGGTAAACCTGCACAGTATGCCATAATTGTAGAAAACATAAATTACTCCCAACTTTTTTTCAACTTTCTTATTATACTCTATATCTTTTCTAAAGAAAAAACATTTGATAAGATATTTTTTAATGAAAATACGAGACTCAAAGGCAGGATTTTATACATATGGACTATAAATCGGAAATAGCTGTTAAGTTATCGGAAGTGACCGGACTTGATATCGATCAGATCAATAAACTCATCGAGATTCCACCGCAAGTAGACATGGGAGATTACGCTTTCCCTTGCTTTGCGCTTGCAAAAACGATGCACAAGGCACCGCAGATGATATCTCAGGAATTAAAAGAGAGCGGCAAGCTCGATCTTCCGTTCCTGGCAGAGGTTAAGAACGTAGGTCCGTACCTCAATTTCTTTATCGACAGAGGTGTTTACGCATACGATACGGTTACTGAGATCAACAATCTCAAGGATGACTACGGCAAGGACAATATGGGTGACGGTAAGACGGTCATCGTAGAGTTTTCTTCGCCTAATATAGCTAAGCCTTTCCATGTAGGTCACGCTTTTACTACAATTATTGGTAATTCTCTCTCGAAAATATACGATAAGCTCGGCTACAAAGTAGTTAAGATGAACCATCTCGGTGATTACGGTACTCAGTTCGGTAAGCTTATCACAGCCTACAGGCTCTGGGGCGACGAAGAAGCTCTTAACAAGGCTCCTATCGATGAGCTCCTGAGGATCTACGTTAAGTTCCACGAAGAAGAGAAGAATGATCCTAGCCTTACAGACAGTGCAAGAGAGAACTTCAAAAAGCTCGAAGAAGGCTGTGAAGAGGAAGTTGCCCT
>CAMYXL010000043.1 GCA_947303255.1 uncultured Clostridia bacterium | reverse complement strand
GCAAATAAAGAAAAATACAGCAAACAGCTTAAACTGTTTGACTTTTTATAGGAGTTGAAATAATAAAAAGAGGAAAGATAATATGAAAAGATTTGCTGCAGTCGTACTGGTTCTTGCACTGGTCATGATGACATCATGCGATGCCGAGAAATCCGACACGAAACGCGATAAAGACAAAAAAGAAGACGAAGTCGAGGAGACTATCGAAGAGACATCTGAAGAAACTTCCGATACGACCGAGACAACAGAAGAGACAACTGAGGAGACCACTGAAACTACAGCTGAAGCTGTTGTAGGCGCAGAGTTCCAGCCGTTCCTGGACGGACTTGATAATGCTATCGCTAAGGGTGCCGATGCATATTTCGGTCTTTCAGGTTCCACCGATTACGGTTCAATGTACATCGACCCTGCTGCGTTGGGTTATTCCTACATTTTTACGGATATCAATAATGACGGCAAGACTGAGCTCATGATCGGTTACGAGTGGTCAGGCACTGACGGTAATACCGCAATCAACGTCGATGCATTTGTTGCTATAAACGATGCAGGTGATTTCGTTATCGTTGCATCCGGTTGGCCTAGAAACTATATCGATTACATCGGTAACGGTTACTTCCAGCGTTCAGCTTCACTGAGTGCAGCTCTTCACGTAGATTCTCTCTATACTTTTGATGCGAACACATGCTCACTTAAGACAGTTGCGGAATTCGTATCTGAATCAGAAGAACCTGATCCGAACGATCTTCCGATCTTCTACTACACATTGTTCGAAGGTGAAGAGTGGTCATATGCAGATTCAGCCTATATCGATCACCCTGATGCACTTCACGACGAAGAAGCCCAAGAGAGATGGCACGAGCTGTGCACAGAGGCTGTCAGCGAAGGAAATGAACTTGGAGGCTCAACCTGGATCAGTGTAGCAAGAGAAGCAGCAATTGATCCAACAGATACATCTGTAGTTGGTGATCTTAAATCTGATTCTGATCTTTCAGTCTTCCAGAGTGAGGACGTTAAGGAACTTGCCGGGGAATATCTCGATGAGGGCTACAAACTCAATTATATGTCAAGCAACGATATCAAAGGTTTCTATGGTACAGAAACACCTTCTATCGAAGGATTTTTGGCAAGTGGAAAAGATAGTACCGATTGGATAACAAAATTCACCGACATGAGTGAGGCAGAGAAGTTTATCCAAGAATTGGAAGATCAAGGCTTCGGCACCTTTGAGAGAACAGACAAATCAGATGGCTCAGTTGAATTTAACTGTAATGATGAGATATTCGGCAGCATTAGTGCAGACGGTCTTGTCATCCAGTCAGTACCTATTCAATAATTACGCAAAAAGAAATGTAATAAACCCTCTTTACCGGAAAACGGTAAAGAGGGTTTTAATATTCATGAAAATACTGAAACTTAAAAGTTAAAAACTACTCGAAGCTTCACTCTTCATCCTCATCCGGCCATGTATAAAACAAGCCGGATACACCATAATCACAGGCTTCGTCATATATTTCCAGGATCTCATCATCTAAGTACTTTTCTCTTTGAACCTCATATACTTCCTTGGTTTCGACGTAATCCCAACCTTCTGAAGAAGCATAATCTTTTGCCCTTTCGACGGCTTCGGCTTCAGAATCATAATCAACCCAACAATCAAGGAAAGCTCCTTCACAGTATTCCTTTTCTTCGTTATTTTCGGAAGGAACAAGTTCTAACATTACAAAGTACATTTCATTATCCCCCTTTCATTCAATGGATATATCTTATCACTCCAAAGGCAGGTTTTAGAATATCGCATACAAATACCCTCCTTACTCTTTTCCGGTAAGGAGGGTATATTTACAATCGATTATACCAATTTGTCGAATCTTTCTTTATAGATCTTCTTGTTGTTCTCGAAAAGGTTATTACCTTCAGTGTCGATCGATACGATGAGCGGTCCGAACTCCTTGACCTTCATTACCCACAAAGCTTCAGGCATTCCGAAATCCATCCATTCAACATCTGTGATCTCTTCAACTTCCTGAGCTGCAACAACTGCACAACCGCCAGGATAAGCACAGTGGATGGCACCGAACTTCTTGCATGCCTCAGCGGTCTTATCCATCATTCCGCCTTTACCTACGATCAGACGGATACCTGTCTTCTCGATAAACTCTGCTTCAGCTGATTCCATTCTTCTGCTTGTTGTAGGACCGACGGATACCATGTACTGCTTGCCGTTCTCGTCTTTGCCGACGATAGGACCTGCGTGGAAGATAGCTCCTTCCTTAAGGTCGAGACGGTCAGGCATCCTGTTCTCGATTACGACTCTCTTGTGTCCGCTGTCACGGCATGTAGCGAGAGTACCTGTAAGATAAACTGTATCTCCGATCTTCAGATCCTTGATCTGATCATATGAAATAGGGGTAGTTAATATCTTTTTCATTTTGTACCCTCCAATGCTTTCTTATGTGATACGAAGTCATAAGAGAGATCCTCGTGGATTACGATATCTCCTCTTCTTGTAGCCCAGCATCCTGTTGTGATACCTACACCGAGTGTAGCAGGGTGATGTGCAGCAGCTTCGATATTTACGTTCAATACTGTTCTTGAACCGCCAAAGCCCAAAGGAGCGATGCCCAGAGAATCGAGTCCTTCCTGGATCTCTTTTTCGAGCTTTGCAACTTCAGGATATTCGGAGTGAGTTCCGATAGGTCTTAAAAGTGCCTTCTTGGAAAGCATTGCTGAAGTAGCAGCGCATGTTCCGAGTCCTATACCGATGCAAAGAGGAGGGCATGCATTTACGCCCCAGTCAAGGATCGTCTGATATACGAACTTCTTTACGCCTGCAACGCCTTCGAGCGGCATGAGGACTTTGCTTCTGCCCGGAAGTGAGCATCCGCCGCCTGCCATGTAGAGACGTACACGGAGATCAGAACTGTTCGGAACGATCTCATACTCGATATAAGGTGCGCCGTAACCGACGTTATCACCTGTGTTATGTTCGCCCAGAGGTTCAACGACGTTAGGGCGGAGAGGAGTCTCCAAAGTAGCCTTGCGTGCTCCTTCAGTAAGGATCTCCTTAAGTTCGTTTATATATGGGAAAGAAGTACCGACTTCAACAAAGTACTGAAGTACGCCTGTATCCTGACAGATCGGTCTGTGAAGTTCCTTCGCGAGATCGAGGTCTTTTACCATGCACTCATACATAGTTTTAGCATGAGGGATAATCTCTTCTTCAGCGAGTTCTCTGATTCTCTTTTCGACGTCATCTGCGAGATAGATACCGGTTGTAGCGGTGAAATCCTGGATGATCTTTATCAACTGTTGTTTCTTGTCTTCCATTTGAACCTCCGTTTCTGTGTTCTCACACGGGAAGTAATTATATCACTATTTCCCTTTCTCGAGAAATGATGCCGTACCCGACAAAACGAATAAACAATTATTATTCGATTAGTGATGGATTGGAGAGCTACACTAATGTTAAAATTTCTTTTATAGCAGGTATATAAAAGGAGTATGGAATGATAACGGTTTTACTGACTGACGGTGAGTTTACGGGGATGATCAGATCCCTAAGGGAGCGGGCAGACATAAGGATAGTGGGCTTTTGCTTCAGCGAGAATGCAGCGCACACGGCCATGCTCGATAAGTCCTACATCGCACCTTCATGGGATTCACCTGAATACATTCCTTTCCTTTTTGAAGTCATCGAAAAAGAACGCATCGACTTCATCTTTCCGGTCGTTACCAAGAGCCTGTCACTGATGGCTTCGAAAGCTCAGGAGATCAAAGATAAGACAGGTGCGGTAGTCGTAACATCTCCATATCAGGCGATATCAAATGCCAATAACAAATCGGATCTGTTTAAGACACTTAAGGCTGATCCTTCAACGGCTGGATATATAACGGATTTTGACGTGGCAAAGACCGTTGGCGAACTCAAAGATAAGATCAAGGTACCTTGTGTCGTTAAGCCTGTCATAGGCGAAAACAAGGAAGGATTCGCGAAGGTCGTCACTGACGATGAATTTAGTAAAGCATTTCTCAAAGGTGAGACAGGAAGTCTCATATGTCCTTCGCTTCTTAGTGATAGCGATTCCGAATTTAGTGAGCCGAGGCTCATCATGCCATATCTTCCGGGACAGGAATGGGATGCTGATCTGCTCGTCTTTGACGGTAAGATCATATCCGCTACCATACGTAAAAATCTTGATATGTTCGGAGGACTATCCTCTTGCACTGAGACATCATATGATATAAGAGTTCTTGAGGCATGCGAGAAGATAGTTGACGTTTTGGGTCTTAATTATCTGTCATGCATCAGCTTCAAAGAAGATGAGAATGGCGATCTCAAACTTCTGGAGATAAATCCGAGAGCGATGGGAAGTATCTACGTATCTGCTGTCGGAGGCAATAATCTTGTGACAAGACTTTTATCGAACCTGACAAGTGAGGATGATGACAGAACCTTCAGACTTACGCCTTCCGGAATAAAAACTTCGCTTTACTATGATATTGTCGTTTTAAACAGGGAAGGAGAAAACCGATGAACCTTACCTGGTATCCGTTAAGACCCAAGGATATGGCGATCTATAACAAATACTATTCGATGGTCGAGACGAATATGACGGACCTTACTTTTCACTGCAGGTTTGCCTGGGATAATGTCTTCAAGATCCAATGGGCCATCGTGGAAGACTGTCTTGTTCAGATATCTGACGGAGGCGGATATACTTCTCCTTTTATGCTCATGCCTCTGGGCAAACTTACGCCCGAGAAGATGGAAAAAATCATAGATGCGGTAAGACCGATCTTTGATGCAAAGGGATGGAAGTTTAAGATAAGAGCGGTCGATGAAGAGAAGAAGAGCGTTTTCGAGAAGACAGGGATACCGATGAAGATAGATTTTGATGAGGGCTCTTCGGACTATTTCTATGATGCGGAGGCGCTTCGTACGCTTGCTGGGAAAAAGTATTCCAAGAAGAGAAATCACTGGAGCAAGTTCCAGCGTCTGTATCCTGACTATATCTACGAGTCGTTGTCGCCTGAGATCTTTGACGAGTGTTTGAAACTCGTCAGGCTCTGGGCTTCGGAAAAGGGGATCGACATCGGGGATTCTTCCGAGAGTGATTACTATATGATCAAAAGGATCTTCGATAACTGGAAGGACCTGGATGCCAGGGGCGGCGCCATAAGGATCGACGGAAAGATCGTCGCGTTTTCGATAGGAAGCATCGGAAGGGAAGAAGTCGGATTCATTCACTTTGAGAAGGCTGACATAAGCTACGACGGACTTTATACCGCGATCAACAAGTTGGTCCTGGAAAATGAGTTTCCGAATATAAGATACGTTAACCGAGAGGAAGATCTCGGCATACCGGGACTTCGAAAGGCCAAGGAGTCGTACTTCCCGATCGCGAAGATCAACAAGTGGAGACTTGATGTTGAATAAATGACAAGGCTGCTTTAGGAATGACTAAGGCAGTTTTTTATTGTCGAAAAATAACTATTTCTCAAATTAATGTGGAATTTATCAATGATGTATGATAAATTGATTGGCGGAAGATATGAGAAATGAGAGGAAGATTTTGTCCTCCCATTCATTTTGTTTTCCAAATTTGTAGTATGGCAGCGTTATTGCTGCGCAAAAAAAGCGCTATGCGCGAGAATTGGAGGATTATATGAAATTACTACAAAAGATCACGTCACTGGTAGTGACTGCAACAATTGTCATGGGACTCGGTTCGAGCATTATGGCTGCACCTAAGAGTGTTAAGGTGGATGCGGCTCATTTCCCGGATCCGGGATTCAGAGCTTATGTATCCAAGAATTACGACACGGATCACAACGGAACATTGAGTGTCAACGAGGTATATGGTGCGCTTTATATGGCTATCGATGGCAAAGATAATGTTGAGAGCCTTCAGGGAATCAAGTATCTTTCTTTCTTAAAGGAAATTGTTATCAGCGATACTGTACTTGATGATAAGAAACTTGACCTGTTTAGCGACTTCAATCTCATAAAGTTATACCTGATCAACGTCAAGGGCATTGAAGAATTGACTCCGGGTATATACACAACAAATCTTGAAATCGATTTTTGCGACAATATCAAGAAGATAAATCTTGAAGATTGTGATTATGTATCAAGACTTTGGTTGATCAATGACAAAAAACTCAGAGGAAATATCGATACTTCTTCCAGCACATATCTCCGTGATCTGTTAGTTATGAGTACCGGTGTTACCAGTGTTACTGTTAACAAGAATGCTAAATTGACATCTTGTATTGTGGACAGTTCTGTCAAGATCGTTAAGAAATAATCAGAACTTTTTTTGAAATTCAACTCATAAACGGTCGGGGGTGTCTCATCTGTGAGGCGCCCCCTTTTTGAATCGATCAGAATTTTGTTATTCTGTTATAATCTTAGACAAATAATTAAGTGAGGAGCTTATATGAAACATTGCGGAACGATACAACTAGAGACAGACAGGCTCATCCTTAGAAGATTTGTTGAATCTGACGCTGAAGCTATGTTCAACAATTGGGCGAGTGATCCTGAGGTTACAAAGTTTCTTACCTGGCCGACTCACACAAATATAGATGTAACTCGATATGTTCTTTCGACCTGGATCCCTCTTTATGAGAAGAATGATTATTACCATTGGAAGATCATCTTAAAGAGCAACGGTGATGAACCGGTCGGTACTATACACGGTCAGGTAAATGAGGACACGGAGTCTATAATGATCGGCTACTGCTTAGGACGAAAGTGGTGGCATCAGGGTATTATGTCGGAAGCAATGGCTGCTCTTGTAAAGTTCTTTTTCGAAGAGGTTGAGGCGAACAGGATCTGCAGTTACCACGACCCTATGAATCCTCATTCGGGAATGGTAATGAAGAAGTGCGGTCTTAAGTTTGACGGTACCCTTCGTAAGTCAGACAGGAACAACACCGGCATCTGCGATGCCAGCTGGTATTCATTATTGAGAGAAGAATATATTCACGATGATCTATCTAAGTGGTTTTAAGCTGAGTCCTAAGAAAGTATCCTGCCCGAATATATATCCGTACAATGTTTTTCGGGGAAAGGAAGGGATCGTATTATATCTTGATCAGATAACCGTTTTTTACGGCAACAACGGATCAGGTAAATCGACCCTTTTAAATCAGATCGCGAATAAACTTCAGATCGAGGGTAGAGAATATGCTACTCCTAACACATTCGGAAACGTGGATTACTGCGGAAGATATGTCAGTGAATGTTCTTATGGATTAGGAGAGGACGAATTCGGAAGAACATTAAGAAATGTTCCTGCTGACAGCAGATATATAAAGAGCGAAGATATACTCTACGAGATCAAAAAGATCGAGCAGCGTCAGGTCCTGAACGAGAGCATGATCTACGACATGAGACTTGACGGTAAGGACGAAGAAGACGCAGAAAAATATATGGAGTCTTATGCGGGAAAAGTTGCAAGGGAGAGGATAGAATTCTCTCAGGAAAAATACTCCAACGGTGAGACGGCGCTCCAGCTTTTTGATGCACTTATAAAACCAAACAGCTTGTATCTTCTCGATGAGCCGGAAGTTTCTTTGTCTCCTTCAAATCAGGTCTATCTGGCGGAGAAGATCAATGAGATGACAAGGCTTCTCGATTGCCAGTTTATCATCGCGACGCATTCGCCTTTTATGCTCGGAACTCTTAACGCGAAGATATATGATCTTGACTCCAGAGACTACAGGGAAGCATCGTGGACTGAGCTCGAGAACGTGAAATATTTTTACGATTTTTTCAAGAAGCATGATAAGGAATTTAACGAGGATCAGAGAACCTGATCTTCATTTTTAAGGCGAAAACAAATCAAAAATCTTTTCGTGGAAAAGTGCTGTTTTCTAGGGTTATAATCGTTTTATGAGTGATAACGATGACCATCGGGAGGAAGAAACAATGAAAGTTTTAGTATTGAACGGAAGTCCTAAAAAGAAGAGTGATACATTCAGATTGACTGACGCATTTCTTAAGGGATTGAATCGCAACAATGAGCATGAGATCAATATCATCAATGTCATTGATAAGAATATTTCTCCTTGCCGCGGATGCTTTGGCTGCTGGCAGAAACTTGATGGTCACTGTGTGATAAATGACGATCAGAATGAGATCCTCGATCTTTACCGCAATGCAGATCTTATCATCTGGAGTTATCCGTTGTACTGCTACGGAATGCCTTCACCTCTTAAGGCTGTTTTGGACCGTACGATCCCTCTCGTTAAGATGGATATGGAGCAGCACGCTGACGGAACTGTAAGCCACGTTGCACTCGTTGATTTTTCAAAGATCCATACTCTCGTAATCTGCGGATGCGGATTCCCTGATTGGGAAGGTAACTTCGATTCCATGAAGATATCGAGCAAGAACTGCTTCGGTAATCTTGATGTTGTATGTGTTCCGGAAACACCAATGCTCAATATCCCTGCAGCAGCTGTTGTAGCTGATCCGCTTCTGGCGAAATTTGAGAAAGCAGGTGAGGAGTACGAAGCAAACATGACTTTGTCTGCTGAGACTATCGCTGAACTCGAAAGACCGATGATCCCTGCTGAAGATTATATCCGTAACGTTAACGGAATGGGCTAATTCATATAGTTTGACAGGATAATATCAAAAGTATGTACCGTTTCTCTGCTCGAAAATTTTGGTAGAGTAGTACTGTATCTACAAGTTGGGGGCAATTGTTATGTATCTGATCTATATCCTGTTGGCATTAATGCTGTTTTTCGGAATCAAGGTGAGCTATAAGAGGAAGACGTGGAACGAAGATGTTATGTCTTTTGATCACACGAAGTGTTTCCTTGGTTTTTGTGCTGTCATTATCGTGCTTCATCACTGCTCGCATATGACGTGCGCTTCGTGGGTAAATCCGTTCTTCATAAGACACGGTCTTGATATCTTCGTAACGGCAGGATATCCGATGGTCGGAATGTTCTTCTTTTTCTCGGGTTTCGGACTTTACAAAAGTGCGAAGAGTAAGCCTGATTTCTTCAAGCGATTCATTCCTGCAAGAATGATCCCGATTCTCATTCCGACAGCTCTTACCTTCCTCGTTTATGTTCTTATGATGTACATAAGAAAAGTTCCGTTTCAGATCGATAACCCGTTCCAGGTTAACTCTCATAACACATGGCATCCGTACATCTGGTACATCCCGTGCATGCTTCTCATGTACCTTCTTTTCTACATCGGATTCGGTCTTTTCAAGAAGGACTGGATCGGCATCTTGGTAGTTGTTTTGGGAACGCTCGGATACATCGCATTCTGTCTGTTCCTGGGATACGGTACATGGTGGTTCAACACGGTTCACATGTTTACCGTCGGTATCCTCGTTTCAAAGTATGAGAAGAGATTTTTCGAGAGCTGCAAAAAGTTATATGTATTAAGACTTATCGGAACTATATTGCTGTGCGTGGTATTGTGGTTCCTCGGAGATAACGCAGGCGGTATGTGGCTTCAGGCTAACCAAAAGATGTATATGGGTGCCGATGCACGAAACTGCGATCTTATTAGCTGCGTTTTCCAGATCCTATACACGCTCGCATTCATGTCACTGTTTTATCTTCTCGGCATGAAGCTTCGCGTAGGAAACCCTGTACTTCGTTTCTTCGGCAAGTTTACCCTCGAACTTTATCTCGTTCACGGTATCTTCTGCCACCTGTTCAGCTACTACATGATCCACGAAGGCGTTAAGCCATTCCACTATATCAAGTACGTTCCGTTCTATGTATTTGTGGTATTTGCCTGCTCGATCCCGATCGCATATGCGATAAGCCTCCTCGATAAGAAGGTTGCAAAACTCATCAAACCTTCTCCGAAGAAGGCCGCTTCAAAGTAAGGGATCCGTTACATCAACGGCAGGATGATAAGCCACACAAGACCATAATAAGCAACAACTGCGACGAGATCGTTTACTGTCGTGATCAGCGGACCTGATGCAACGGCAGGATCGATCTTGATCTTGTGGAAGAACATCGGTATCAAAGTTCCAAGAAGGCTTGATATGATCATCGAGAGGACAAGCGCGCCTCCGACGCATACTGCGATCAGAAGAGAGTGCGACAAAGTGTCATGCTTGATGAGTTTCAGGTACGCACCTATGACCACGAGTGCTGCACTTCCCAGGAACAATCCGTTACAAAAACCAACGCGCATCTCTTTAATAGCCAGGCCGATCTTCTGCTTGGCGGTAAGTGTCTCGTCCATCAGAACTCTGATGGTAACAGCGAGCGACTGCGTTCCTGCATTTCCTGCCATATCGAGTATCAGTGACTGGAAGCATATTACGATAGGTATCGCTGCTACGACCTTCTCGAAAACGCCCACAACTGTTGAAACGATGATTCCCAGCATCAAAAGGATGATGAGCCACGGAAGTCTCTTCTTCATGCTCTCATTCGTTTTCTCGTTCAGATCCTCCTCTGCGGTAAGACCGGCGAGCTTAGCGTAGTCATCACCGAGCTCATCATCGACAACTTCAACGATGTCCTGAGATGTGATGATACCGACGATCTTTTTATCCTCTGACAAAACCGGAATGGAATCCTCGGCGTAGTCCTTGATCCTCTCGATACAATCGCTTATGTGTTCGTGATCGCCGACATACGGATATGATGTAACGATCAGGTCTTCAAGCGGTGTCTCGGATCTTGCTACGATAAGATCCTTAAGATCGATAGCGCCGTAGAACTTTTCTTCTTCGTCCACGACATAGATCGTATAGATGTTGTCATTGTCGCCCGCCTGCTTAACGAGTTCCCTCATTGCGGACCTGATGTTCAGATCGTTCTTGATAACGATGAGATTGGTAGTCATCTTACTGCCGATCTCATCATCATCATATGACAGGATCAGTCGGACGTCTCTTCCGGACTCTTCCTCGAGCATGCTCATGATCTTCTCGGAAGTTGAGTCGTCCATTTCCTCGAGAACGTCAACGGCGTCATCTGAGTCCATGTGGGAGATGACCTTCGCAGCCTTCTCGATATTAAGTTCTCCGATGTATTTGTCTACGTCCTCGATATATGTGAAGATCTCTGACACCTTCTCGGCACCGAGGATAGGATAGACCTTCTGACGCTCCTCAGGAGTCATCTGCTCGAGAGCGCCTGCTATATCGTTTTCGTGGTAATCCGAGATCTTCTCGTTAAGTTCAGCCGGGGATAAGTCGCTTCTGAATATGGCGAGGATCTCCTCTACAAAATTCGGCTCTTTGAGTACATTTGGTTCCATGATCTCTTGTCTCCTTTTCGAAAATAAAAAAGCACCGCGTACGGCGATGCATCACAGGATGACATAAGATCCGTCCGATCAGATCAAGCCTGATCGTTACAGAAGGTGAGATCATATGATGCAAGGTCGCAGCAGTTCGTACTTCGGTAATAACTGTCAGCATCCATGACGATCACCTCCCATTTCAAAAACTAAGTATGTTTTAACCCCTATTTCTTTTCAAGTCAAGGCAAAATAATTTAATAAAGACGCTCTTTTTCGAAAAAGAGCAAAGCCCGTTTTTGGGATATGGTCAATATTTTGACTTGGATTATTTACATTCTTTTCACACCGAAATTTGAGAATGGTCTTATAATATAAATATCAAAATTTCTTGCATTGAAAAATCGGAAGGAAGGTCAACATGGATTTTAAGTTTTTCGTAGATTCATTTGAACAGATCGCAGCGGTCCTGTCTGTGGACCTTCACGACCTGAAGGACTCATCGGCATATAAGATCGTTGAGGCTAACAGCGCCTACATCAGCACGGTCGTTAATGATCCGAATGATTTCGTATGTGACATTCCTTACACCAAGTACATCAGAGTCGACAAGAACTTTGAGAGGATGTGTGCCGAGTGTGTAACCACCAAGCTTCCGGTTCACGCTTATGTCGATGCAGAATTTTTTAATTCCTGGATGGACATCTACATGTTCCCGCTGATCGGCGGTAACGAAGATATCGGCTATTGCCTTTTCTCTTACAACATGACGCCTAAGGCTGACGTGGATAAGATGATGGATATAAGCGCAGATACAGCTCTCCATGTTCTTAAGACATGTATCAGGCTCCGTGAGACGGACGATTTCCATAAAGCCATGGATTTTATCATTGCTGACGTTCGTGAGATCTGCGACGCCAACAGATGCTGTATCCTTCTTACCGATTTCGAACACAGGACCTGTTCGGTTCTTTGCGAAGACTACGTAGATCACGTTAATGAGATGCCAATGACAGGTTATATGGACGAGAACTTCTTCGATGTCATTGAGACATGGCCGAGGCTTATAGACGGCAGCAACTGCTTCATAATCGCTGATGATGCTGATATGGAAAGAGCTGATAAGATCGCACCTGAGTGGGTAAAGTCACTTCGCGGAGCTAACGTCAAAAGGCTCGTCATCTATCCTTTGAGATCTGAAGACAGGACCATTGGTTATATCTGGGCTAACAATTTCGATGCTACGAAGACTATGAAGATCAAGGAGATCCTGGAGATTACGACATTCATCCTTTCGGCTGAGATCGCCAACCATCAGATGGTCAAGCTGATGAAGATAATGAGTTCAACGGATATGCTCACCGGAGTTCTTAACCGTAATGCGATGAACAACCGTATCCTTGATAATGATGCAGGTACGATACCGATCAAGGAACCTTACGGAGTATTCTTCGTAGACGTTAACGGTCTTAAGACCACCAATGATTCACAAGGTCACCTGGCAGGCGATAATCTTCTTAAGGATGTTGCCGTTACCCTCAAGGAGCATTTCACGGAAGGCGAAGTTTACAGAGTCGGCGGAGACGAGTTCATGGTCATTGTTGAGAAGGTAAACAGGGAGGAGTTTGACAGACTTGACGAGTCCTTGAGAAATGATAGTGAGCGTCCGGGCAGAGCACACTACGCGGTAGGTTCCAGCTTCAGCGGTGAGACTCACAATATAAAGAGGTCCATGCAGCTCGCGGATACGAGAATGTACGAAAATAAACAAGCGTATTATACGAGGCATCCGGAGTGTGTATGGGACAGGAGATTTCTTCGTAAAACAGAATAAGGTATGAATATATTTTGGACCGGCAGTGCTACAGAGCCTGCCGGTCCAATACATTACAAAACTGTAATTACAATTATTTTTGATAAGAGCCTATAATCAAGATGAGGAAGAAAAAATCTCTTGGGAGGAGATAATATGAGAAAACTGATATCAGGAGTGATGGCATCATTACTTCTCGTTGGTTCGTTTACCGTTTTTACGGCGTGCGATTCCAAGAAAAAGAAAGAACGCGAAGTTATCCAGGAAAGCGACAACTGGTATTCCTGTAGTAAGGTCGATATCCTGGCGAACTGTCATGCCGCGGATTATAGTCATTTCCACTTTTTTGAAACTGTTGTAGCTGATGATCTGGTCTTTACAACATATAATGCTTATCAGGATTGGGGTGACGGAAGCGTTGTTGATCCGATCTGTGTTTTCGATATGGAAGGGAATCTTTTGACGGAGACAAATATCCGAGATGAGATAACTTTGTTCAGCCCGATCGGTGTAGTAAATGAAAATGACAAAGCGGTACTTTACTATCAGTCAGAAGGGAAACTCATGAAGGCTGAATATAATAAGTCTTCCAATAAATTCGAGGATCACAGGGAAGTTGATATCGGTGGTGACAGTGTCCAGTTTTCAAGACCGTGTAAAGCATGTGGCGATTATGTATTTTTCACCGGGTTAAATCACGGAGTAAATTACCTTTATGTCATTAAGGATGGTGCTTTGATCGCCAGTGATGAAATGAACGCGGATTTCCATCCTGAGATCGATGAAGTTATTCCAAAAGAGGACGGTTTTCAATTGAGATTCGACTGGGTACTTTATTTCTTCTCGACTTCCACTTTGGATGTGAAAGCAGACGGAGTATATAGTATGGGTCCCGATTATGTAAACAAGGAAGCGGTCGGAACGGACGGAAAGGTCTACACTAAGGAAAATGACGGAATATATGTAGACGGTGAGCCATATCTCATGTATAGCGAGACCGACTGCAATCCGTATTTGTTTATGGTATCTGATCTTATGTTAGTTACGGAAGAATCCGTAACGCTCAGTTATACTTCAACCAAAAGCGGATATGAATCAGATATCATCCTTCATCTTACAAAGCAAGCTTCCAATCCGAATGCAGGAAAAACAGTCATCACTGCGAGATCGTACGGAAACAGCATTGATGAGATGACGGGAGAAGGAATAGTAAATTTCAACAAAGAGAACAAGGATTACTTCATTAAGTATACGAGTATTTCGGAGGATATTTCAGAGGACGAAGATGCCCTCGAAAAATATGATCAGCAATTCAAGGAGGAGATCACATCATCTGAAGCAGCTGATATCTATTTTGGAATAGATACGATGTGGTGGTTCCAAAAAGAGGATTACTTCGTTGATCTTAAGAAAGAACTGAATCTTGATCCGAATATCTATTACACGAATATCATCGACAGTGCTTCGAGAGACGGAAAACTGTTTTATATGCCGCTTGGATTTGTGTCAGCCGGTCTTTGGACTGATGCTTCAAATGTGAGTGAAGGAACCAAAGGTTTTACCTACGATGAATATGTTAAGTTTGTCTCCACAGTCGGAAACGGATCAGATGCGATATCTGAGTATTTCGACAGAGATGAATATTTTGCACAGTGCTTCTCGATGATGAATGACACCTGGTTCAAAGACGGTAAGGTTAATATTTCTAATGAACAGTTTGAATCTATGTGCAGATTCTTTGTTGATAATGTTCCTGAGAAAAAGACTGTAAGTGATGATGATTTTATAATGGGATCATATCAATACAATACTGCGTACTCGTACGATATAGTCGAACCTTGGTACAGCTGTTTTATATATGACGAGTTTGATGAACCTGTACTTCTCGGAGTTCCGACTACAGACGGCAGAGGTCCGGGTGCGTATATCAGTGCATCTGTATCTGTCAGTGCTTCGTCAGATCTTAAGGATGTATGTTGTGATTTTATAAGAACACTCATCTCAAAGGATGTTCAGGAATTTAACACCTATAATCCGATTAACAGAGAAGCTTTGCCGCGTGTTCTGGATACCTCTATCGAGTTTTATATAAACACAATGAAGAGCAATACATTCATATCTGAAGCAGAACTTGACTGGTTGGATTCTTATCCGGCTGAGAAGGTGAAGAATAGTTATATAGCCAATATGGAAAAAGTAGAAGTTGTTCTATCATCAGATCCATCTATCGAAGCTATCGTTCACGAAGAATTGTCTTCTGTCTATGCCGGTGAGAAGGATATCAGCGAGGCAGCAAAGACAATGGAAGATCGTCTTAAGACACTTTATAACGAGAAAAACTGATTGCAAATTTTTCGCTAAATTGAAAGGGGCTTTTATTTTTCCAATGACAGCTTTTTTCTCAACATGTTATACAGAGAAACAAACAACAGCCCGACAAACGATCCGAAGCAAATATCGCTCAGGTAGTGGGTTCCTATTACAGCCAGGAGAAAGATTATCTTTTTAGTCATCGTAGAAATGCCTCGTTACGGTCATAACATCACCTGTCGTGACGATGCCGATCACATTCTTCGCATACGAAACAACAGGCGGAACGAACACGATATCTTTTATCTCATATCCGTGGTATGACAGCGGAATATCGACGCGCGTCAGATTCGTTATGCTGATATCCCTGATCTTGGAACCAAATCCAAGATGCTCAGCGACCTTCGAAGTAAGACTGCTGTGATAGTAACCGGCACGCTCAAGATTAAGGGCATCACGAAGTGTCGGATCAAGCCTCCCCATAAAGTACAAGGTGAAGTATTTTTCTGTGTCGTTTTCTATTTTTTTTCGCAGTAGTTCATGAACTGTTTTCGCGTTATCATCGAAAGACTTACTCTCATTATATCCGAACGTTATTGAAGTGCCTGTAACTTGATTTCCCATGCTCTTATTCCCGCCGGATCTGGCATCTGCTGCGAGGCCGATCGCAGCTTTAATTCCCGCATCTCTTACCATCTTCGTTATAAAGTAAGATGTTAGTGAAACTCCTGAATCTTTAGTGCTTTTAAGGAGAGCATTCAACTCGTCTTTTTCGTACTTCCTAATCTCAACACGCGTCTTCTTTTTGCTCCAAAAATCTGAATAGGACCTGTCCATATCTGCGTATGTAAATACGCGTCTTTGCTTAGTCCATTTTCTGTTCCAGATTTTAGTTATAACACTATAGAAAAACGGTAGTTTTCCATTACCCGGAAGACTGTCTAAAGTCGTATGACAGAACGGTACTTTCTCACACTTTTTACCCGAAAGACAATTCATGAATGTCTCGATAAAGTACAATAAAGATTTGCCATCGCCTCCCAGGTGATGCATAAGAAATGTAATCTTATCCAAAGATACAAAAGCTTTTAGATATTCGCCCTCTTCTATCCTAAATCTGACCTTTTCATTAGACGAAATTATCTCTTCCAAAGACAGATCAGTGATACTGATGGTGCGACGGGGCTTATAGTAGTCGACGTAGAATGCCTCTCCTGCCTCGTCGATCTCAACCCTCGAGTTCAGTATCTCATGAAGATCGCAGGCATCATAGAACGCGCGTGAGATTGCATCAAAAGGGACAGCCTCATTGAGATGTACCTGCATAACGATTAGCACGTTAACATCGAATAGTTCGATCCTCTCCGTATTGATCCTGTATCTCATATATATTTCTTGATCGCATTTACCCAAAGCTTCATAACAAGCGATGCAGGTGTTATCTTTGAATAAAATCTGAAGTATTTCGCGAAGTATCCAGGGACAGACATATCTTTACCGCGGCTACAATCACGAAGTGCTTTGTCTACTACAAGGTCGGGACTTATCAAGCCGTTATACTTAATCGTCTCGCCGCCTTTTGTCTTCGGAAGCATACCCGTATCTACCCATCCGGGGCACACGCATGTTACTGTAATTCCGCGCGGCTTAAGCTCTACCGACAATGCTCTCGAGAGGTTCTTAAGATATACTTTGCTCGCTGAATATACTGTCAGATAAGGGTTAGGCTGGAATGAAGAAGCGGATGAGATATTAAGTATCTTTGCGCCTTCTTTCATGAAGGGTAATACGATCGAGATCAGCTCCGACGGAGCAGTGCAGTTTACTGTACAACACGCAGCCACCTTATTTCTTCCCATATCGTCGTAAGAGCCCATATATCCTATTCCCGCGTTATTTATTAATATACGAATATCAGGCTTATCCCTATCAATCATATCCGCAATGACATTTACTCCGTCCACCGCAAGATCTGCATCTACAGGGAAGACCTTTGACGATTTTTCCAAAAGCTTATTAAGCTTCTCTTTATTCCTTCCAACTGCCCAGATTTCATCGATATCATCCATAAGACAGATACGTTCTACAAATTTTATTCCGATGCCTCCAGTGGCCCCTGTTACGATTGCTACTCTTGCCATATCAGATCACCAGGAGGCGTGAAAGCGTCTCTTTACTTACAGTCTTGCAATCACTTACAAAGAGCTTCTTTAACGCATACATATATACCGTTCCCCAGTAGAGATCAGCAAGGTATATTGCATCGCCTTTTACAATGCTTCCTTCTTTTTGTCCCTGCCTTATGATTTTAGCCAGGATCTTATAAAGATCGTTCTTGTAAAGGGCCTCTTGCTGCTCCATAAGAAGTTGTGTAAGAAGAGTGATCTTAACTACATATTCTTCGTCTTTTTTAAGCTTCTTTTCCATCTCGGATGAGATCATGTCTATCTTTGTCTTTGCAGGCAAGGGAAGATTTGAAAGAGCATCCAGTTTCTTTATTTCTTCCTTATTATCCGCAGAATTTCTGATCTCCTCGAAAAGTTCTTCTTTAGACTTAAAGTAAAGGTAGATCGTACCCTGTCCTATCCCAATATGTTTAGCAAGATCTCCGATCTTAGTATCACCGAATCCGTTCCTCGCAAAGTACAAAGAAGCATCCTTAAGGATCCTTCTTTTCATCTCATCTCTTTGCTGTTTACACTGTTCTTCGCTCTTAGGCATATCCTTTCACTCCTTTTTGACTGAACGAAAATTCATTCATAAAAGGAATATAACACTTGAGGAACATCGCTGTCAAGCACTGATATCAAACTATTTATAGTGGATGGTGTTATGCTTTCGGACAAGCCAAAGAATATAGGTGTTGCAGCGAAAACGCTCGAGGATTGTCTTACGACACTTTATAGCGAGAAAGACTGATCAATAGAAAAAGAACAAATGTTTGACATCCTCCCGGGGTTGGTCTACAATAAGATCAACAAGAGTAACGGGAGGAATTTTAAATGGAAAATGTATATGATCATTGTCCGGTTTTAGAGAATGATAAGTGGCTTTTACGACTTGTTGAGAAGGAAGATATAGATGACCTTCTATGTGTCTACGGAGATAAGAAGGCACTTCCGTACTTTAACAGTGATAACTGTCACGGTGATAATTTCTATTATCCGACAAAGGAGAAAATGACCTCAGCTGTTGATTTTTGGCTGTACTCGTATAATGAGAAGTACTTTGTTCGTTGGACTATCATCGATAAGAAAACAGCCAAGGCAGTTGGAACCATAGAGATGTTCCATAGGCCGTCCAACGGCGATTTCGGAGAAGTTGGAGTTATCCGTCTTGATGTGGGATCGGATTATGAGAACGAGGTATCAATTAGAGAAATCCTGTCAGTTATAATTCCTCCTGCTTACGAACTGTTCGACTGTAATGAGATCATTTCGAAGGTACCTATCTACGCGGTGGAACGAGAAAAAGCATTCTTAAGTTATGGTTTCAAGAGAACTGATACATGTCTTGTAGGCGAGGACGGATACGCCTATAACGGTTATTGTGTGATAGCCAAATAAATAAGCCATAAAAGTGAGCCCCCCCTTCTTCTTATGTTATAATGATGACGGAAGAAGGGGGGATTTTATTATGAAGATAGATCCTAAGAAGAATTACAAAATACCGCTTTATGCTCTCGGTGTAGCATCATTGGTTGGAACATCTTTATTGTGCACTTCCTGTGGTCCTCTGATCGCAGGCGAGATGTCACCTCCGCCAACGGAAGAAACAAGCGAGGTCATAGAGTCTGAAATAACGGAAGAAGAGTCTAACTGATATGACAGATATTCTGATCGTCGAAGATAACGAAGAACTCGGAGCACTCATTCGTGATTTCTTAAAGCGCGAAGGATATTCGGTTACTTGGAAAACGTCAGGTGAACAGGGCATCCTCGCACTTAAAGAGGACAAGTTCAGGATCATGCTCCTGGATGTCATGCTTCCGGGTTTTGACGGATTTGAGACTCTTCGTATCATCCGTAAGGATCTTGGTCTTCCTGTTCTCATGATGAGCGCCAGGAACGATGATCAGAGTAAGATATTAGGTCTTGATGTAGGTGCTGACGATTATATCGAGAAGCCGTTCTCCATTCCTGTCTTATCGTCCAAGATCAAGGCGATCCTTCGCCGTAACTACGACATGCGGGAAGAGCACAAGGAACTTTCCTACAAGGACATTAAGGTCGATCTCGATGACATGACCGTGCGTAAGGGAGACAAAGTTATCTCCGTTAACGGCAAGGAACTCGATATACTTATCTATTTTCTTAAGAACCCTGACAAGGTCATCCACAAGGAAGCTTTGTTCGATGCTGTTTGGGGTTCGGACTGTATCTCTGAGATGTCGACTCTCACGGTCTATATCCGTTGGCTCAGAGAAAAGCTGGAGGATGATCCGAAGAATCCTAAGTACATCCATACCGTGTGGCGTGTCGGCTACAAGTTCGGCGAGGCTCCTGAGTAATGAAGAAATACTTAAGTAAGTACATTCTCCTTTTCGTCATATGCGTTCTTTTGGGCCTTGGTGTATTCCTTTTCCTCTCGAAAACAGAGGACAGAAGCAAAGGCCAGAGAAAAACCTTGATGAACCGTGTTACATCTGAACTCTCCTCAAAGGACAACATTGAGTCAGAACTTAAGTTGATGCTCTCCTCAAACTCATGGGAAGAAGAGTACGGCAAGAATAATGTTCCGACTGATATCAGATACATATCTGTTGAAGGATCCGAAGACGGAATGTACGAACTCGCGGGTGGCTCGTCCGTTTGGACAATAACCAAAGGCGGAACCGTCCAAGGTTTTCTTGTTTTCTCATTTAATGATGATCACATGCTTCGAACGATACTTATATGTGAAGCTACCATCGCGATCGTTTTCGTGATAACAGTATTGTTCTTCATCTACATCGACCGTAAGGTCATCATGCCTTTCAACAGACTTTCCGAATATCCTGAACGTATTGCCAAAAACGAGAATGCGGATGCACTTCCTGAATCGAAGAACAGATATTTCGGAAGATACATCTGGGGAATGAACATGCTCCGTGACAGGCTTTCAGGTGACAACAAAAAGCTTCGTCAGATGGAGAAAGAACAGCTTACTTTGGTATCAACGATCGCTCACGGAATCAAGACACCTGTTGCCAATATCAAGCTTTATTCCGAAGCGATAAAGAGCGGACTATATAGAGACGACGGCGTTCCTGATAAGAAGGATTCCGAGGTCGCTGATAAGATCACCAAGAATGCAGATGACATCACCATTTTGCTGCAGGAACTTCTTGAGAGTGCATCCAAGGGAGTGGTTGTTTTCGAGCCGAAGAAAGAATCATTTTATCTTACTGAGATAGAGGAATTCATTAAGCGTGAGTATGACAACAGGTTAAGCGTTTTAAGGATCCCGTATGCGATCGATATGAGAAGCAAGGTCATGATCAACAGCGATAAGACCGGCATCATACGTATCCTTACACAGCTCATGGAGAACGCGATCAAGTATGGTGACGGCAGGGGCATCAAGGTGATCGTCGATAAGAATGAAGACGGTTATACATTTGCCGTCCGCGACAAGGGCAGCAGGATCCCTGAAGGCGAGATGCCGTATATCTTCAATAGTTTCTGGAGAGGCTCAAATGCGAGTGAGGTTGAAGGTAACGGATTGGGTCTTTATGAGGCTTCTTTCATCGCTCGAAAACTTGGCGGAGACATAGTCGCGAGATACCTGGACGAGACAGAAGAAACGGAACTGGAAGTTTTCTTACCTCTTTGATTAATGTAAGTTATTCCACATAGTTTGTAAGTTATTCCAAGAGCATTTGCTAAGGCAGATGCTCTTTTTATAATCAGGTCAAACGATATGGGGAGCGACAATCATGAGAAAACTAACTGTCATTGCTGTTATTATTTTGATTGGAATATCAATAGTGATATCCGTTATGAATTTCAGCACAAAAAAAGAAAGCCCGCTTCCTGAATACTATGAGTTTTACTATTGCGATCATGCAGGTTGTTTCCCGTCTGCAGTCAGATATACGGCATTCATCAAAAATCGTAAGTACTATATGATCATCGATCATAATAAAGCTGAGAGAAGCGTTAAATATGTAATAACCGAAGAACAATACAGAGAATGTGTTCCGGATATCAGTGAACTAAAAAGGTCATACGCTGAGGGTCGATCTGATGACGATAATCCGGTCGTACTTAAGTATCCCGGTGAGGAGAAAATACTGTACGATTACAAGTTCGGAGTCGGTTATGGCGAACAATTAGATAAGTTCATTAAGGCAGAGAATTCAATATTGCGAAAGAATACGGACAGTGATCCTACAAGGATAGTCTGCGCGATGAAGGAAGTTTTTGAAGCATACGGAATAGAGGATTACAGGGTGTATTCCCAAAAAGGTGACGATTCATCCGCAGTGTATCGGGAATGGGATATTACCAAAAATGACAAAGAATCATTAAACAATATCTGTCGTCGAATTCAAATGGAGGATGTCAATGTATCCCTTTTCGTAAAGAGAAAAACGCCGTTGCCCTATTTGGGAAAGAACGCAAAGTTTATCGAATGGATGTATGAAAAGAAGACAGGTCGTACGATGGATGATCGTCTGTACCATCGCGATGTTACCACGTGGCCCCTGAAACTTCACAAGTTGGAACTAAAGAGCAGATATGAATTACTCATGCTCCGCTACTACGATATCAGCCTTAAAGGTCCGTATCTCGTGTACACCAAGACCATGTCCGATGATGACTGGCTTCAGTTCTATTATGCCTGTCCTCATGATGATGCGGAGTCGAATATCGAGTTTAAAGCAACTGATCCAATAACCAGGACAGAAGTAAGACTTGCGGCACTCCGCGTATTCCTAACCAAAGGCAAGCTATCCGTAATCCCGGGTGAGAGGATAATATTCAGGATCATGTTCCGTGCCGCTGCCGCGAATATTGTCATTAATCTGGCTGCCATCATTATTTTTCGAAAACACTCGAAAAGGAGTACGAGATCATGAAACGTAAATGGATTATTATGCTCATCATTGCTCTGTCTTTTGTAGTTGCCGGTATCGTAACAGTATCTGTCGTGAAGGATTACAAAGAGCCGCTTCCTGTATATTACTCGTACTTCTGGCAGCAGGGAGGCTATACTAACGTCACGTCTTATTACTTCTTTTATCAAAGAGACGGAAAGTACTTTGTTACGGTAAACGGAGAAGAGACGTATAAACTGAGCAGATATCAGTATAAAATGAGTATCCCGACTATAGAGGAACTGGACAAGATCTATAATGCTAAATCCGAATCAGGCCTCGGATGTGGTACGACTCGTTATACCGTTTCCATAAGGTATCACGGAGAAAAAGAGATCTCATATGATTTTGGAAGTAATCCCAAAGCAGGTGATCTATATACTAAGTTCGCCGAAGTTTTAGCTATAGCCAGGCATTGATCGTTGGGGGATGATTTAAATGAGAAAACATAAAACCGGTGATCTCGGAAGAAGGATATATGATGTACTGAATACGATCGAAGAATATAAGAGTCAGGCTTAACTATTTCTTTATATATTCTGTAAAAATTCTTGATACGTGATTTGCGAAGTGTTAAATCCCGGTTTGTATGATGTAATCACAAAACAAAAACACAAACACCTCGGGAGGGTAAAGAAATGAAAAACACAAACAAGAAGATCACAATTACAACAGTATTACCGGTATTCGCTGCAATCGTATTACTCGCAACAGTAGGCGTCTTTGTATATGATATATTTGTTCTTAAGAGGACTCCTTCAAATACCGATGTATTCCTTCTGTGTTCTAACACAGCTTGCTTAAGCTCAGTAATTGCATTGTGCGAGGACGAAAAGAAAAAGAAGGCGGCTAAAGAAAAAGCAGCAAAAGAAGCTAAAGAAGCATAATTAAGATAACAACCGATAACTTCATATACCAACCTCAAATAAGACCGTCTCTAAGCTAACTG
Source organism: uncultured Clostridia bacterium (assembly GCA_947303255.1). Lineage (GTDB taxonomy): Bacteria > Bacillota > Clostridia > Saccharofermentanales > Saccharofermentanaceae > Saccharofermentans. The sequence continues at coordinate 3,824 of CAMYXL010000043.1, read as the reverse complement.
AGATGGTCTTATGTTGTTTTCACCTTTTATCGAGATTGAAAAAATGGATGCTTAAGTGTTATATAGTAATCAGATGTATTTTTTCTGATGGGAGGGCAATATGAAAAAATCTTGTGTTTTGAAGTCGGCGGCTTTGTTTCTGAGTTTGACATTGATGTCGGTTCTTTGTTCGTGTAAGACTTCGGATGACGGAAAAAAGATACAGGATGATGAGACCAGCGAAGAAGAGACCATGGAATCCGAGGAGGAGAGTTCCGAGGCCAAGCCTTCCTCAAAAGAGATCATGGAAGAGCACGTTTTCGAGGACAGAGTATGTACGGATTGCGGTAAGACATGGGAAGAATGTCTTTATGAATCTCTTTGTGCAGAAACCGGAAAAAAGCCTGACGGCGGATATGTCGAGATATCGGTCGGTGCGTCAAATGAGATTGATACAGGTGCGGTAGTAGAGATAGCTGCTAACCCTGACGGGTTTCTGATCACCTATGAGTCACCGGTCAAAGATGATATGCAGATGAGCTATACTCTCCGCCGTTACGTGGATGATTATTATCCTGAGGACAGTTTCTACGCTTTTGATTTCGGTATAAGTACTCACTTTGGTCAGGTTCCGGAATATGATGATATGGCACAGATCGTAATGGCCACTACCGGAAAATGTGATCCTGACGATCTTATCAGTAAATGCGGATCCGGTGAGATATTTGAAAGCGAAGAAGGTTTATACGCTTACTATTACAGGGAACTGGGTGACAGATCATACTATTCGGAGAATTCCAAGAGCAATGATATGACACTCGAAGAGATGTTCGGCGACAGTGAGATGATAACCATTGAACAATTCCAGGATATCTACCTGAAAAACTACGGAGCATATCTGGATTCCATCGAAGCAGTCCTGAATTACTACGGACTGTCGCTTAACGGACTCGGGATCGAGAACTGGCCATAACTTCTTATAACAACCTTATAAGGGCCGTCTCAAAATTGACTGAGACGGCCTTGTGTTATAATTTTTTTATTTGGGGATAGACTGAAATGAAGATCAGCGGAACAAAAGCATATTCGAAGATTGAGACTGACGAATACACATGCGTATTCGGAGGAGAACTCTGTGAGGTTTTTTCAATATATCCTCTTGACGTTCGGTGGGAAAAACTTCCTGGAGACGGCTCAGAAGTTACAGTCTACAAGGTTATCAGGGATGTTTGGAAAGAATATAAAGGTAGGAAAGCTCCGGTTACTTTTGACTTTTATAAAGTGAAAGAACTTCTGGAGGTCTTTAATATGATCCCTGAACGTATCGGTACCGTTACTGAAATCCGCGAAGACGGATTTGTCTGGCTTTTGCCGAATGGTATCGTTGTAAGAGTTTATGTTACCGGGACCCCGTACGAAAAATCCAGTAGTATTATGTTAACGGAATGGTACGTAGGATACTCGTATATCAAAGCCGGAAAAGAGATTCAGCTCACTCATTCGCATCTTAACACTCATGAAGTTTTCGAAGAACTGGTGGATATTCAGGACGGAAACACTTTCTGGGTCGTAAAGACCAATGTTTTCGGAAAGGAATCGGATCCCAAGATCATGGATAAAGAGCGATTCGATAGAATAAAGAACAAGGATAAATACCGGATCATATAAGTTGTTTAATAATCTAAATAGTCTCCTGAGCCTCGAGTTCAGGGGACTTTTTCTTTCCGAAAAATATTAAACGCTTTAAGGATTTTTTAATAGTTAAGTTTGACAATAGAGACCATAGATGAGAAATGGAGGTTGCAGTAGATGAGTACTGTCATAGAAACAAGGGATCTTTGCAAAACATACATAGTAAATAAGCAGAGCAACAACGTTCTTCAGAACGTGAATTTTAAAGTAGAAGAGGGCGAATTTGTATCAGTAATGGGACCTTCAGGTTCAGGTAAATCGACCCTTCTTTATACGGTAAGCGGAATGGATAACGTAACAGCCGGAAGCGTGTTTTTCGACGGCGATGAGATATCTTCCATGAAGGAGAAAGACCTTCTTAACTTAAGACTTATAAAGATGGGATTTGTTTTCCAGCAGATGTACATGATGAAGAAACTGAGCATCATCGATAACATCATCCTTCCGGGTTTTCAGGCTAAGATCAGACCAAGAGAAGAGATCAGAAAAGATGCTGAAGATCTTATGAGAAAACTCGGCATCATCGATGAGGCAGATCGTGAGATCACGGAAGTTTCCGGCGGACAGCTCCAGAGGGCTTGTCTTTGCAGAGCACTTATAAATCATCCTAAGGTAATCTTTGCTGATGAGCCTACGGGAGCTCTTAATTCCAAGGCTTCAGGCGAAGTTATGGACAGGCTTCTTGATGCAAACAGAATGGGCACAACGATCCTTATGGTTACACATAGTGAGAAGGTTGCATCGATCTCTGACAGGATAATCTATCTGGTCGACGGTAATATCCAGGGCGACCTTATCCTCGGCAAGATGAAGGACGGCGACGATATCTCGGTTAGAGAACGTCAGGTAAGAAATTGGCTAGGAGAGATGGGTTGGTAATATGTATTTTCGAATGTTAAAAAGAGATCTTAAGGACAAACCGGGCCTTAATATCGTAGCGTTTATATTCATGATCGCAGCGGTCATGTTCATGGTAATCGGATCAACTCTTCTCTACGCACTTTTGGGAGGAGAGAAGAAGACATACGAGAAGTGTCATACATCTGACGGATACTTTACGGTCAATGCGGATATGTCTGACAGACAGGGTCTCGTTGACAGATTCATGGATGATCTTGATGAGATGCCGATCGTAACAGGCAAAGAGCATATTGAGAAAGTATTCGTTCCGTTTTCGAATATTGAGGTAGTAGGATATGAAGGCGGTAAGGTTCACTATTCATCAGGTGTTTACGTAACGGATATGCCTGATAAGTATGATATTCCGATCGACTTCGACAACAAATATTTTGAAGTGCCGAACGGATGCGTTGCAGTGTCTCAGACATTCAGCAACAGACTCGGAGTTGAAGCAGGTGATAAGCTTCATCTTACAACTCAGTTCGGAAATACGTACGAGTATGTTGTTTCTGAAGTTTACAAGAATCCTGCAACTGCATATGCAGATCAGTTCTATTTGTCTGATCGTGACAAGGAACTGTTCTACAATGAATGTCCTCAGAAGATCGAAGTGTTTGTATCTGAAGTTGACATCGAGGACGGTGACTACATCAACACTTTGAGAGATTATTATACCGACCAGATCCTTAAGTACAAGGATTACGGTGCCGGCGGTAATGCATCGAAAGTCCTCTTTCTTACCAACGACGGCCTGTTCGCGATCATTGTTTCTACATGTATGCTCGTAGTGGCTGTAGCAGTTATGGCGATGACAATGATAACGATCGACTTTAGTCTTAAGTCTGCGATCAAAAGGGAAGAACGCGAGATAGGTATGATGAAAGCAATCGGTGTGTGGTCTTTGTCATATAAGACTCTGTTCATCGTAAAGTATCTCGTGTTCGCGATCATCGGAGGCATTATCGGACTTCCTGCCGGATTCATCGCGAGTAAGCTCTTGTTCAATAAGTTCGTTATGCACATCATGTATCCTGATGTTTCCATGATGATAATCATCGGTGCTGTTGCAAGTATAACAACTGTTGCACTTATCATTCTCTTCAGCTTCTTCGCTCTCAGAAGAATGAGTAAGATAAGCGTAATCGATGCTATTCATGGCGAGAACAGAGCAGAGAGATTTGCAGCTGTTCCGGGACTGTTCCTCAATAACAAAAAACACATATCGGTACCGTTGTTCATGGCGCTCAGCGATA
>CAMYXL010000042.1 GCA_947303255.1 uncultured Clostridia bacterium | reverse complement strand
ATTTGACCTTAGGCCAAAATTCGTCCCCACTGGGGACGGATTATCTTTTGGCCGTCCAGGAAGCCTTCTAAGAGCCTCCAGACGCATCTTATAGGAAAATGCCTTCTCGCTTGGCAGGATCATCGTACGTTGGAGATTTGAGTCAACCATGAGTATTATAGCCTCATCATGAGTCAGCTCACGGACTTCGGCTTTGATCGTGGTTAACCCGGCAAGCAGACAGGCTTCCTTTCTGCGGTGACCGGAGATCATCTCGTATCTTCCGTCTTCCTTGGTGCGCAGTATTACCGGAGTTATAAGGCCTTGTTCTTTTATGCTCGCCACGAGGTTTTCCATATCCTCGTCCATCTTTACTTTGAATGGGTGTGAGGGAAAGTCGTCTATAAGCTCTATGGGGATATCGTATATCTTAGGAAGACGTGCTGCGATCCGCTCGTTCTCGTCCATGAACAGCTCTTCAAAGGCATTGATGCCAAGATCAAGCTTTGGCTTCTTTCTCAAGAACGGGCACCTCCTTTTGCAGTCTTCTTAGCAAAAGGATATGTGGAACCTAAGATCCTTTCCACTGTGCGATTTCCGCATTCGCAGGTGCGATTTTACAAGACATCTCTCATTGCCAAACAATGAATAAGTAAATCGGCAAATCCTGGCAAAAGCATGCAAAACTCCGCAAAACCTGGAAAACAAAAACCCCAGGATTTTATCCCAGGGCTTTGATTGTGCGATTTAACCTTACCTGCGTTGGGTTTCCGGGCTACTGCTGTCAAATACTGATGTCAAAACTGTCTTAAAACCCGCAAACGCAATAAATTAGGGCATCTTCAGTCTTTACTTTTCATCGTCGGGAAGAGCAAAACGTCACGAATGCTTGGACTGTCTGTAAGAAGCATTACGAGACGGTCGATTCCGTATCCGATACCACCCGTAGGAGGCATACCAATCTCGAGCGCTGTGAGGAAGTCCTCATCTGTGTGGTTAGCTTCTTCGTCACCTGCTGCGAATGCGGCATCCTGAGCAGCGAATCTCTCGCGCTGATCGATAGGATCGTTGAGCTCGGAATATGCGTTACACATCTCCCATGTATTGATGAAGAGCTCGAATCTTTCTACCTTTGAAGGATCAGACGGCTTCTTCTTTGTAAGAGGAGATATCTCGATAGGGTGATCCATGATGAATGTAGGCTGGATGAGCTTCTCTTCGCAGAATGCCTCGAAGAAAAGGTTAACGATATCACCCTTGGTGTGGCGCTCCTCGTACTCTACGTGATGCTCCTTAGCAAGGGCCTTAGCCTCTTCATCTGTCTTAACTGTATCAAAATCAATGCCTGCATACTTCTTGATGGCATCGTTCATTGTAAGTCTCTCGAATGGCTTACCGAAGTCGATCTCGATATCGCCGTACTTGATAACTGTTGTACCGCAGACCTTCTCAGCAAGATAACGGAACATGCTCTCTGTGAGCTCCATCATACCGTAGTAGTCTGTGTATGCCTGGTAAAGCTCCATGAGTGTGAACTCAGGGTTGTGTCTTGTATCAACACCCTCGTTACGGAAAACACGGCCGATCTCGTAAACTCTCTCAAGTCCGCCGACGATGAGTCTCTTGAGGTAGAGCTCGAGGGAGATACGCAGCTTAACGTCTTCGTCAAGAGCGTTGTAGTGAGTCTCGAACGGACGAGCGGCTGCACCGCCTGCATTGCTTACGAGCATAGGAGTCTCGACTTCCATGAAGTCTCTGCCGTCGAGGAAGTTTCTGATCTCCTTGATGATCTGTGAACGCTTAACGAATGTATCCTTAACCTCAGGATTAACGATGAGGTCGAGGTAACGCTGACGGTAACGCATGTCTGTGTTAGTAAGACCGTGGTGCTTCTCAGGGAGAACCTGAAGGCTCTTAGAAAGAAGTGTAAGGGACTCAACGTGGATGGAGACCTCACCGGTCTTTGTTCTGAAGAGGTAACCCTTAGCACCGAGGATATCACCGATATCGTACTTCTTGAATGCCTGGTAATCGTCAACGCCCAAAGCGTCACGTGTTACATAGAGCTGGATGTTGCCCTGAAGATCGCTGATGGTTGCGAAAGAAGCCTTACCCATGACTCTTTTGAGGAGCATACGTCCTGCGACGGAAACTTCGATCCTGTTTCCCTCGTGGAGGATCTTAAGCTGCTCTGCGCTGGCTTCCTCGTCGAGGTCCAGGTCAAGCTGTGCTTTGAGGTTGGCATCGAGCTCTTCGAATTTGTTCTTCGCATCAAGAGAGTGATATGTCACATCGTATTTTGTGATCTGAAACGGGTCCTTGCCCTCAGCCTGCATTGCTGCGAGCTTTTCCTTCCTGATCTTGATCTGCTCGTTAACGTTCACCTGCTGTGAATTCTCGTTGTCTGCCATTTTTGTAGCTCCTTATTGTTTTTATATTTCTCGAAAAAAAGAGAAAGCGCGTGAGTTTTGATCCTTACGCGCTTTTTCGAAAAGAATCAATAATTAATTACTTACCGATCTTGATTACCTTGTACTTGAAAGAACCTGCAGGTGTTGTAACCTCAACAACCTGACCCTTCTTCTTGCCTACGATAGCGGCACCAACAGGTGACTCGATGGAGATCCTGTTGTTGAAGATGTCTTCCTCGTTAGCATTTACAAGCTCGTATGTCTCTTCGGTCTTTGTCTCTTCGTCACGAACGACTACAGTACAACCGAGGGATACCTTTGTCTTGGAGATCTCGTCATCACCCAAAACCTCAGCATTCTTGAGGAGAGCAACGAGTTCCTGGATACGAGCCTCGTTCTTAGCCTGAGCTTCTTTAGCGTCATCGTACTCAGAGTTCTCTGAGAGGTCGCCCTGAGCTCTTGCTTCGTTCAAACGCTCGGATATTTCAGCCGCGATAGTTGTCTTTCTCTCTGCAAGCTCATCCTGCAAACGCTTCAGACCTTCGGCGGTATATACATTCTTTTCTAATTCTTCTGCCATTTTAAAAACCTCGCTTTAGTTTCTGGTCATAACGAAACATATTGTACTCCATAAGACCCAAAATAACAAATATTATTATAATTTAGGGCTTATCGAGCTGTTCTGTCGTTCTCCTTCTGGATAACATCGTGAGCGCCGCCCTCGATAATGGATGTGGAAGATACGACAACGAGTCTTGCCTTCTGCTGGAACTCTTCGATGCTGGAAGAACCGCAGGAACACATTGTAGCCTTAACCTTAGCAAGTGATGTGTCGAGGTTGCTCTTGAGAGGTCCTGCATATGGAACGTAGGAATCAACGCCTTCCTCGAATGCCATCTTGCCGCCCTTTCCGCCGTCATCATAACGCTGCCAGTTACGAGCTCTGTTGGAACCTTCGCCCCAGTACTCCTTAACGTAGCTTCCGTTAACGATGAGCTTTCTCGTTGGGGACTCGTCGAATCTTGCGAAGTATCTGCCGAGCATGAGGAAGTCAGCACCCATAGCAAGAGCGAGTGTCATGTGATAGTCATGAACGATACCACCGTCAGAGCAAAGCGGGATATATACGCCTGTCTTCTGGAAGTACTCGTCACGAGCCTTGGAAACTGCCAAAACTGCGGAAGCCTGACCGCAACCGATACCCTTCTGCTCACGTGTGATACAGATGGAACCGCCGCCGATACCGATCTTGATGAAGTCAGCACCTGCATCTGCGAGGAACTTGAAGCCCTCATCGTCTACTACGTTACCTGCACCGACGATAACGTCAGGATAGTTGGACTTGATCCACTTAAGAGCTCTCTCCTGCCATACTGAGAATCCGTCTGAGGAGTCGAGACAGAGAGCATCAGCACCTGCTTCGATAAGAGCAGGAACTCTCTCTTCATAGTCACGTGTGTTGATACCTGCACCTACAACGAGCTTCTTATCTGCGTCCAAGAGTTCATGCGGGTTAGCCTTGTGGAACTCATAGTCCTTACGGAAAACGAGACCTACGAGGCATCCGTCTTTATCTACGATCGGGAGCTGGTTTATCTTGTTGTCCCAGATGATATCGTTAGCTTCCTTAAGAGTTGTTCCCTCAGGTGCTGTAACGAGCTTCTCGATTGGAGTCATGAACTCCTTAACCTTTGTATCTGTGGACATTCTGCTTACACGGTAGTCTCTTGTTGTAACGAGACCTAAAAGCTTACCTGTTGATGTACCGTCGCTGGTAACAGCTGCTGTGCCGTGGCCCTTCTCTTCCTTAAGTGCCAAAACCTCTTCCAAAGTGGAATCAGGAGTAAGGTTGGAATCGGAAGTAACGATACCTGCTTTGTATTTCTTAACTTTACGGATCATCTCACACTGAGATTCGATAGACTGAGACTGGAAAATAAAAGACATACCGCCGCATCTTGCGAGTGCGATCGCCATGCCTGAATCTGAAACGGCCTGCATAACAGCAGAAACTACCGGGATATTGATCTTGAGTTTGGATTCTTCCTGACCCTTCTTGTACTTGCAGATCGGAGCTGATAAGTCGACCTGGTCAGGTGTGTTCTTTTCTGTAGTGAGATTCGGTATCAAAAGATACTCACTAAATGTACGGGATTCTTCTTCGAAAATTTTAGCCATAAATAATACCTCCCAGACTCTATTCTATTTTTGTAAATTAGAATAAATCATATCACAGTTATTATTTAATGTGCCATAGAAAAATGAATTTTTTTAGGGGGTTTCTTTGTGCTAATTATCCCCTTCACATCCTGCCCAGCTTGACCAGTCTGATAACGCACTGCTCGATGAAGTTTTCGACTTCCTTTTCGTAGAGTGCAGGGGCCTTTGCATAAGATTCCATATGGTCCGCGTTTTCGACTATTATCATACGCTTAGGAGAACGGATTCGGTCATAGATCTTTTTCGAGGCGTCCGGATTAACGACATGATCCTTCTCGCCGTGGAAAAGGAGCACCGGGACCTTGATCCTGTCGGCTCCCAGGGCGCAGTCGCACTTGTCGATGTCGAAGTTGAACCTTAAGGCGACGCAGCGCTTGATCCACTTGTAGAAGATGGAGCAGTCGACCTTGTATCTTCTCCTGCCGAGATCCAGGAACGGGCGAGAGAACTTGTCGTACGGGCTGTCAGCGATGATGCCTGCGACGTTCTCGGAGAAATCCTCCTGCTCAGCAGCCAGAAGCGCAGTGACGGCACCCATGCAGCGGCCGAAGATGAAGATCCTGGCGTTATCGCCGTGCTGTCTTTTACAGAAATTGATCCATGCGCCCAGGTCCACGCTCTCGCAAAGGCCGTAGGACGTGAACTTGCCGCCGCTCATGCAGTGAGCGCGCTGGTGGATTATAAGGACGTGGCACTGGATCTTGGTCATTATGAGCTTCGCGTATGCGCTGACCATTGACGGATGCTCGTTGTAGCCGTGAAGAAGGATGACTACGTTCCTGCACTCCCTGTCGGAGGAAGGTCTGTAGTAACCCTGAAGCTTGATGCCGTCGAAGGCCGTGACCCTGACGTTAAGAAATTCCATTCTGTTGGTGTAAAACCAGTTCCTGCCTCTGCCGATGACATCTGACTGATCGATCTCGAGAGGCGATCTGTCCACAGTAGGCATAGGTTCTCTTCTGTAGAAGGCCTGCGCGAAAAAGCGGTTGCCGAGGGCGATATAGAGTATGACAAGACAGCCTGCGAGCAATATGAGCAGGACTATCGCTATCAAAATGTATATCGTAAGTGCGCTTATCTTAAGGACAATCACTTAAAGGACCTCCGGTTCGTCATAACCGCTGCTCAAAAGTTCGCAGCCATCTGATGTTACGAGCACATCATCTTCGATCCTGAACCCGATCCCCCATTCCTTGATGTAGACGCCCGGTTCCACTGCCAGGCAGTTGCCTTCCTTCAAAGGCTCCTCTCTAACGGATATGTCGTGGACATCGAGTCCCATATGATGAGACGTATTGTGCCAATAATATTCTGACACAATATTAGCATCATTTTCTTCTCCGTCAGATTTCATTTGTATTAAACCTTCATTCAGGAGCCACTTATAAGCGATCCCCTTCATGTGAGCATTAAGTTCAGGGATAGTAATGCCGGGCCTGATGAACTTAAAGGCTTCGCGTCTTAAGTTTACGATAAGACCGTGAAGGCTCGACTTCCTTCTTTCCAGCTCCGCATCGTCTGAAACGCCAACAAACAGGGCTCTGGAGATATCAGCGCAGTAACCGTCCACGCGTCCGCCCAGGTCGATCTGGACGATGTCGCCCTTCTTGATGGTGATATCTTCAGGTGTTCCGTGGTGCAGATAGAAGACGTTCTCGCCAATCGCAGCGATAGTTCCAAAAGCAGGCACCAGCACGCCTCTTCTGGCCATCTCGTACTCGAGCTTCGTATAGATATCAAGTTCGTTCATGCCGACCTTGATGAACTTCTTAAGTTCGTCCACGGCCTCTTCGGTGATCTTTGCGGCCTTCCTGATCGCCTCGATCTCCTCAGGCTTTTTGACTGTACGCATGTTCATCATGGTCTTCTGGATGTCGATGAGTTCCTCAGACGACCTGGTCTTCAGCGCCAGATTAACGAAGTCCTTGGACTGCGCCTTGATGGAACTTCCGTCATAACCTATGAGTACGTTCTTGTCCTGGATCACCTCGAAAACCTTGTCGTCCAGGGTCTCCTGATCGAAAATGTGATCTTCGGGGATGCCGGACAATTCGGAATACTCCTTGTGAGTCTTGCGCTTGCCGTGCCAGCGCTCCTTCATGCTGTCTTTTTCAGGAACGAATAAGCTCACTTCCGCCTCGCCGTCTCTTTTGACGATGATCACGGCGGTGTCCTCATCCTCAATACCCGTCAGATAGTAGTAATTCCTGTCAGGCAGGAACCTGTAGTCGTTGTCAGCGGACATCCTCTCAGGTTTTCCCGCATACAAAACCAAGGCGATATTGTCTTCTACCGCCTCGATCAGTTGTTTCCTATTGTTTTCGAAAAATATATTATGAATACTCACGATCAACCTCTTCGACTAAATCTTGTCTCATGTGCGACCGGAACCGAGTCGCTTCTGACATTGACTTCATCGAAGATAATCGTATTGTTGATATAACTGAATGTAGCACTCGGAGCTCGTCTGATGAGACCCGGGTTACCGATTACTATGGAACCGTCCGGCACGTCAAAGTTGACGTAAGCGCCCGGAGCGATAAGTACGTTATTACCGATAGTTACATTACCGACGATGATCGCATTCGCACCGATCCACACGTAGTTGCCGATAGTCGGGGCACCCTTCCTCTTACCACGGAACTGGGTACCGATAACAACACCGGTGGAAACGTTAACGTTATAGCCGATGACTGACTTCGGGTGAATGATGACACGACCAAAGTGGGCCAGGTAAAAACCCTTGCCGATCTGGGTGTCATACGGGATCTGAATGTGATATTTACGCGACAGGCTGTCCAGGTACATGTTAAAGAACTTGAACTTAAACTGGTACAGCTTCTTCCTCCAGCCGTCATATCTCTCAGTCTGACGATAGTAGTACTGAGTGCGCCTCAAAGCGCTGATATAACTGAATTCCGGGCTGGATCTGATCTCTTCGATGTATGTCAGAAAAATGCGGTCATGGCTTCGCTTATTTCCTGTATAACGATACAGATCGCTATAGACGATGTCCTTCAATTCGTCATTCATGCGAAGCCTCCAACAAAAATACTTACTGTAAAAATTATATTTCTTATATCACAAATAAACAATAGATTTGGACACATTTTTGACAAAATCAATGAAAATATGGTATGTGATTTGTCACCTCTGAATTATATTTATTTTGTCATATGCATAAAAATATTTTATACTTATTAGGTGTTGATTTTATTACCAAAGGGGAACAGTTATGAATAAAAGATCCTTCTTTCCGGCAGCTGTTATGCTGTCCTTATTTTTGGTGTTCGGCTCCATTTGTACGCCTGTAATGGCGGCCTCCACGGACCACGACCTGTCCATCGGCTTTACCGCCGTCGACGACAGCGGAAATACCGTAGCAAACTTTCCGTACGGGTATACGGTCTCGGTTAGCGCTGTAACCGAATCAGGGGACCCCCTGACCGGAACATATAACATTACGGGTGCAACGGTCTCGACCGTAACATTTACCGACGGTAAATGCGGCATCGAGATCTTGCCGGGATCAACAGCCACGTTCCAGGGTCTTCCCGACAATACGACGGTAACAGTAAGACCGATCAGAAGGATCAGGACTGACGGTTCGACAGATTCCATATACGAGAAGATATCCACAACGGACCTCGACTCAAACAATTCCCTTATCCTCGACTCTGATAAGAGCATCAGCTATACCGTCGACAGCAAGTCCATATATACATCCATAAGCATCCTGCCGACATTTTATAAAGACAGCTGGACCGATGACTGTGAGTACTTGTTCCATATGACTTTCTGGGATGAACACGGCCTCGATCTTTCCGAATTCAGCTACACGATAGAGGGAGACGCGACGGTCTACAAACCGACATCCGAAAATAACAACTTGATCATAGACGTTAAAGTTCCTATGAACAAAAAGCTCACCATCAACGGTATCCCGACAGGTATCCATTTCAGCAATTACGATTTCTCTGACAGCGAAGAACACCATCTGTATTGGAAAGGTAATGTTCAGAACCTGTCGGGAACTTTCTTCGCGACGACAACCTCGACCGGGTATAAATATCTCTCCAGCGGCATCATGGATCTTACATATTCGGGACTTTGGACGATATATTACAGCAGAAGGGCAGTCATGGCTTCCGTGACCAAATTCGTAGCCGATCCTTCACTGGCAAACGATGATAATCTCTACGACTTCAAGGTTACCTTATACGACACCGTGCATGACCGTCCGCATACCGGAAAAGTACAAGTAATAACCGGTCCATATCAGTCCGTGCAGTCCTACTCACAGATATACGGACCGGCACAGCTCCCTTCGGATCTTACGCTCCGTCTCGCCGAGACAGACGAGAACGGTTCATTCTATATAAGCCTGAAGCGTAATGAGATGGCACTTATCGGTAAAAACTATGATTTTGAAATGACCAATGCACCTTGGGTCGTTCTTAATCTCAACTCCAGCGAGATCTACCATACCGAATACGATAACTATAACCCCGAAGACGGCATGATCCCTGCACTTACCAAGATCACGATTGAAGAGGTAGGCGACGGATACCAGGTCCTGTCAGGCCCGAACACACCGACTGACAAATTTGTCGAGTGGACACCGGAGTATGCTCAGGAAATGAATTTCCAGTGCGTCAATACGAGGACCTTTGATTCTTCCCTGAATCTCAAGAAAGTCGTAGAAGGCAAGAACGGAGAGTTCGATTTTACTATAAGACTTAAGGATCCGTCCGATGCGCTTCCTACAACATATCCGTACACGGGCGACAAGAGCGGTAATCTCGACTTCACCTTAGTCTCGTCCGAGAAGAGCACCAAGACAGGTCTGGACGACAGAACGTCCGAAGTCGAGTACTTCATCTACGAAGCCACGATATCCCTGAAAGGCGGCGAGAGCATCACGATCAGTGACCTTCCGGGCGCCTGCGAATACGAGGTCATCGAAAAAGATCCGTCAGGCTACACCGTGGAATCCACCGGCAAGACCGGAACTTTTGCTAGTTCCAAGACGGCAGAGGTCGTCTTCACCAATAAGGAGATAACGCCGACACCGTCCTCTACACCGTCACCTACTCCGACAACTACGACTACAACGACCACGACGCCTTCACCGACGCCGACGACAACGACGACAACAACGCCTTCTGCTACACCTTCGGCCACACCGACCCCAACGGCTACACCTACGGCAACACCTACACCGGGTCTTGTGGTAACCACAGGCGAAGGAGGTCTTAGAAGACCGATCGTCGTAACAATATCCATCGGTATGATCGTCACGGCGGCTATTCTGGGAGATATTTACCTTAGAAGAAAGCGCGAGGATTGACCGGTTCGATCAAAGATAACAGCTAACAGAGCGTCTCAGACATGAGACGTTCTTTTTCGAGAAAAATCCCGGGAGCGATCTGCCCTCGGGATTAAATAGTATTATCAAACCTGATGTTAAGGATCAAGGCTGCTGGTACTGGGTGAAGATGATAGGCTCGCCTTCGAGTGAATCCAACCCGGATGGGGTCACATCAGTATCCGCTTCAAACTTGATCAGATCAAGCTCAGGTGATGAATAGATTTCCTTAGGTTCCATATTCGTTCCTCCGTTACAGTGTCTTAGAGATGACCACATCCTGGAAAACCAGCAGTCCTTTGGCAAGTTCTCTCATCTCGGACGTTGAACCGTTTTTATACATGTAGCTCAGATAGTTTAAAAGATACAAGTCCGCCGTTGAGCTGGAGTTTAGATAACAATACGAAAAGTCCGGCTGATCCGGAAGTTTTGAAGAATCAAAGGCGTAATAACTCAGTGAACGTCCCGGAACCGTAACCGTATAGACACCGTTTCCCTTGTTCTTGGCTGCATATTGGTTAAAACCATCGATATCATAATCATAATACAGGAAAACAGGATCCACACCGTCCTTGACTTTAAAATACAACTTGACGGAAGGACTTCCTCCGAAGATGGCACTCACGCTGTATAAGGTGATATCTCCGTCACGATTGGTAATTCCAAATGTTATATCATGATCGAAGAATCTTGTTTCCATATCATAATTATCGATCTTTTTCTTAAGATCAGGATAATCTTTCAAGATGCTGTCGGCGAGATCGCTCTCCCTGAATTTGAAATATTTCTGGGAGCAAGCACCGTAATTTACAAGTGTTGCAGCTATGTCAGCATCTCCCTCGTTATATTTCTGAGGATTCTTGAGAATGGCCAGAGCATAATCCTGAACCGTAAAACCTCCGGCATTAACGATCTGTTCATTATCCCTCAGAACGGTAAAGTTCAGCGGAACGGTCATATCCGTAGGATCATATGTGAAGGTGAAATAAACGACATCATCCTCCAGTTTTACCTCTTCACATTCAAGAGCACCCTTCGTCACATAGAATCTGCTTCCTTCTTCTGCTTTAAGTTCGGCAGTCCAATCCGACGAACTGTAGTTCTCAAGATCAGGAACATAGACGGACATCCTTATCTTGAGTTCGTAACCGTTGAAGATCAGAGAGAATCCTTTAAGGAATATCGGATCACTGCTCTGGTCATCCTTAATTACCTTGAGGTATTTGTAACATTCTCCGCTCGAGGTCTGTTCCCATCCGATCAGCGTGTAAGACGGATCATCGTAGACGATCTGGGATATAGTGGCCTTCGAGAAAGTATAGCTGTCATTGGCATATGCAACAAAATCCATATCTGAAACAGAATATCTGGAAATACCGATCATAACGTCATCGTTTCCACTGAAATTACTATTGAAAAACACTATATCGTACTTGCTGTTGTTCGGGAAATAGATGTTGTTCGGCACATTGTTTCCGCATGTATTGTTTATGACTCTCGCTTCAGTATTATAATCGGAAGTTACAGCATACTGCGAAGTATTGATGCTTCCGCAGTAGATAGCACCGCCGCCCGTTGTGGCACCTGCTGAAGTCACACAATGGTTGCCTGTTATAGTACAATCATTAAGACTTACGGAATTATCCGAACCCATAACGCATATCGCTCCGCCTCTTGTCTGAGCAACATTGCCGGTCAAGGTAGCCGAATAACCATCGACAGATGCCTCTGAATAAACAGCTCCGCCTTCATCCGCAAAGCAGTTCTCAATAGTAGTATGATATCCGAGACTTAACGCTCCACGCTTATGCAACTTCCCGTCATAAGCAGCCACATATTCAAAGTCAGCTACATATATCGCTCCGCCCTGTTTAGCGGAAAAATTACTGATCGTACAATTTTGTATGGTCAAATCACCGCATTTCTCGATGGTAATCGCTCTGTTACCATTCGGATCATATCCCTGAGCATTTCCTTCCAGATCTACATCATATATAGAAACTGAACAGGACCTGTATCCGTTACAGCTTCCAACAGCGAACAAAGGCGCTCCCTTAGGTGATCTTACAGTTCCCTTGGTCCCGGTAGAATAAATATATAGAATATTACCATGTTCTTTTTCTTCACTCGGAGTTGCTCTATAAAGGCACACGTCCAGTTCGTCATCTGAAGGTTCATAGGATATGGTCTTTCCGTTCAGATTTATATTGAGACTATAGCCGTTATCGATGGAAATTCCCTTAGTGATAACCAGGTCCTCTGCAACAAAGTAATCATCAGACACTCCGGCTACATACGACCCTGCACAAGGAAGACCTCCTCCGCACCTCGTGTTGATGATGACCTGATTAAGAAGCTTACAATTTCTTCCGTCTATTTTTTTCTTATACCAACCGTCTTCTTCATCCAGAACGAAGCCGTCCGGGATATATCCATCATCTCCATCTGCCAGGACTTTTCCTGATGAAACAAATACTAAGGCTCCAAAAACTACAGCCAAAGCAAATACTGAGACAAGGAATTTGGATAACTTATTCTTTAACATAAGACCCCCCTGTTGAAAAACTATTTCCATTTCAATAACAAAACACTCAAAAACATTTTACCATCTGCATTCGATGATAAGAAACCGTCTTATTAAATATAAAAAGGAGGCATGCTATGTGCAGTATTGCTAAATCTTAACTGCATTAATAAAATTTCGACAAAATAGTGATAACAGCATGTCAGATTTGTCACATGCAAAAACTCAGGCCTGTGTTATGTTGTCATTCACACTAATGCATTTCTTGTATTTCGAAACAAAATGATCAATCAAAACAAGTTTGCACCAATCGGGTATAAATTCAGCCCTGCATCAGATTACTGTCAGCAGCGATTGTCTTCTTGTGATTTATATACGCAACGATCGTGAAGATAAAAGCTACGATGCTCACAAAACCTGCAACTGCAACAGCAACTTTGCCTACTATCTCATCAAATCCCCAATAGAAATAGAAAAAATAGTAAAAAGCAGAGTATTGGATAAAATTCAGAATTAGGATAATGATCTGGAATGGAATGACACGCCCTGTTTTTCTGCCCGGTCTGAGAGAACGGAAATTGCTCACAGAAAAAATGAATGTAAATAACGCAGCCACAAGTCCGATCATCGAGAAAATGAATACTTCGAGCACGACACTCTTTTGCCCACCTGCATTGAGTAATTCAAGAAGACCGAAAAACAAAAAGAAAATAATGGGGATTGCTGACAATAATATGCAAAGGCAACCCGCAATCAGATTAAAAGTTAATGATAACGCTCTCATTTCTGACCTCTCTTATATATGTATTTCCCCGCAAATATAATATCACAAATCAAAAAGGACCGCTCCTTAAAGGGAACGGTCCTCAAAAATACTATTCAATTGTAGATCAAGCTTCTGAGAAACTGTCAGCACCTACGCCACAGAGTGGGCAGGCGAAATCTTCAGGAAGCTCTGCAAATGGTGTGCCCGGAGCGATTCCGAGTTCCTCGCAACCCTTATCCTCGTCATATTCCCATCCGCAGATATCGCATTTGTATACAGCCATATTTTAGTCTCCTTTTAAATTTCAAGATTTCGATAACGTCAGTATCGATAATGCGGTATCAGCCGAAATATCTTTCCAGCAAGCCCTTAAGAGCCTTACCGTGACGAGCTTCATCTCTAGCCATTTCATGAACTGTGTCATGGATAGCATCAAGACCGTTTTTCTTAGCGCAAGTGGCAAGCTCAACTTTGCCGGCTGTTGCGCCGAATTCGCAGTCTACTCTCCACTTGAGATTGTCCTTTGTTGTAGCCTTCATGTTAGGCTCAAGATCCTCACCCAAGAGTTCAGCAAACTTAGCTGCGTGCTCTGCTTCCTCAAAAGCAGCTTTCTCCCAATAAAGAGCGATCTCAGGGTAACCTTCACGTGCGGCAATTCTTGACATGCAGAGATACATTCCTACCTCCGAGCACTCGCCTGTAAAATTAGCCTTGAGCTGCTCGAAAATGTATTTCTTATCCTCTTCGGAAATGTCAGGGTTGTTCTTAACTGTCTGTGCGTAAACTCCATAAACGTGCTCTGCAGCAAGCTTGAGTTCGCCTTCGACTTTCTCGAACATAGCCTTCTTTGCCTTGCAAACCGGACACTCATCCGGTGCATCATCACCTTCGTGTACGTAACCGCACACCTTACAAACATACTTTGCCATAGTCATGTTCCTCACTTATCTTTTTTAGGCGAGCCTATATTGTAATAATTCTAATTTATCTTCAGTAATCTGTAAAGCCGACTATTGCCGACAAGATAACACTATTACAAAGCTCTTTTAATCATATCCAGAAGTTTCGGCTTCGGACTGAATCCTACGGATTGGTCGACTATCTCGCCGCCCTTTACGATGAACAAAGCAGGGATACTCGAAACATCGAACTTCATGCAAAGTTCCATCTCTTCATCGGCATTGACTTTGGCTACTTTATAGCTGCCGTCACTTTCAGCCGCGATCTCCGCAATGACCGGTAAAAGCATTTGACAAGGTCCGCACCAAGGGGCCCAAAAATCAATCAGTACCGGCACATCGGAATTAACTACTTCAGCCTCATAGTTGCTCTCGGTTAAAATAATTTCTTCCATATGCCACCTCTTTCTTTATTGTAGCTACATTTGTATTGTCTCATAAGCCTTTTCGAAAAGTTACGCAAGACCTAGGCAATTTCTCTTATGCCTTATAAACGATCCCTCTTGCGATATCGTCAGCTTTATCTTTGCTTACCAAAGCAGTGATTATTGCAAGAGCAAAATCGATTGCTGTTCCGACGCCTCTTGAAGTAATGATGTTGCCGTCTACCTCAAC
Source organism: uncultured Clostridia bacterium (assembly GCA_947303255.1). GTDB lineage: Bacteria > Bacillota > Clostridia > Saccharofermentanales > Saccharofermentanaceae > Saccharofermentans. The sequence goes on along the minus strand of CAMYXL010000042.1, from coordinate 13,070 downwards.
ACTGTTTGTAGACTTAACAGCACCCAAAAGTCCGTCTTCCATTCCCGGATAGCAGCAAGCCTTCTTACCTTCCAAGATACCAAGTGAACCGAAAACTGTAGGAGCTGCGCAGATAGCTGCGAGATACTTTCCTTTGTTGTTGAACTCGATGATCTTATCTGTGAGTTTTTTTGTGTTGCCGAGATTGATCGTGCCAGGCATTCCTCCCGGAAGAACGATCATGTCAACTGAATCAAGATCGAAACTATTGATCGTAGCATCAGTCTTAAGGGTGATCTTATGTGATGTTGTAACGACAGGTTCATCGGTAACTGAAACGGTAGTTACTTCAATACCTGCTCTCCTCATAAGGTCTATGGCTGTGATAGCCTCAACATCCTCAAAACCTTCAGCCAGCATAACTGCAACTTTGCTCATATATAAAATCCTCCCTATGGTTTTTATACTATTCTACCATTAAGAGATCAAAGTTCTTCTCCGTTTGTCTCGATAACTCTCTTGAACCAGTAACCGGAATCTTTAACTGTTCTCTTCTGTGTCGGATAATCAACATAGACGAGACCAAATCTTTGGGTGTATCCGTGAGACCATTCGTAGTTATCCATCAAAGACCAGCACATATATCCTGCAAGCTCAACGCCGTCATCAGCGGCACGCTTAAACTCACGGATGTATCTGTGAAGATAGTCGATCCTATATGAATCATGAACCTTACCGTCAAGGCATACCCAGTCGTGAGATGCCATTCCGTTTTCTGTCATCATGACAGGCTTACCATAACGCTCATAATAAAACTTAGGAGCCCAGTACATAACTTCAGGAGTCAAAGGCCAACCGATATTTGTCATCATCTTGCCTTGGAAATAGATATCGGAATACTCACCGATCTTCTTGCTTTCCTGTGCATAGTAGATGTTCGTTCCGTAGAAATCGAGAGGAGTGGAAACAAGCTTCCATTCTTCATCAGTAAACTTAGGAACGAGGTCACCGTAATCTTCGATAAGTTCGTCCGGATATTTTCCGAGATAGATAGGATCTGACCAATAAGAAATACTGAAGCTGAAGTTATCCTTGTTCGTGCTGAATGTCTGCTTTCTTGCCTTCTCGATAGCTTCCACGGAATCATTCTCAGGAAGAGCGCACGGACCTATCGGTGAAAAGCTTATCTTGGCTGGTTTCTTCGCGTTGTTTCTTATGTAGTTTGCTGCCTTACCATGTGAAAGGATAATGTTATGTCCCATGATAAGAAGATCTCTTACATTGTGCTGTTCAAAAGGAGAGTGATGACCGAGCTTAAATCCGCAGCCGAGCTCGCACTGAGGTTCATTAAGTGTTATCCAATAAGATACTCTGTCTGAGAGAGCATCTACAACTACCTTTGTATATTCAAGAAACCACTCGGAACTTTCAGGATTCATCCAGCCGCCCTTCTTATGAAGTTCAAAAGGATAATCCCAGTGATATAAAGTGATGAGCGGTTCAATGCCGTTTGCCAAAAGTTCATCAACAAGATCAGAATAAAACTTAAGTCCTTTCTCATTAACCTTGCCGATTCCGTCAGGAAGTATTCTTGTCCAGCTGATGGAAAAACGATAAGCTTTTGCTCCGATCTCCTTCATCAGCGCTACATCTTCCTTCATGTGATGATAGTGATCACATGCAACATTTGCATTCTCGTTGAACTTGATCCTGCCGCTTGTGGATGCATAAACATCCCAACAGTTAAGTCCCTTACCATCCTCGTTATAGGCACCTTCGATCTGATATGATGCCGTTGCTGTTCCCCACATAAATTCTTTGCCGAAACCCATAGATAAATCTCCTTTCAGGTTATGTTCAAATCTTAACATTCAGGAACAGTAACATCTATTAGAAGTTCAACAATTATGTCATTTCATTTGTGACAGGCTGATGATTTGGCAATTCCGATCTCACATTTTTTAGCATCATAAAAATACACATTGTCGGACAGATATTTGTCTGTTCCCCTGACCGGACTATTAGCTTCGTATACCATATCAATAAGCTGTTCCTCATTAGGGACGGACTTAAAAGGAAGAATGAAAACTTCATCAACAGAAGAAGGAAGGATATAGAAATCTCCTCCGACAACAGATGCAGCTTCCTTAAGGATCTTCTTACAAAGTATCACCGCCGCTCCCCTTAATCCTTCAATATTTGAGAGTACCATCATGTCGCAGTCAGGATCGCCAAACTCTTCATTTGCATTTTCAATGGCTGTCATCTCATCAAGGCCTTCGCTTAAGAGGTGCTCGATCCGAAGATTTACGACTTCGTCCCTGACGTTTTTGATGACGTACTTTCCCTGTCTGCCGGTATTCTTGACTGCAGTTTTAAAGAGTTCATCTTCCGTGACCTTATAGCCCTTCAGAAGATCATTAGTTATACACATGATCATCCTGCCGTCCATGTTGTGCATGAGATCGCATTCACTGATATTTACGTAATAGAGAACCGCCAGATCCATAAACCGTCTGAACGGTCTCTCGGACAGGTATTTACGATTAAGATCATAGTTAACGAGGCACACATAGATATGATCTTTCACATTTTTATACTCAAGGACCTTCGTGGGATCCACATCCGAACCCGGATCAGTCATGGTCCTGATCTCCGCAATCTTCTCGAAGATCTCCTTTATGGTCACACCTTCCCTGTACGCATCATAGAAATCATTCAGGTAAATGTTGGGAGCAATGTTTGATTTGGAATTCTTGATCAGAAGTCCGTCCAGATTCTTCTCGTTGTTCTTGAGGGTCGACACGATGGTGACCTCATAGTCCGAATATTCATCCGGAAGATAATCCAGTATCTCCGTTGAGATCTTATTCTTAAATTCTTCGTAGCTAAGCATACAAACCTCCTTTTAGATTTTGGTGGTTTGATGATAGCAACTTGAAAAGCCTTAAAAATCGACAATTATCTTGAAATGTCGACAATCCGTCCTAAGCCTTCTCGAAAACACTGCGGCACAATGATTTCCGCACTTATCTTTTTCGAAAAAAAGAGCACCTGTGCGGTGCTCTTTGATGATCCTTATCAATCCTGGTTCTCGAAATCTACCAGATGTTCCTGACCGTAAAGCTTTCTGAGCTTCGGCTTCTCGATCTTGCCTGTCGCGTTACGGAGGACAGGTGCGAAGATGATCTGACGAGGTCTCTTGTAACGAGGAAGCTGCAAGCAGAACTCGTTAACTTCTTCTTCTGTAAGCTCCATGTCAGGCTTAACTTCAATGATGGCACCTTCGATCTCGCCCAAACGCTTGTCAGGAAGTCCGATTACGGCAACGTCCTTGATCTTGTCATTCTTCATGAGGAAGTCCTCGATCTCTACAGGATAGAGGTTCTCACCGCCTGAAACGATAACGTCCTTCTTACGGTCAACGAGGAAGATGAATCCGTCTTCGTCTTCGCGGCCCATGTCACCTGTAAGGAGCCAGCCGTCCTTCAAGACTTCTGCCGTAGCTTCAGGGTTATTGTAGTAGCAGACCATTACGCCGTTACCCTTAACGCAGAGCTCACCGACTTCACCTTTCTTGACGATCTCACCCTTTTCATTGATGATCTTGCATTCCCAACCGTAGCCGGGGATACCGATGGCACCAACCTTGTGAACATTCTCGACACCGAGGTGTACGCAGCCAGGTCCGATGGACTCACTAAGGCCGTAGTTCGTGTCGTACTGATGCTTAGGGAAATAAGCGAGCCAACGCTTGATGAGTGACTTAGGTACAGGCTGAGCACCGATGTGCATGAGTCTCCACTGATCGAGCTTGTAGTCAGAGAGCTTGATGTCGCCTCTGTCTAAAGCGTCGAGAATGTCCTGAGCCCACGGTACCAGGAGCCATACGATGGTGCAGTGCTCGTTGGATACTGCGTCCATGATGTACTGAGGCTTTGTTCCGCGGAGAAGGACAGCTCTGGAGCCGCTGACTAAGCTTCCCATCCAGTGCATCTTAGCACCTGTGTGATAAAGAGGCGGGATACAAAGGAAGCAGTCTTCCCTGCAGGTGGAGTGATGCTTCTGCTCAACTGCGGCAGCGTGCATGAGGCTCTTGTGCTTATGAAGGATAGCCTTCGGAAATCCGGTTGTTCCTGAGCTGAAGTAGATCGCGCCGTTGTCTTCGTCGGTAACCTTGATGTTAGGACGCTCACTTGAGTAATCGGCAGTGATCACGCGGTAATCTTCCGCGAATGTCGGGCAGTTCTCACCGACAAAGATGAGGGCACGGTTCTTATGAAGGTCGTGCTCAATGTTTTCGATACGGCCAATGAATTCAGGACCGAAGAAAAGAACGTCCAATTCTGCGAGATTGCTGCAGTAAAGGATCTCGTCTGATGTATATCTGAAATTAAGAGGTACTGCGAGAGCGCCGGTCTTGAGGATTCCGAAGTAGATCGGGAGCCACTCGAGGCAGTTCATCATGAGGATACCGATCTTGTTATCCTTCTTGATGCCGCGGGACAGGAGCATGTTGGCTACTCTGTTGGCCTTCTCGTCAAATACTTTCCATGTGATCTCTCTTCTGTAAGCCTGCTTTTCCGTAGGCTGGATGAGTTCGTACTCTTTCCATGTAACGCGTCCGAGTTCCTGCTGTTCAGGATTGAGCTCTACAAGAGCAACCTCGTCGCCATATAAATCTGCATTTCTTTCCAAATACTCTGTAACAGGCATTTTGATACTCCTTATTCTACAAATACTACAAAACTACACGTAAAACATGCCTATATGAGTATAACAGGTTTTAAATAAAAATAAAGTTGACGATTTTTTGAGCCGTATGTCCAAAAAATCGAAAATGGGTATTGTAAAAAATGCAAACACTCGTTATAATAACTTGGCTAATGAAGATCGAGGTGTAGCGCAGTTGGTAGCGTACGTGCTTTGGGAGCATGGGGTCGCAGGTTCGAACCCTGTCACCTCGACCAGATGGGGTTATCTCAGGTAAAACTGAGGTGACCCCTTTTTGTTGCATGTTAAGAACTATTGATAATATCCCCATCTTTGATAAACTGATTTAAAATTCCTAAGGAAGTCTTTTATGAGCGAAAAGAAGGAAAGATCACTGTTTATCGATGTGGCCAAGGGTTTTGGAATCCTTATGGTCATGTGCGGACATCTTTTGAGCACCGAACAGGGCCTTCGCTACTTCCTTTACACTATCCATATCCCGCTGTTCCTTTTGCTGTCGGGCTTTTTCGAGAAGAAACAGGATAATATCGGCAAATATCTCGTTAAGATATTCAAGCGTCTTTACCTCCCGTATATGCTCATTACCGCCATCGATTATGTGGCGTACACGTTCATCTACAAGGCTGATTTCTGGCACGACTCCCTCATCAAGACATTCAAGGCCTGGGGTGGATGCGAGCTGGTATTCGACATCCCGATCTGGTTTTTGTTCGCACTGTTCCTGGTCAAGGCATTCTTCCAGATCCTGCACCTGATAAAGAACGAGAAGGTCAAGAACGTCATTATCTGTCTCATCATAATCGGCGGATTCTTCTACATGCGCTTTTTCAGCTACATACCGTACAAGAACAGATACTTCGCCATCTTTGCCGTCGTGCCTGTCCTTACGTATTACAGTATCGGCTATCTCGTCAAAGGCCTTATCGGCCGCCCTTCCAAGATCTATACCGGCAACGTTATTTCCGAGAAGATCCTTACAGCCATCATCATGGTATTTGCTCTGCTCATCACGGCCGGCCTGTCACAGGTTAACGGTGATGTCGGTGTCCTCGGCTGCCACTTCGGAAATATCATTTTCTTCATCATCAACAGCATCTGCGGATCCTTCGGATTTATTATTCTTTCCGCAATCCTTGCTTCTTCGAAAAAGATCAAGCCGCGTTTCATTTCCTACTTCGGAAAACACAGTCTCGCAGTCCAGGTAACCCACTACTATCTCGCGGATTATCTGTCACCTTATATCCTCGAGAAACTCGGCAAAGGCGACCTTCGCTATTACCCGCCGGTACAGTGCATCATACTTATCTCAGTTATCCTGATCTGCCTTGTGATCCTTCTTGTTAAGGATTTTGTCGGCAATAAGATCAAGGGCTTAAGGCAGTCTAAGACCTGACATTAAGAAAGTAACAGCGTCTGATTCCGGGCAATTAGTCATTTTGTACTACTACCCGTATGTTTTTTTGTTGAAAAAATCGAAAGAAACGTTATGCGGTTAAAAAATCTGAAATTATACCCTCATTTTTCTTAAGTTTATCGGGATTATTACCTCACGATATGGTCCTAAAACGGACTTTACCCCCATCAGAGCCGCCTGCACCCCTTATTAGAATAATAACTACCATTATAGTCGCTTGAAAAAATGATTTTCGGATGATAAAATTCACTTGATTTATTCTTTGACGTTTTACAGTATTTACAGAAAACATAACTATTCGACAGAAAACAGAACAGAAAACAGGAAAAGGAATATCAGGATAAATCAAGTATGGACAGAGAAAACAAAAGGCTAAGTTTTATAGACATAGCTAAGGGAATTGGTATACTTATGGTCATTTTCGGCCATATACTCAGCAAGTCCCAAGGCTTGTATTGTTTTATTTATTCGGTTCATATCCCGCTCTTTATCATTCTGTCCGGCTTTTTCGAGAAAGAGCATTCTGATTTCAGATCGTATTTCTATAAGACCATCAGAAGACTTTATCTGCCGTTCCTGGCATTTGTAGTCATCGATTATATTGCAGCTTATTTCCTCTACGATACTCCGGCTAAGTACGTATTCGTTCAGGGAGTCAAGGCTGCACTGGGTATGGAGCGCGTCTTCAATCAGCCGATCTGGTTCCTGTTTGACCTCTTCGTAGTTAAGGTATTCATCCAGCTGTTCCACAAGATCAGGAACAAGAAGCTCATGAACCTTCTTTTGGCTGTAGTAATGATCTGCGGCGTTTACTATATGTACTGCTGCAGGTTCATCGAATTCTCAATAAGATATATCCCGATCAATTCCGTTATCCCGTTCATGTCATACTATATCTTCGGATATTTCATGAAGGGCTCGGTAAAGTATGTTGCCGATATCTTCGAAGGAAGAGACAAAGTCGCAAAGTTCCTTATGTCCGTCGTCATGATCCACTGTCTGGCACTTCTGGTACCGCTCTCACAGATCAACGGCAGCACATCCATCTTCGGTTGTGAGTTCGGAGACAATACGACTTTGTATATCATCAATACGATCCTCGGTTCCTTCGGATTTATCATCCTGTCTTGCCTTATCGCATCCAAGGAAAAGAATCTTCACATGCTGGAATTCCTCGGAAGACACAGTATGGAATTTCTCGTTATCCACTTCTATATCACGGCACATGCGATCAATGCAGCATGGGGTTTCATCAACAGCCTTGATGCCATCCACCTGCCGCACATTCAGTGCTCCACATTCGCATTTACGATCACGATCTGCCTGACTCTCGTTCTTTGCGAGATCAAGATCCAGGAATACGTATCACAGAAGAGACTCAGAAGAAGATTGTCTCTTATCTATCACCTCGTCTTAAAGAGGAGACGCACACCTGCCCTTTCACGTCGCTATTGAACGATCCGCTGATTCGTTGTACTATCTTTCCGTGACATAAAAGGAGATATTATGGGAATCGGTCTTGTACTCGAAGGCGGTGCGCTCAGAGGTCTTTTCACCTCAGGCATAGTTGATGTCCTTCTCGAAAACAATATAAAGTTTGACGCGGCCGTCGGCGTTTCTGCCGGCGTTATCTTCGGCACGAATCTTAAGTCATGCCAGAAAGGACGCGGCATCAGATATAATCTCAAATACTCCAAAAACTGGCGTTACAAGAGTTTTCGTTCCCTTCTTTTTACGGGCGATCTTTTCGGCGCCGAATTTTGTTATCACAAACTTCCGACGGAACTGGACCTTTTCGATGCCGAGACTTTTCGAGAAGACCCGATGGATTTCTATGCTGTCGTTACCGATATCGAGAGCGGACGTCCATACTACAAGAAGCTTACTGACGGCAAATACAGCGATCTCGAATGGGTCAGAGCATCCGCATCGATGCCGCTGGCATCAAGGATCGTAAAGATCGACGGCGGCAAATACTTAGACGGCGGAATATCAGATTCGATACCGCTCAGGTTCATGGAAGAAAAGGGATTCAAGAAAAATATAGTCGTTTTGACGCAGCCTCTGGGCTACACCAAAAAGCCGTACAAGATCATGCCTCTCGTTAAGACCATATACCACAAATACCCGAACCTCGTAAGAGAAGTCGGACAAAGGCACGACATGTATAACGAGCAGACTTCATATGTCTGTACCCGCGAGAAAGAAGGCGCATGTCTTGTTATAAGACCTGAAGAAGCGCTCAATATCAAGCCTACTGAAACTGACCCTGCTGAACTTCAGAGGGTCTACGATCACGGAGTTATGGTCGGAAATAAACTCCTGAATGAGATCAGGGAATTTATAGGCTGATCAATCTTCCTCTGTCTTTCTTAAGCTTCCTACCATAAAGCAGATGAAGCCCGTAACGACGATAAGGACAGCACATCCGGCCAGGATGTAAAAACCTACGGATATCCTCGATACGACATCATAAGTTACTTCCAGGTTTTTGGCTCCAAGATCTTCATAAAGCTTATCGTATTTATTTGCCTCATGATGGATAGTTCCTACTGAGGATAAGATAAGGAACAGCTTAATGACGATGGTTGCCGCACAACCCAAAGATGTCCATATGGTTTGCTTATACTTCGTACTCAGTGCCAGGGCAAAATTGCCGGCAGCAAAGAAAACAACAGCCAAGCCAATAAACGACGGCATTAACTTAATATATTCAACATCGGTTTTGGTGGGATATACAGTAGATATCTTCTGGCACGGAACAACTGTTGCCGCAACCGTCAGAACACTCACGATCAATACCATATAACGTATGATCTTACTCTTGTCCATATTTACCTCCAAACAACTCATACTTCAACACAAAATCATAATATCATTTATTGTTCAATCTTTGTTCCAAGTAACGCAAATGTCATATAGTTTTAGTGTTTGTTGACAAGCGAATTTTCTATAGAGTATACTTTACAAGCACAAATCGAGGCGTAGCGCAGTCGGTAGCGTACGTGCTTAGGGAGCATGGGGTCGCAGGTTCAAGTCCTGTCGCCTCGACCACAAAAAAAGGAACTGTCTGAGACAGTTCCTTTTTTATTTTGATCAATTAAAAATCCGTCAATTTCCATTTCTTCGGTGTGTACTTTCCGGTACCGTCTATTATCTCGAAAGAATTGTTTTTGGAATCGAACTTCATGTATTCCACCTTGGTCTCGGATCCGTACCAGGAATCGACCCTAAGCACATCGTCGTTACAAAGGTAGATATAATATCCGTTAGAACCTCCGAGAAGACTATATGCGCCAAAATCGGAATGCTTAACGACTACATTGGTGAACTTTGTGATTCCGCCGGCACCGTTAAATCCTATAAGAAGTTCAGATCTGCCGTCACCGTCCAGATCATGCAGAAGGTATCCGACTGCTTTTCCTTTGCCAAGGATCTCCGATGAGATACCCAGTTGTCTGTTATTGCCTACTTTGCCGTACACGACGCCTTGTCTGTAATATTCAACGGCATCCTTGTACCACTCGTCCTTATCCGGCCTGCATCCCGTGATAATAACAGATAACAGAAGCGGAACCGTAAGTATCCTTATTATTTCTTTTCTCATTTGCATTCTTCCCTTTTATATCTTCCTTCTCGAAAAAGCTATTCTCTTCTTTGGCTGTTCATGGCATTCATAACATCCCTGATCTGTGTAGCATCGATGATCTTTGCCGAACCGCAGAACGGGCAATACGCCTTGAGCATCGTCTGATCAAGCTCCATCTGGCCTGCGCAGTTAGGACATGTGAGGTCTACCTGTACAACGTCCTTGTTCATGTCTTCAGCCTTAAAGGAATGACCTGTCTTTCTTGTTACGTAATCCTTGAACATGTCGATGACCTTCTGCTCCTGAGTCGTAACGCCGCCTGTTGTCTTAGCGACATTCTCGATATCGGATACAAAGGATATGAGAGCAGACGGCTCTGCCTGATCCAAGAAAGCCGTAACAGTTGAAAAGCTTATGTTCTGATCTCTGGAGATAGCCTCGACCTTTGCCTTCTCTGAAGAAGGGATCGAACTGTCGCTCATGATCTGGCCTGCGATCTTATCAAGTTCCAGACCCTCATCTACTGAGATGCTGCCGTCGATCCTCGCCATGTAGTAGCAAAGAGCGAGCTTACCCAAAAGTGTATTAACGTGCATCGAACTGAAGTTTCCGCCCTGTGAAGGAGCTGTTGCCCTAGCCTGATACATCTGCTGCTGTCTGTTCTGCATTATGTTTGCGACTACTGCCGTTGCTGCTGCTGCGCTTGCTGATGCCACAGCTGTATTTACTATTGAATTGGAATGACGGATAGGTGCCCCAACCATTGTTCTTAAAAGCATTCTTCCAAGACCCATCTTGTCTTCCTCCTTGTTGTTTTTTCCCTGCTAATATTATACAGAAGAAGACCCGCAATAAAAGATATCGCGAGCCTTCTTATTGTTTTCGATTAGAGATACGGAAATAACAAAGAATTGTTTATTCCGCAGCGGTATATGTAATAGAATCAACGGTTCCCTCTTTGAAGATGAATGACAGTTTTGTGTCGCCGTCAACTACCGTCATGGAAGTGTCAGCATCGCCTTCAACCGTGTAAGAGGAATAAAGACCCTTGACCTCGTCGCCTGTCATTCCGATATATGCACCTTCGGATGTGGTCACGATGTCGTCCTTGAGCTCGACGGATGAGATCCTGTCGATGTCACCGTCCGGGTATGTTCTTACAACGAAGTCGGAATAGGTGTAGACCTTATCAAGTCCCTGAAAAGCGCAGGACTCTGCCTCAAAGTAGCTTACAGGCTCGCCCAGGGAACCGGATACTTCAGAAAAGTCCATGTTGACCTTGAGTTCCTTGCCTGCCGTCTTAAATCCCAGCTTGGAGTTGGATTCCTTGGATGCGGTATTTGCCGCGGTCTCGCCACTTCCCTGCTCGTTTTGTGTCTCAACATTACTTTGTCCTGCTGCCGCTGTCGTTGCCGGCTCGTCGGTGCTGCTGCATGCTGCTACCGAAGCTGCCATAGACATTGAAAGAAGGAGTGCTGCATATTTTCTCGATTTCATCTTATTCCTCCAGATTGTTTTTTTGTTCTTCAATCATTTTATTATAGTATTCTATCTTTTCTTCGTAAACTTTGGTGTATTTCGGGTCGTTCCTGTGATCCTCGAGACCGTAGGTATCAACGAGCCACCGGCCGAAATAAACTGACATCTTCTCTGCGCCCGTTAAGTTCAGGTGTAGTCCCGCATCATAAGTATCCACCGACATATCAAGTCCGATCTCTTCCTGCAGAGGGATCATGTTGATATACGTAAGACCGTTTTCGTCAGCATAGTCACTTACCTGCTTGTCCCACTCCTCGTACCAGTACGGATACTCGGTAGGCGCCTTTATGAGGACCAGCTCGATATCGTTGTCCTTACATAGCTTTGTCATCATATCAAGATACTTCATGGCATTGTCGCCGAACGAATAATCATCCAGAGGCATCGGCTCCGGGAACTCACCCTGAGGCCTAACGTCCACACGCATATAGTATCCGTTATGCGTCACCTGATCCTTCTCGAAAATGTACTTGAGGTCATCACCCGTCAGCTCATTCCATCTCGAGTGATATCTAAGGATCGGGAAAACATAATCGATGAAACTCTCATCTTCAGTCATGGACGCCTTAATGTCGTTGACCTTGCTCATGGACCACTTCATGCCGTCTATGGTCATCCTGTTATAAGCTTCCTTCTGAGGCTTGTCGTACTTAAGCGACAGCACATTGAAAACGACCACCTTCGGCTTTTCATATTTAAGTGTCTCTTCCAAAAGGTAATAGGACTGCCAGATAAGCTGCTGCGAGCTGCCTCTGATATATGAAGTAATACCGTACTCTTCCCACAGCTTAATGGTGGAGAAATTCTCGTAGACTTCGCAGTCGCCTATGAAGATAACGTCATGATCGGTGGTCTCCTTGTAGTACTCCTCCACCATGGCGCCTTCCACGATCTTGCCCATGTATTTAGGCATAAGAAGTCTTTGCGCGAACCAAAGTCCCGCTATGAGAAAAGCTATTATCAATACTGATGCTATTATCTTTTTCTTCATATGACTCCTTAGAACTGGTTATAGATAAACTGCGTCGCGTCGTAGCCTTCGCCGTATGCACCGAAAACGACGATAACGATAAGCAAGACTGCCAAAAGGCTGTGGCGGATAACGAAGTTATTATCCTTAAAGACGACGCCCCTCTTCGCCTTGATAATGCTCACCGTAAGGATGATCACGAAAGCAGCTGTCAAAACGATATAGTCGTGCTTTCCAAGACCGATATTAAGAAGCGAGCCGTCCGCGAAGATCTTAAGGTTGATGTTCGTGAACATCGTTCCGACCATCTTAAACGTCAAAGGTACGTTCCTATAGACATCGAACATCCTTATCATGCTCATGAGAAGGACCGTTCTTATGATCTCGAAGATGCCGTAGCCCAACGTATCCTTGATCTTAACCTTGCTGTGGAACTTGGCATAGAGCGGCTCGAGTTCCTGGGAGATCATGATGACAACGTAGTTCATGAGACCCCAGACGATGAAGTTCCATGCGGCGCCGTGCCAAAGACCTGTGGTAAACCATACAAGAAGCGACGCGAGGTAGACCGTCACGCGCTTACCGATCTTCTGGCCTAAGTGCTCACGGGACCATTTTGAGAGTTTCAGCATAGGTCCGCAGACTGAGACCGGATAGAAGATATAATCCGTGAACCACGTGCCCATGGTGATGTGCCAGCGGTTCCAGTATTCCTTAATATTTTTCGAAAAATACGGGAGGTTAAAGTTCTCGGCAACGTCTATTCCAAGGACCTTGGCGATACCTATGGTGATGTCGATACCGCCCGTGAAGTCGCAGTAGAGGTCGAACGCGTAAAAGAGCAT
>CAMYXL010000041.1 GCA_947303255.1 uncultured Clostridia bacterium | reverse complement strand
AGGCAGTTGGTATCATGGCTGCTCAGTCAATCGGTGAGCCTGGTACACAGCTTACAATGAGAACGTTCCATACCGGTGGTATTGCTTCCGGTGACGATATCACACAAGGTCTCCCTCGTGTCGAGGAGCTCTTCGAGGCTCGTAAGCCAAAGGGTGAGGCTATCATGTCTGAGATCGATGGTACAGTCAGGATCGAAGAGGGTGCTAAGGGTAAGAGAGAGATCATCGTTACAGCAGCACCTGACAGCGAATTCCGTGACGAGGAAGGCAACATCATCACAGAATGCCGTTATCCTGTATCTCTCCATGCAACTCTCAAGGTTGCTGACGGAGATGTCGTTGAGGCAGCTGATACACTTACAGACGGTACAGTTAACCCATCCGACCTCATGAAGATCAAGGGCGTTCGTGGTGTTCAGAAGTACATCGTTGGTGAAGTCATCAAGGTTTATCACCAGGGTGGTGTTACTATCAACGATAAGCATATCGAAGTTATCACACGTCAGATGATGAGACGTGTTCGTATCGACGATCCGGGTGAGACATCACTCATGACAGGTACAACAGTAGATCTTTTCGACTTCGAAGCAGAGAACGAGAAGGCAGAGGCAGAAGGCAAGACTCCTGCAACAGGAAAGAGACAGCTCCTCGGTATCACGAAGGCTTCCCTCTCCACAGACTCCTTCCTTTCCGCTGCATCCTTCCAGGAGACAGCTCGTGTTCTTACAGACGCTGCTGTTAAGGGTAAGATGGATCCACTCATCGGTCTTAAGGAGAACGTTATCATCGGTAACCTCATCCCAGCCGGTACCGGCGTTCAGAGATACAGAGATATCACAGCAGTTCCTGTTATCAGAGAGAACTGCGAAGTTATCACGGGTCACACTTATGATCCTTCTTCTTCCGAGGATGTTGAGGAGTTCGCAAACGACTATCTCTTGGACCTCATGGAGAAGGAGCGTCTTGAGGAAGATCAGGCTTTCTGATCTACTAATTGATTAGATTCATAGGGAGGCTCCGCTATATACAGGCGGAGCTTTTCCTTTTTTATCAGAATTAACATATTTGAGAGGATACAAAAATGACTAAGAATGTTTTTGACACACTGGAAGAACGCGGTTACATCTCGCAGGCTACACACAGGGACGAGATCTATGAACTTTTGTCCAAGCCGGGTGTCAGCTTCTATATCGGCTTCGACCCCACGGCAGACAGCCTTCACGTAGGACACTTTGTCCAGATGATGGTTATGAGCCACATGCAGAAGGCAGGACACAGACCGATCGCTCTTATGGGAGGCGGTACAGGTATGATCGGTGATCCTTCCGGAAGATCCGATATGCGTCAGATGATGACTATCGAGACAATCGATCATAACGTTGAGTGCTTCAAGAAGCAGATGGGTAAAGTCGTTGATTTCAGTGACGGTAAGGCTCTTATCGTTAACAACGGTGACTGGCTCAGGAATCTTAATTTCCTTGAGTTCATGCGTGACATCGGACCTCACTTTTCAGTTAACAGAATGCTTACGGCTGAGTGCTACAAGCAAAGACTTGAGAAGGGTCTTACATTCCTTGAGTTCACATATATGCTCATGCAGAGCTACGACTTCTACTACCTGCACAAGACATATGATTGCTGTCTTGAGCTCGGCGGTGACGATCAGTGGTCCAACATCATCGGTGGTGTTGAACTTATCAGAAGAAAGGATCAGGCTCCGGCTTACGGTCTTACATTTACTTTGCTTACAAACAGCGAAGGTAAGAAGATGGGTAAGACAGGTAAGGGCGCTGTATGGCTCGATCCTAATAAGACAAGTCCTTTCGAGTTCTATCAGTACTGGAGAAACGTTGATGATGCTGATGTTATAAGATGCATGAAGCTTTTGACATTCCTTGAACTCGATGAGATCAACGAGTATGCAAAGCTTACAGATTCAGCTATCAACGAGGCTAAGAAGAGACTTGCTTTCGAGGTAACAAAGATCGTTCACGGTGAAGAAGTTGCTTTGGAAGTTAAAAAGCAGGCAGAGGACATTTTCGAAAACAGCGGAAAGTCAGAGAACATGAGCACGACTGAGATCACAAGTGATGAGCTTTCATCCGGAATCCAGCTTGCTGATGCCCTTGTTAAGGCAGGTATCGTTAAGTCAAAGGGTGAAGCAAAGCGTCTTATGGCTCAGAAGGGCATCTACCTGAATGATGCAGTTATCGAAGATCCTTTCTATACACTTAAGAGCGAGGATTTTACTGATTCAGAGGCTATTGTCCGTAAGGGTAAGAAGGTGTTCCACCGTCTTATGCTCAAATAATTTCGTTTATTTTGGTTGCAAAAAAACTTTTGAATATCAAAAATTGCATTTTATCTATTAAAATGTGTTATAACTGTGGTATCATTAATTTGCAAAAATGAATGGAGGTATTCATATGAAGAAGATTAAGGGTGTAGTTGCAGTTCTTCTTTTAACAGCTATGGTAGTCAGCTTTGCTGGTTGCGGAAGTGTAAAAGAAATCGCTGCAAAAGATTTTAAGAGCACAGTAAAGGATGTTCTTGATTGCGATAAGGATGACTTATACGAGAACGAGGCAAAGGACTATACTGCTATCTATTACGAGGGTGAGGACGAGGATAAGTATTACGTAGCCTTCACTGAGTATGATGATGAGGAAGAGGCTCAGTACAGTTTTGAATACACACTCATGCGTTACAACTTCCTTAAGTCACATGACGGTATCGAAGGTAAGATCAAGAGCGCTAAGAGCTATGTAGTAATGGATGCTGAGATTACTTCATCTTATGACGGAGACTCTAAAGACAGATACGGTGGAGTTTATTTCACAGGTACAACAATAATCACTATCTATACAGATACAGGCAAAGATAAGGATAGAGACGTTATCGATGAATTGCTTGAAGAACTTGGCCTTCCTAAGCCAAGCAGAGCATAATTGCAAGATGGAGGTTATTGAATTATGAAGAATTTAAAGCGTTTTGTAGCAGTTGCACTTGTTGCTGTTATGGCAATGGGATTTGCAGGATGCGGCGTTAAGCAGATCGAAGAGAAGGATTTCAAGGATGTCGTTAAGGATATCATGGATGCCGACAAAGAAGATCTTAGAGAGTACGAAGGCAAGGAAACAGGCGTAGACTATATCGAGACAGAATTGTACTATCGTGGTGAGGATTCCGATAAGTTCACTATCGAGTTCGTAGAGTACGAGGACGAAGAGGCAGCTAAGTATACTTTCGATGAAAGTTATGCTCAGATCAAGTTCATCAAGGATCACGATGGTGTTGACGGTAAGGTTAAGATCTCCAAGAAGTACATCACATATGATGCTGAGATCGAGCCATACTATGATGCTGATTCCCAGGATATCTATGGTGGCGTTTACCTTGCTGGTCCATATATCTACACAATCGAGTGCACATCCGGTAAGGATAAGGACAAGGATGTAGTAGACGATCTTCTTAAGGAACTCGGTCTTCCACGTCCAAGCAGAGCATAAGCTTCTGTATAAATGAAACATCAAGACCTCGGACATATGTCCGGGGTCTTTTTTTGTCGAGTGACAAAAAGGGAACACAAAATCTATTTACAAACATATGTTCGCGTTTTATAATTAGTCCACATATCCTGAGAAGGAGGACGATCGTATGAGCAATGTAATCGATAGATTTATGTATGACGGTACCATAGAAGGTTTTCTCACAGTTGTAAAGTATTGCATTGATCAGAAGGTCATGCCGCGCCAGATCAAGCCTGAAGCAGTCGTTGGGAGAACGGCAGAATACGAACAATACAAATTTATAAGATCTGATTATGCCGTAGCAGATAAGCTTTATAAGTTTGTGGGAAGAAGATCATCAGCAGAAGTTCAACAGATGATAAGCGATCTGTTTCTTACATGTATTCCGAATATGGAAATGGATCTGTTTATCATGATATGTAAGGCTATAAAATACGGTGCCGTAATAGCGGAGGACTATCAGGACGAGCTTATGCGAAGGATCCAGTTTTCGATAAGGGATATGTACAGGGAAGCTGCATCTGTTCTTCACGGCATGAACATCTCCAGGATCGATAATGTTGCTTTTGCCGTGATCAATCCGAGAAATACGGTACTTCCGGTCATATTCAAGAGCATATTGAGAGATGAAACGTATGATGACGTGCTGGTATATGACAAGAGACACAGGATGGTCCTTATAAGGATAGATGAGACAGATGTGATCCTTGATCTTACCAGAGTAAGAAATGCAGAATTCGGGTCAATAGATGAACTATATAAGAATCTTTGGCCATACTTCAGAAGTGAACATGGTGCCGTGACACGTCAAGTGCACAAAGAAAAGGCCGATGAACTGTCTAAGCTTTGGTATATAGCAGTTTGATAATATGATATTATCTATACATAAAGATTTGACAATTAGGGTTTATGGAAGAAGAGGTGTTATCGGTGTTGAACTCTTCTGTTATCTTGATAGGAATGCCGGGTAGCGGCAAATCAACGGTGGGTAAGATGCTCGCAAGAGAACTTGCCACGGATTTCTGCGATACAGATGACCTTATTACTCAGAGTACAGGTGAAAAGCTTCAGGTAACATTGGATAAAAGGGGAAGAGAAGGATTCCTTGATAAGGAGAGAAGAACCCTTATGGAATTTTCTCCTGAAACACCAATGGTCATATCGACAGGCGGCAGTGTTGTTCTTCACGAAGATGTAATGAAAAGACTTAGAGAGATGGGCACCATTGTCTTTCTGGATGCAGATCTTCCTCTTATCAGAAAGAGGTTATGGAATCTTGATTCAAGAGGCATAGTCTTCAATGGAAATGATGACGATATATTGACTGTATATAAGGAAAGAGAACCGCTTTATTACAAATACTCAGATATAAGAATACATATAAGACACAGGCATGTGGGAGACATAGTAAAAGAGATAATGAGAGATCTGAAAAAAAGGCAGATTATATGAGTATTTGAATACTGCAGTAATATGTAGTAGAATTCGTTTGAACAACGGTAATAAAGGTGTTCAAGGTATGCTATAATTATGACAACGAATCAAGGTTGATTTGTATGCATAGTAATGGAGGACAGTTTATGAAGAACAAGAAATTATTGGCACTTTTGAGCTTGCTCATCGCAATCTCAATGTTGGGAGCGTCACTTACTGCATGTAGCAGCAGCAAGTCAAAGAAGTCCAGCAAGAAGTCTAAGGTCGAGGATGAGGACGACGAAGACGACGATGATGATGACGAAGACGACGAAGATGATGATGACGAAGACGACGAAGACGACGACGAAGACGAAGATGACGAAGACGACGACGAAGATGACGACGACGATGACGAAGATGACGACGATGACGACGATGACGATGACGACGATGACGACTACGGCAGCGGAAGCAAGTCTTCAGGTAATCTCACAATAAACGAAGATGTTATCTATGATGACAACGACGTAAAAGTTACAGTATCCGGTGTTTCTTATGACGACTGGTACGGCACGCAGATCGAGTTCCTCATCGAGAATGGAACAGATGAAGATCTCAATTTCAATGCAAACTATGTTTTCATCAACGGATGTGTTTCTAACACTTACCTTTCTGAGGGTAACGTAAGTGCTGGCAAGAAGACATATGCTAAACTTTCACTCCGTGAAGATGAACTCGAAGATTTCTACAACATCAAGAGTATCGGTAACATTCAGTTTGAGCTTTACGCAACAAACGATGATTGGGATTATATTGTAGATCATGAGGTAATCACTCTTACAACAAATCTTAAGGCTGATGAACCTTCATTTGATGAAGATGTAGTTCTTTATGATGCTGATGGAGTTTATATCTCTGCTAGATTCTCTCCAGCCGATGGAGATTACGGATTCAATCAGATTTATGTATACTGTGAGAATCATACCGACAACGAGTACTCATTCGGTGTTGACACATTGGACATTAACGGATTTACGATCGGCGGTTGGTTGTATGTAACTCTTCCGGGAAACACTGTAGGTGTTGGAACGATCGGTATCTATGATTCAGACCTCGAGGATAACCACATTGACGAGATCGAAGAAATCCAGTTGGCTGTTTCCGTTCAGAACTACGATGATTGGCAGGACAAGTTCGTTACAGAAACTGTAGACATTCCTGTATGATCACCGGTCAGATAATTAATCGGACATAACAAAGTCCCTGAGTTCTTAGGAGCTCAGGGACTTATTATTTGTAAGTGTTCTAATTAGTCTTCCTCTTCACCGAATGCATCTCCGTAGATATCGAGCATTGGTTTTTGTTCAACGGTAACATCCAGATGTCCTGTAGGAGAGACCCAATCGTAATCAGATGTCTTGGATAATCTGTAACCAAAGGAAATATCTATGCTGTCAGCGAAAACATTATTATTGCTTTGGAGGATCAGCGGATTATTGAGGTCATAAAGAAGAGTGATTCCCTTGTGTGGCAGAACATCAAATCGAATTCCTGTATCGAGATGACCTTCACCGAAAACAAGAGTAGGAGTAATTACTCGCATATTCTTATCGGAATTGTTCATAGCAAATATTTCAAGGAAGTTTGCTTCTTCTGTCTCAACTATCTTGACTGAAGCGACGAGCAGTTCGCTGTCTGCAATGACCGTACCGCCAACTAAGAACGGGGTTTCGGTCTCGCCAAAGTAATTAGTCTTTATCGTTACGAGATCTGTTTCAAACTGAATTGCCTCATTATCATTCAAGGCCTGGAACTTGACATCAATCGTGCCGATATCAGTGATGTTGAGACTTTCAAGATTCTCCAGATTGATCAGACCATAATAGCTTTCTTTTGAATTTGAAGGAATAAAAAGCTGCTCAGGAAGTTCCAAACGATACTCAATATCATTAACAAACATTTGCGTCATCGTCAGCGTGATGTTATGAGTTGAATTGTTCTCTACCCACAAAGCCAAAGCATAATAGGAATCCTTGCCGTTATAGGTCATAAGTTCCTTGGCTGTGATGATTATATTGTCCTGATCATAAACTACAGTATCCTTGATCTTCCATGGAGCCTCAGGGAAAGCACCGTATTTGTAATCTTTGTTGTCTTGTGTTTCTTCAGTTTCTTCTTCTGTCTCTTCGCTTTCGTAGACACTCTTGTATTCTTCACCGGAAGGCCAAGTCTTATTTGTCTCCAAAAGAGAGGAGCAAGATGAAATCATAAAAGTACATAAGACGGGAATAACAAACAGTCTAAGTTTTTTCATATCTATACCTCCCATGTATCATAGTTGTAAGTATACAAAAAACTGCCTCGGTATCCAAGACAGTTTTTTAAGTAATCTAAAATAAAAATGACTATTTATTCTGCTTCTCTGATGGCGTTACGTCTGATCTTGCCGCTGATCGTCTTAGGAAGCTCCTCAACAAACTCAACTACACGAGGATATTTATATGGTGCGGTATTTGTCTTAACGTACTGCTGTACTTCCTTCTTGAGCTCGTCGCTCGGAGTAGCCTTACCCGGAACGAGAACGATGGTTGCCTTAACGACCTGTCCTCTTACACCCTCAGGGTCAGGTGTAGCTGTTACGGCACACTCGAGAACGTATGGGAGCTCCATGATGACACTCTCGATCTCGAAAGGTCCGATACGATAACCGGAAGACTTGATAACATCGTCGACACGACCGACATACCAGATGTAACCTTCCTCATCCATCCATGCAGTATCACCTGTATGGTAGTAGCCGTCATGCCATGCTTCGTCAGTCTTAGCCTGATCTCTGTAATATCCGAGATAGAGACCGCAAGGGATCTTGTTGCTTGTCTTTACGCAGATCTCACCTGTTACACCAGGCTTGCACTCGTTTCCGTCCTCATCAAGGATGTGGATATCGTAATAAGGGTTTGCCTTACCCATGGAACCGAGGCGGATAGAAGAACCTACGAGGTTACCGATAGCAAGTGTAGTCTCAGTCTGACCGAAGCCTTCCATGAGTCTGATACCTGTAGCCTTCATGAACTGGTTGAATACCTCAGGGTTCAATGCTTCACCTGCAACAGTTGCATACTTAAGGGAAGACAGATCGTAATTTGAGAGGTCTTCCTTAACGAGGAATCTGTACATTGTCGGCGGAGCACAGAATGTTGTGATGTTGTACTTCGCGAACATAGGAAGGATCTCGTTAGCATGGAACTTATCAAAGTCAAATGTAAATGTAGGTGCCTCACAGAGCCACTGTCCGTAGAGCTTACCCCACAAAGCCTTACCCCAGCCTGTATCAGAGATAGTGAAGTGGAGACCGTTAGGGTCAACGTTGTGCCAGAACTTAGCTGTTACATAGTGGCCGAGTGCGTACTTATATGAATGACAAGCGATCTTAGGATAGCCTGTTGTACCTGAAGTAAAGAACATGACCATAGGATCATTTCCGCATGGTGTCTCTGCCGTTCTCTCGAAAACATCACTGCAGCCTTCAAACTCTGCATTAAAATCATGCCATCCGTCACGGCAACCGTTTACCATTACGAGAGTGATATCCAATCCGGACTTATCTGCTGCCTTCTTAGCTTCTTCAGCTACGTCGCCGTCTGCAGTACAAAGGATTGCCTTAACGCCTGCTGCCTTGTAACGGTAGTCGAAGTCGTGCTCCTTCAAAAGGTTTGTAGCAGGGATAGCGATCGCACCGAGCTTATGAAGAGCGAGCATGGAGAACCAGAACTGATAATGTCTCTTCAAAACGAGCATTACGCGGTCGCCCTTCTTGATTCCGAGACTTGCAAGATAGTTGGCAGTCTTATTGGAATACTTCTTCATTTCTTCGAAAGTATACTTGTGATCTGTTACGCCGTCTTTTGCGACCCAGACCATTGCAACCTTGTCAGGATCCTTGTCTGCGATGCCGTCAACGAGGTCGAATGCGAAGTTGAACTTGTCGCACTCTCTTGTGAACTCAACGTTCTTCAAAAGGCCGTTCTCGTCAAATTCGTCAACAACGAACTTCTTGTAGATAGGATTCTTAAGTTCTGCGAGATCTGTGTTGGACTTAGCATTTGTAACGTACTCAGTCTTGAACGGAACTTCCTTGACATTGCCGTAATCAGCATTGAGGATGATTGCGTAGAATTCGCAATCCTCACCGCCGAGAGCGTATTCGTTGTGCGGCTGGTTGGAATTGAAGATGATGCTGTCACCCGGATAGAGGATCTCGCTGTGGTCACCGACCTGAACCTTAAGGGTTCCTCTGATGACGATGTTGAGTTCCTGACCTTCGTGGCTTACGAGCTCATAAGGCGGGTTAAGTGCCTCTTCGGAATATGGGATGATAACTCTGAATGGTTCACAGAGCTTGTTCTTGAAGTTGTTGCAAAGTCTTCTGTACTCGAAGCCTGCTCTTCTGGCGATTGCTACGCCTTCGCCTTTTCTTGTGACCTCAAACTCGGTGAGGGAAGCGGACTGACCTTCGAGAAGGTCGTTGATCTCTACGCCTGCGAGGTTGGCTACCTTGTATACAAATGTGAAGCTGAAGTCATCAACGCCCTCTTCGTAGCGGATGTACTGAGCCTCGGATACTTCTACCTTTGAAGCCATCTCTGCAGTTGACAGACCCATATCGAGTCTTACACCTTTGATTCTGTCTGCGATCTCGTTGATCTTCTGTTCGAGATTCACACTTTTCTTTTCGTTTGACATGTTTTCCTCCTTTTCTAAACCTTTAAGCGGGCAGAGGAGTTTTTTCGGAAATAAAAAAACGCCCCAAAGTCCTAATTGGACATTGAGACGGATAATCCGCGGTACCACTCAACTTGCGAAGATAAACTTCACCACTTATAGGTTCTATCAAACCTCTTGCCTTAACGCGGCTGCCTTCGGACACAGTCTACTCGGATATCTCCATTCGGTGTGTCAGCTCGGGAGCGATAGTCAATTGGTATGCGGTAATGTCGACTCTCAGCGTTTATCGACTCTCTGTGTTTACCTCAAAACCGGACCTTCTCCGTCACAGCTTTTTGCTATACGTGGGTAGAATATACCTAGTGGAAGTCCTTGTCAACAGGTTTTTTTCGAAAAATATAGACAAAATCCTTGTATTTCGATGACAAAATACTTTCATTTAACAGTTTATTTACATATCGGACAGAAAAATGGCGTTTGTTCACACAATTTGACATAAATACTAGTGAAAAACAGGCAAAATAAGGGCGTAACAAGGTATATGAGGCTTTATGGGAGGAAAAGGTTATGTCAAAACAGTATTTGATAACAGGAGCGACAAGTTCGCTTGGTATATATTTAGTAAAGATGCTTTTGGAGCAGGGAAACAAGGTTAGGATCCTTGCAGATGTGGATGTGGATTGCTCCGCATTTGACGGAATGGATATCGAGATATTCCGCGGAGAGACTTTCCACAAGGACACGATGAAAGAGTTCTTCGATGTTGAGACTCCGAGAGAATCCATTCTGATACATGCTGAAGAGCAGGTGTCGATCGCCCAGGGCAAGAATCTTCTTATGAGGAGGATCAATGTTTCCGGTGCAGTGAACATCATGGACATGTGCATCAAACATAAGATTGGAAGACTTGTTTATCTGAGTTCGGCATATGCACTTCCTGTTAAAGGTGATCCGTACGTATCGGGTCAGGAATTCCATTTCGACAGGAATCTGGTCGAAGGTGACTACGCTCAGACGAAAGCGGAAGCATCCGCTTACATTATGGAGAAGGTAAGTCTTAATAAGTACGATGCTGTACTTGTACTTCCGACTTTCATAATCGGACCTGGCACACCTAAGGATTCCGACATCGGCAAGGTCCTTAACAGTTACCTGAACAAAGAGGTCGCTCCGGTAAACGGGGGACACGTATTTGTCGATGTAAGAGATGTAGCGGCAGGCATAATCGCTGCAGCTGAGAAGGGCACAAGGGGAGCAGGTTACATTCTGACAGGTGAATACAGATCCACCGTAGAATTCCTGAATGACGTCTGTGAGGCCGCTGGAGTCGAGCACGACGGCAAGATGTTCCCGGACTGGCTTCTTAATAAATCAGTTGCCAAATTTGTCGACGCCTATTACAAACTCACGCATAAGACTAATCCAAAAGATATCTATGCGGTATTCACAACTTCATCCAACGCAAGATATGAGCTTGACGGTGCTGATGAGGTAACAAGTGCCAACGGTATCAGTATCAAGGATTCTATTAAAGATACTGTAACATGGGTAAACGGTACCGGGGCATAACAAATGGTTAAAGAAGGGGCCTGGCTCAAATATGAGTCAGGCCCCTTTGATTTGCGATTTTTTCTGGTCTTATCAGAGTCCGAAGAGTGCTTTGATCTCGTCCTTGTTAACGTTGGAACCGATGATGCAAAGCTTACCTGTAACATCTGATGCTCCGTTTCTGACGTTCTTTTCACCCGGAACATAGTCGAAGTGGATCCACTTGCCGTCTTCACCTGCAACGATACCCTTGGCACGGAGGATCATACCGAATCTGTCGTCGTCATCAAGTTCGTCAAGAGCCTTATCAAGACCTTCGATGGTGAATGCTCTTGTTGTCTCAAAGCCGATGCTGTCGAATACTTCGTCAGCATGGTGATGATGGTGATGCTCGTGGTCGTGATCGTGGCATCCGCATGTGCACTCTTCGTCGTGCTCGTGGTGATGCTCATGGTCATGCTCATGGTCATGGTCGTGACAACCGCAATCGCAGTCTTCGTCATGACCATGGTGGTGATGATGCTCGTGATCGTGATCGTGGCATCCGCAGTCACAGTCCTCATCGTGATCGTGATGATGGTGATGCTCGTGCTCCTCGTGGAGGAGTTCTTCTGCCATTGCATCAGCTGTGTTGCTGTTGATCATGGCGTCGAAGATCTGCTTGCCGTCGAGCTGATCCCATGGAGTTGTGATGACGGTAGCTGTCTTGTTGATTCCTCTGATGAGTTCCATTGCTTCGTCGATCTTAGCCTGCTTTGTGCTCTGGGTTCTGGAAAGAACGATGGTGGAAGCATGCTCGATCTGGTTCTCGTAGAACTCCTTGAAGTTCTTAAGATAGATCTTAAACTTGGAAACGTCCGCAACTGTTGTAGCGGAAGCGATCTCTGTTCCTTCGCATCTTGCAACTGCTGCGTATACGTCGGAGAGCTTGCCTACGCCTGATGGTTCGATCAAGATCCTGTCAGGACTGTATGTTGAGATTACCTCAGCGAGGGCTTTTCCGAAGTCACCTACGAGACTGCAGCAGATGCAGCCTGAGTTCATCTCGGTTACCTGGATGCCGGATTCCTTGAGGAAGCCGCCGTCGATGCCGATCTGGCCGAACTCGTTTTCGATAAGAACGATCTTCTGACCGGAATATACTTCGGACAGGAGCTTCTTGATGAGTGTTGTCTTGCCGGCGCCCAAAAAGCCGGAAAAAATGTCTACTTTTGTCATAATGTTTCTCCTAATCTTTATTAACCAAAGTAAATGATGTCGTTCTCAGGAGCGCTCGTTACGACGTAATCGTCGACAACGAGACAAGGAACTGCCATTTTCTTGCCCTGGGAGTCATCTTCATAGTAACGTACCTGACCTGTGACCTTCAGCCATTGACCTGTCGGAAAGTTCGAACCGTAATTGCAGAAGCACAGGAGATTGATCTGTCCGATGTCGTCGGAGCAGCATGTGTAGGCTCTTCTCGCGAGAGCGAAAGCCTTGCCGCGGATCTCACGGAAGATAAGTGCCTTGCCGGTGAGAGTAACGCGCTTGCCGTTATAACGCTTGACGTTGTCGAAGGCGTCCGTGTAGAAGAGACCGTAGTTCTCGTCAGTGATGACGCACGGGTCGTCGTCGAGGTTATATGGGAGGTGATCTTCGATGTTGATCACTTTGTTGTCTGAATCAAGGAAGTTGACGCTGATGCCCGGATTAACGCTCTTAACTGTGGAACGAAGTCTCGGGATGTTGTCGTTTTCCGGATCGACGCGGTTGAAGATGACCGTGTCGGCATATCTGAAGTAGTCAGCAAAAAGTGACTGCATGTTCTTAAAGTAAGAGGAGTAGGTGGAAGCATCGATGACTACGATGGAAGCAGCAAGGGCCCATCTTTCAGGAACATCACACTTCTCGAAGAATTCGGAAGGCGATACGGAGCCGTTCCACTCGATGAAGATGATGTCAGGGTGGTGCTTGTCTTCGATGTCGTTCGTGAAGTCGCCGTTTAAGTCCTCGGTATCACAGTTGATAACGACAGGATCTGCGTTAGGGTAGTTGTCCTTAACGTATTCTTCTTCACCTTCTTCGGTGGCGATGATGACTATCTTGTTGCCCTTGAAACGCTCACCGTCAGTCCATGAGCAGATGACGGAAGTCTTTCCGCTGTCCAAAAAACCGGTGAAAAAATAAACCAAACAATCTTCCATAAAATACCTCTTTTCGAAACATACATATTTTCTAACTAGAGTGATTCAAATTCAAGCCCTATTATAATAAAAAAACAGGGATGCCAAAGTTTCAGAATTGGTTATAATGCTATTAGGAAGAAAACGAGGCGAAAGATGAAAAGGATCATAGAAGTAGAACGTGAAGCGATCAAGAACATAAGCAGGATCTGTTCTTGGGAAATATATCATTTGGATCTTCTTCATGAGAGGCTTTATACACCGTTTTTCGATAAGATCATGGTGTTTGTCACCACAACGGGAAACATGGGTATAGTCTGGATCGTCGCAGCTCTTCTCATGATGCTCGTCGAACCGAGTTTTAAGGACGGCTATACGATGCTCATCGCATTGATGCTGTGCATCATGATCGGTAATGTCACCATCAAGAACATCGTAAGAAGACAGCGTCCGTTTTTCCATAAGGACTATAAACTTCTTATCAAGCAGCCACGTGATTATTCGTTCCCGTCAGGACATACATTAAGTTCGTTTGCGGCTGCAACGGTTATCTTCCTTACAAATCCGTACTGCGGCATCGTTGCATATATCTATGCGGCGCTTATCGCTTTGTCGAGACTATATCTGCGCGTACACTTTTTTACCGATGTGGGCTTTTCGCTTTTCTTCGGAGTCGGATTGGGATATGTCGCGCACTTGATCATGAGAACGGGACTTCTCGATTTTCTGCCGAAGGTTAAATAAGTCATGGGAATAATCAATATAGGAAAGATCAGGATCAATGATCCTCTAATACTGGCGCCGATGGCGGGGACTACGACCCTGGCCTTCAGGTCGATCTGCCATGAGATGGGATCGAGTTATCAGCCGACAGAGCTTGTAAGTGCCAGATCCATTATGTATTCGGGTATCGACAAGAGCATGTGCTACCTCATGATCGACCGCGAGAAAGAGGGCATCTCATGTATCCAGTTATTCGGAAGCGAACCGAAAGATTTCGAGTATGCCATCGGAAAGATCTGCGAAGACGACAGATTAAAGGACGTGGATATCATCGATATAAATATGGGCTGTCCTGTTCCGAAGGTCGTTAAGACGGGAGCAGGTTCTGCTCTCATGAAGGAGCCGAAGCTCGCTGAAGAGATAGTAAAGGCATCGGTGAAGGTCTGCGACAGCTACGGCAAGGAACTTACGGTCAAGACCAGGATCGGTTATGAGGATGAGGATAAGGATAACGGCAAGGCCGAGGATTTTATAAAGATGCTGTCTCAAAGTGGTGCCAAGCTCATCGCGGTACACGGAAGAACGAGAAACCAGATGTATCATGGTGATGCCGATATTGATGCCCTCGCGAGGATGAGAAAGGCATGCAGCGGCGTTCCGTTTATCGCCAACGGCGATGTCAGGGATTTCAGCAGTGGCAGGAAAATGCTGGAGATAACGGGAGCCGACGGACTCATGATCGGTAGGGCGGCCCAGGGAAATCCGTGGATATTTGAAGAGCTGGCGGGTGTTTTCGAGAATAAGGAAAAGGATGTTAAAAAGGTCACCTTCGAGGAACGTAAGAGGATGCTTCTGAGGGAGCTGGAGTTGACCATAAGATATAAAGATGAGAATATAGCAGTGAGGGAAATGAGACCTTCGATGATGGCATACATAAAGGGAATGCCCGGGGCGGCGAGCCTGAAGGTCAAACTTTGTTCCGCTCTAACTTATGAAGAGGTAAAGGATTTATTATGGACAACATAGTGACGTTGGCAGGACATATCGTGACGCTTCTGTACATCGCGTTCGGCGTGATCATATGTTTCTGGGGCTATAAGCTTTTCAAACTTTCCGTAACGGTTGCGGGCGTTCTGGTCGGATATTGGACGGGATCGTTTGTTATGCTTCTTTTGGCAAGATACGCAGGCTTTGCTCAGGCAGGAGTGGGAGTTTATATCGTGCCGCTGGTGTTCGCACTGGTGTTCGGCGCGTTGGCGTTCGCGTTCTATCAGAAGGCGTTTATCGTTGTTGTAGCGGCGATCATTACGAAGATACTCATAGGCAGTGCGCAGCTTGCAGGATTTCTGGAGGATACAGACTTTAAGATCAGACTCGTTGTCTATGGCCTTTGCATTATGGTCTCGGTCATCGTTGCTGTCGGATGCTTCCTTATCCAGAAGGGTGCGATCATATTCGTAACTGCTTTCGGAGGCGCTGCACTTATTTGGATGGCAGTCGTTAAATATGTATTCAGATTGACAGGCTTTGTGGATTTTTTCACCAACCTTATAAAGAAGATCTTCGATACAAATATTAAGCCATCCGGAGCTATCGGAGGACTTTTGATATTGGGCTTCGGAATAGCGGGATTTATCGTTCAGCTGAAGCACAGCGATTAGTCAAGAAATCCTGTTATTTGGGGCTTTGCGGGATGTCAAATAACACAAATTTTAATCTGAAATGAGATGTTTTTGATAAGTTATGTTGAAATGTATCAAATTTTATATAAATTGTCCTCGGAGTATAGAAAAACCGAAATCTTTGTGTTAATATCCTTGCAAAAGAGATACGATTTATCGATTAATTAACTAAGACAATTTACTTCTATGTATCTATCCCTTATTCCATGTTATAGGCATCTCGAAGAATTTCGAGATGCTTATAATCATTTAGGGGGAAATTACTGATTTACCTTATTGATCGGGTTACCTTCAAGGAACATCTTAAGATTCTCGGCAGCAGCATCGATGAGACGCTTTCTGGTTTCTTTCGGCGCCCATGCGATATGAGGAGTGAGCACCACGTTCGGGTTTCCCTTCAAAGTAAGGAGCGGATCATCCGCACTCATCGGTTCCTTTGTGATAACGTCTGCGCCATAGCCGCCGATCTTGCCGTTCTTGAGAGCATCAGCGATATCCTTGCTGTTCACGATAGGTCCTCTTGCGGTATTGATTATGAGGACGTTTTTCTTAAGCTTCTCGATCATCGGAGATGACAGAAGGTTTTCGGTGTCCTTAGTAAGAGGGCAGTGGAAAGTGATGACGTCGGCCATCGGAAGAGCTTTTTCGATAGGAAGGCAGGTGAAATCCTTGCCGTCGATATTTATGCTGTCGCACGGCTTATGCGGTACACCGATTACGTTCATTCCGAGCGCATCAAGGATCAGGCAAACGCGGCGTCCGATCTTGCCAAGGCCTACGACTGCGACTGTCTTTCCCGCAAGCTCCGTGAGAGCCTGAAGTGTATAGCAGAACTGAGGAGATCTTACCCAGTCGCCGTTAAACACGGATTCGGTGTGCATTCCGACGCGGTTGCTGAGTTCCAGGAGAAGTGACACAGCCATCTGCGCCGTCGCGAACGTCGCATACTCAGGAACATTCGTAACGCACACCCCGTGGGCGCTCGCAGCCTCAAGGTCCACCACGTTAAATCCCGTTGCCAGGACTCCTATATACTTCAGATTTGGAAGCTTATCAAAATCATCTTTCTCGAAAACGGTCTTATTCGTAAGAAGGATCTCTGAATCTATTGCCCGTTCAATGAGCTGGTCTTTTTTCGTGACATCATAGCAGACAACTTCGCCGAATCGCTCAAAAGGCTCCCATGAAAGATCGCCCGGATTGGCGGCGGACGCGTCTAAAACAGTTATTTTCATAAAACACTCCTTTGTGATATTCTCTATTAAGTAGTTTATATATATCAGTTTGTATTATTTTTTTTAATAGTGCAACACTAGGAAGATATAACTCGTCTTATAGTTGATCGATTATGAAGGGAGCATAAGAATTATGCGGAAATTACGAGTGATTTCGGCTTTGTTGGTGTGCATTATGGCACTGACTTCTTTTGTTGCCTGCAATAAATCGGCAAATTCGGAATCCAACTCCAACACAGGCGAGGAATCCATCGCTGTCGGCGTCAAGGAGACAGACGCTCCGGAAGTTACCCCGAAGCCGAAGAAGCTCGGTGCTGAACTCGGAAACTTCTACGCTCTCCAGACAGCTCTTTCCATGGATTACAATCCTTATTTCGGTGTTGACTATGATGCAGGTGCCGGCTACGTTCCGTGTTTCGTTTACGGCGGAAGGATCTACAAAGGCGCCCGTTACGGCGGCAGAGATTACGATTATCTCTACTTTGATTCAATAGAGATCTACGATTGTGAGACTCTCACGCTTTTGGAAAGCATTCCTATGGGCAGCGATTATACCACGATGGATATAAAGTTCTTTGCATACAAAGGCAACGTTTACGTATACATGTACAATGATTACGACTATACCAATGGTATTTACTGCATAACAGAAAACTATACTTTGGAAGAAGATGCGGAACTCGGAGCTGCGATCCTGGGAGATTCATACGGACTTATCGATTACGCACAGCCTTACCGTTACATCTCCAAGATATTCGAATATCAGAACGGAACGGTGATCGCAGTAGGCAATGAAGAGTACACGGAAGAAAGTATGGTCACAGACCTTGTGTTCCTTGAAAGTACCGGTTCGATAAACACAGTATCTTTGACTAACTTCTGTGATTACTATGACTCGATCGTTTCGGGATTTACCTATGGAAGCAGTCTGTTCGTTGTAAGAACAAATTACAAGTATCGCGTTATTGACATCACGAACTATTCGGAAGTAAATACCGCGATCCCTTATGATGTCCTTACAAGTCACAACATCATATCCGGAAAGAACGGTCATTATTATGTAAATACTCTCGAAGGTTTTTACGATATCGACCCTGACAACAATGAAGTCTATAAGCTGATCGATTATAACTGTGTTCTCGGAAACACGTCTGTTCTTTATGACAGCCGATTCCTTTTCGAAAAGAACGGAGATTACTATTTCTTCAGCTGCCTTTATCCGGAAGGAGTCAACGAGTATTCCGATTCCTATAGGATCGAGACAAAGATCTTCAGGGTAACTCCTTGCGAGAACCCGTACCAGGATAAGATCGTTCTTGATCTTGCAACAGACAAGTCAGATCCTGAACTGTTCGCTGCTATCAAGGCCTATAACGATTCCGGAACGGATTACTTCGTAAATGTTCATATCTATGACGGAACCATCCCGGACTGCAAGATCATCAAGAACGAATCTTCAGACCGCTACGAGGCATTCAACGACATCTCATACGAGAAGTATGCCTACAACAACGCGATGAAAGAAAAGATCAAGCTCGCATTCCTTGATGAGAATTCCGACATTGATCTGGTTTACGGTTTCGGCCTCAATGAAGCCTTCAACACAGACAAGCTCTTAATGGATCTTTCTCCTTTTATCGAAAACGACGGCTCCTTTACGGACGCCAACTACTACATGAACATCATCGATGCGAAGAAGAACGATTCCGGTAATCTCTATGTCATGCCGATCGCTATCGAGATCAATGCGCTTTCATGTCCTTCCAATGTCGACAACGTTTTCACGAGCAGTGTGACAGCGGATAACGGAATCCTCGTTACTGATTACGAGAAGGTGCTTAAGAGCAGCGGATACGTATTTGATCCGATGGCTTCATTTGCTTCTCCGTTTGAATCTTTGAACGAGCTCGTAAGCAACGAATCCGATAAGGTAGTCGATCTTACAAACGGCACTGATGTCTTTGACGAGTCTTTGTTCAGCAGCTTTGTCGAGTTCTCCGAGTATCACTCCAGATCTGATGTTGAAACGGCCCTCTACATATATGAAGAGAATAACTTATCAGTTGATTATACGAAGAACTCTTCTGCCTTTGACATGATATGTTTCCGTTCACCTGAGGAGGATACAGAGACTGTTGATTATGAGACAATAGCGATCAACTACTACGGTATTCCGTCAAGTGACGGCAGAGGCATAGCAGCTGACATGCTTAACTGTATATCCATTAAGAACACGACCGATGAGCCTGATGCATCATTCGGAGTCGTTAAATATCTTATGGAGAACATGAAGGTCAACAGCTACAGCGGCGAAGGCTATATGGTAAACAAAGCAAATAATATGAGTATCCAGGGCGGCAAGCTCGATGCTATCGCCTCGACCCCGTTCCTGATGTTCGATGTTGACACGGATCTTGCTGTCAAGAACATGGATATACTTCTGTCCGGCATTGACAGATTCAGATTCAGAGATGACATCATAACATTTGCTTATGTAGAACCGTTCCTCAGATATTTACAAGGTGATGTATCTAAGGACGAAATGATTCAGGAAGCTAAGGAAGCAGTCAATGAAGCTTCCAATGGTATATTGAACAGCTTAAAGAATTAAGAAACAACTCAGATTATTAAAAGTAAGAATGGAGGAAAAGAAATGAACAAAACAAAGATCGGTTCACTTGCATTATCTGCAGTTTTCCTGGGCACAACAGTTTTGGGCTTTGCAGGATGTAAGAAGAATGCCGGAAATGTAAAAGAGGTACCAAAGGATGCTCCTTGGTACGATGTAAAGGTTACAACCTTTGATACTCCGGAGGGAGTATCAGGCGAAGGATATTCATATTTCGGAGATTATATTATCTGCGATGACGATATCGTTACCAGTTTTTATTCTTATGATGAAGTTACTTATGACAACATGTCGTACATCATTGATTACGATATGGATGGAAATATCAAAAAGCAGATCTATATCAGAGACCTTTTCGAAGATCCAAAAGATACTACTGCAAAAAAATCAGCTGTTGATGAGCAAATGAAAGAGATCGAAGGAACAACTGAAGAAGATACTCCTAATCCGGATTGTTTCGTAACTGATGACGGTGATACAAGATATTATGACATCAGAAACGTTTTCAAGGACGGAGACGGATACGGAGCTCTCGTAAGCTACTACGATTACAGCGGAATGGAATATTCTGAGCACTACTTTATCTATTCCTCAAAAGAAGGAACAGTTACTGAGCTTACTGCAATCAACGACCTCGCAGGAAATAACGGTTGGTTCAGCGGTATTTTCGGAATGGACAACGGTGAACTCGGACTTATCCTTGAGAGCTGGAACGAGAAAACATATGAGTCTGATTACTCATTGATCATCCTTAAGGGTAACAGCATCAAGAGCCAGACAGCTCTAAAAGACCTTTTGAAGAACGAGAAGATCAGTTATGTTAACTCTTCTGAATATACCAGTGAGGGTGTTGTTTTAACTGCCTACGTCGAAGATGGCGGAATGGTTCGCTATGTGATCGATCCTGACACAAAAGAAGTCAGCAGTACCGATATGAGCAGCAGCAGTTACTATAATTCAAACGTTGCTGATAACGGCATTGAATACTATGTAACCGAGTCAGGTGTTTTCGAGGTTAAGACTGAAGAAAGTGATGACAAAGAAAAGACACCTGCACTCTCATTTGATGACTGTAACATTCTCAGATCAGATGTATGGGGAATGAAGGTCATTACCATGTCTGATGAAGGATGCAAGATGTTCGGTTCCTTGTATGACAGCGGAAGCGATAAGTCCTACTTCAAGATGTATGAGTTTACCAAGGCAGAGAGCAATCCTAATGCCGGTGAGAAGATCATCAACATCGGTTATACAGATTACATGTCCACAGGTATTTACAAGGCTATCTATGACTTTAACGAGAAGAGCGATGAGTATTTCATCACAGTTACTGATGTTTATGCAGATACATCGGATCTTGAGGAACTCTGGAACGGTGGCGGTGATGAAGACGATGAGGACAGATACCGTAAGGCATATAATGAGCACAACTCCAAGTTGATGGACAAGCTCAGCGTTGATCTTCTTGCAGGCGATGCTCCTGATATCATCTTCGGTACACATCCATATATCCAGCTTAAGGATGAGAAGTTCCTTGTTGACCTTATGCCAAAGCTCGAAGAAGAGTTTGGTGCAGATGCTTTCTTCCCGAATGTTATCAACAGCGCTAAGACAGGCGAGAATCTTTATTCCATGCCTTTGAGCTTTGAGGTAAACGGAATCATGGCTGACACCAAAGAAGCAGGCGATAAGAACGGATTTACTTTTAAGGAATATTCAAAGTTTGTAAGTGACGTATGTAACGGTCAGGATCCTGTCGGAGCATACCTGACAAGAATGGAATACTTCCAGGAAATTTTCGAGACGATGGCTGACCTTTACTATGATAAGGACGGCAACATCAATCTTCAGACAGAAGCATTCTATGAGCTTGCAGCATACTGCAAGGACAATGTTCCTGAGTCATTTGAAGAGGAAGATTACTACGATGATTATGATTATGGCTGCTATGGTGAGAACACTAAGGCAACCTCTGCATATCTTTACAGCATCGAATCCTACCTTGATTATGCATACGATTCCAAGGGAGCAAAGATCAAGGATCTTTACGGTCTCCCGTCATATGACGGAAGAGGAGCTATAGTTCAGGTTGATGTATCTGTATCTATTTCCGCTACATCCGGTGTTCAGGACGGAGCTTGGGAATTTGTTAAGGCACTTCTTGAAGAGACTGCTCAGAAGGATATGTGTATTGAATCCTACACTAACCCTGTTAACGTTGCAGCTTGTGAAGCAGTAGCTCTCAAGGCGGTCAAGGACAGCAATGACAGAGCAGAGAAATACATCAAGCAGGATCCTCAGGCTGCTCAGTGGTACAGGATCTATAAGGAAGAAGTAGTAGATGACTACATTGAAGCTCTTAAGAGTGCAACTTCCTGCAATACCATCGACCCTGCTATCATCACTATCGTTGATGAAGAGATCCAGGCTTACTTTGCAGGACAGAAGTCCATCGAGGAAGTAACAGAAACAATTCAGAACAGAGCTCAGACACTCATTAACGAGCGTAAGGCTTAAGCTATCGAAGCTTTGATTGATTCGAACAGGCCCTTTAACCGGGGCCTGTTTTTTATGCTCTGAAATACAGTAAATACTCCCTGTTGCCAGGGACCTCAGTACCGGAGTTTAGGCTAAAATCCATTCGGTAATCCCTATAGTAAGGTAGCTTTTAACTGTATTTACGGGGGAATATAGTATCCGATCTGATTAGATATATGCAATCAAAAAAGAACCGCCTCAATACCGGATCGAGACAGTTCCTGTTATATTCGTTTAAACCTTATCAGGATTCTTTCTTGGGAGCAGCTTCGTTGTTTGCTACGTAGATATCCTGATTGTCCTTGAATGTCTGGTTGTAAAGGTGAGGTGAGAAGATCGCTCTTACTGTGGAGAATATGATCTTGATATCCTGAAGTATGGAATAGTTCTTGATATAGAGAAGATCGTAACGGAGCTTATCCTGAGGTGTGGTATCGTAGTTTCCTGCGACCTGTGCGAGGCCTGTGATACCTGCCTTAACTGCAAAACGCTGGGAATAGCCCGGGATCTCTTTCTCGAAATTTGTTACGAACTCAGGACGCTCGGATCTTGGACCTACGACGCTCATGTCGCCTGCAAGAACGTTAAAGAACTGTGGCAGCTCGTCGATCTTTGTTCTTCTTAAGAGCTTACCGAACTTGGTAACACGCGGGTCATCCTTACCGGAGATAACTGCGCCTGTAGCCGATTCGGCGTTTTCGATCATTGTCCTGAACTTAATGATGTTAAAAGGCTTGTTGTCGATCGTAAGTCTTTCCTGCTTGAAGAATACCTTGCCGCCGTCCATGACCTTGATTCCGATTGCAGCGAAGAGCATAAGAGGTGATGTGAGGATGATAGCAAGGATGGAGAAGACGATATCGAATGCTCTCTTGATGAGCCTTTGCTCGAAGGAGAGAGCCATACGGTCGAGAAGGAATACCATAAGGTCGTTAAGATTTATAAGTCTCGAACGGTAAAGGCTGATCTCATAGAACTGAGGAACAACGTATGCGACGGTCCTTTGCTTAGCGCACATCAGGATGATCTCGGACTTGGCGTCCTCAGGAACGTCCGGACAGATGAACACCTCGGCCTGACGCCTTACGGCAGCCCTGATGGCACCTCTGTCCTGGTATTTGATAGGCTCGCTCATGTTGAGGTCGAGGCCCTTAAGAGAAGGATTGATCTTCTCGATAACTGTCTGGATGGTGTGGTCGCTGGCACCGATGATGACCAGCTCGCCGTTCTCGTAGAGCTTGTGGCTTATGATACTGCACATCATCTCCCACATGAACACGTAGATGATGAGTACGATATAGCTGAGCAAGATAACGCTTCGCGGGAATGCTCTCTGAACCAAAAGGTCCTTTGCTGACAATGTAACAAGGGTAAGTATCGTACTGAAGGTAAGTGACTGTGATACTACGTCTATATTCTTTTTTCGAAAAAACCTAGGCATCGACAGGATGTCGGCCAGGATAAGAGAAGCGATGGTGATGATAGGGATCAAGTTCAAGTAAGCTTCGAAGTTCATCTCAGGAGTTGCCGTGAAGTTCTTACCCAAGATGATATAGAAGCTTGTGATATAAGCCATGTGAACGATCACTGCAAGTCCCAGAAGGAACAGGATCTTAAATAGGTGAGGGATGGTAAAAAACTTACGGTTCATTTCCTTCTCCAAAGCGAAATTTTTACAAATTGCATTATATAGCAAATCGCCGAAAGTAACAACTGAACCACCTTCGTAATGAAGTAACAAGTTTACCCAAATCAATCCGCAAAAATTAGTGTTTTTTTGAACAAAAATCTTAAGTTTTTATCTTGAAAGTGTATAGGCACTCTTGTAAATTATATATGTTATTTTTCGAGCAGTATATTTTGCATATATATATAGAGGATACATATGAAGAAAAACGCACCAAACGCCAGGGTCAATTCCGGTGTGCGCAAAGCCGGAAGCAGAAGTCCGCAGGTCGCTACGAGCAGGACCTACAAGTCGGACAGATCTTATTCTGCACCAAAGAGAAGCTCCAAGAAGAGAGGCGGCGGCAACGGCGCTGTCATAGGCGGAGTTGTTCTTATCGCAGTAGCCATTCTTGCGATCGTAGGCGTTTGTCTTTTTATCAAATTCGGCGACAAGATAATGGAAGAGAAGTACGAGGTTACCTATTCTGACGGTACCGCAGCCAAGCTTTCCGCTGAAGAGCTCAAAGAGGCTTTGGCAAGTGACGTTTTCTATGACGGCATCAAGATCGACGGCATCGACGTATCCGGCAAGTCCAAGGAAGAGGCACTCGCTCTCGTATCCGAGCAGTTCTCACAGAAGCCTTCCGAGGTAGACATGAGCATCAGCTTCAAGGAAACAGTATATCCTTTGGATCTTAGTTCCTTCCCTCTCGAAAACAATGCTTCCGATATCATCGATGAAGCTTACTTATACGCCAGACCTTCCGCAGAGGCAACTCCTGAGGAGCTTGTAAATTGTTTCTCTGCACGTGAGGCTCTCAAGACAACACCTAAGGAATACACAACGGCTTACACCATCAAGACTGACGGACTTTCCGAAGTCATCCACGGTATCCTTGATCCTTTCAACAAGGAAGCTAAGCCTGCAAGAGTTGATTCCTTCAACGTAAACACATGTGAGTTCCTCGTAAGCGAGTCTGAGGAAGGCTGCAGCGTTGATATCGACAAGGCTATCACAGATGTAAAGGGCCTTCTCGACAGCAGAACATATCAGGGAACGATCACGGTAGATTATGAAGACCTCATTCCTACGGCCACGACTCAGGATCTTACTTCGGGAATGGGACTTATCTCATCTACCACATCAAATACGACAAGCGACAACTCACGTAACCACAATATCAGGATCACATGCGAGAAGCTTGACGGACTTGTTATCCAGCCTGGCGAGTCTTTCTCTTTCAACGACTATATCGGTGAGAGAACTGCAGACAAGGGCTACGAGGAAGCAGGCGTAATCCTTGACGGTAAATCCGATAAGGGATTGGGCGGCGGAATCTGTCAGGTCAGCACCATGATCTACCAGTCTGTATCCAAGGCTGATCTCCAGATCGATGAGAGACATCCGCATGACTGGCCGTCAAGTTACTGTCTCGAAGGACTTGATGCTACAGTTGACTGGCCGGGTCTTGACTTCAAGTTTACGAACAACTCAGGTTATCCTGTTGCTCTTCATGCTTTCTACGATGTAGATGCTTACCAGGTAACCGTTCAGGTATACGGACACAAGTTCGAGGACGGAAGTTACATTGCTCTTACTTCCACATGCTCTACGAACACATATGCTACAACGACTTACGTAGCTGATCCTTCACTTCCTGTAGGAACGACGGAGAAGGAGATGTCTCCTCACGATTCCAAGTCTGCTCAGTCAGTTAAGATCTGGTATGACAAGGACGGCAACGTCATCAAGCAGGAAGAGTACGCTTCAAGTTACTACAGACAGATCAACGGAGTCATTAAGGTCGGTGTCCTTAATCCGGACGGATCGCTGGCAACAGTCGATCCTGAAACCGGTGAATTGACAGGAGCAATCGAAGGAGATCCGTCAGATATCAGCGACAATACTGATGAGACAGGTGAATCTCAGCCGACAGGCGATACACAGCCTACGGGTGATACTCAGCCGACAGCAGAGACACCTGCTCCGACAGTACCGGAGGAAACCACACCATCTGAACCTGTTGAGAGCAACGTGCTCCCTGAATAATAAAATGACATCATGTAAAGGACTGCCTGTCAGGCGGTCCTTTTTCTTGTTAAAAATTTTTATCCGTATTACTTGAAACAAATGATTCACTTTAGTAAAGTTAGATTGATTGCTAATATTATTTTTATTAGAGGATACATATGAAGAAGCATTCTAATTTACAAAAGGAAGATTTAGGAAAACAGGAGATATCAGAGACAAGGGCGCCTCAGATATCAGCAGAAAGTATCTCAGCCACACCTTCAAGATCAGGCAGCGGCAAGGTTAAGATCATTGTCGGAGTCGTAGCAGGTGTAGTAGCTATATCGGCAGTAGTAGCCGGATGTGTATTTTTCGGAAAGGACAAGTCACCGTTTGAGAAGAAGTACCATGTGCTGAATTCAGACGGAACGGCTGTGGAGCTTACCGAGGAAGAGTTGAGGACATCCCTTTCGGGAGACGTATTCTACCAGGGTGTCAAGATCGACGGCATCGATGTTTCCGGTAAGACCAAGGAAGAGGCAGTCAAGCTCGTTGCCGCTACAGTCTCGGAAAAGCCGTCCGAAGTAAACATCAAGCTCAGCTATGACGGAACCGATTATCCGCTCGATATAAGCACGCTTTCTCTCGAAAACAATGCCCAGGAGATCGTCGATGAGGCTTTCGCATATGCTAGACCTGCTGCAGATGCTACACCTGAGCAGCTCGTTGAGTGCTACGGCCAGATGCAGGGCCTTAAGACAAACGCCAAGGAATACAACACGGCATTCACCGTTAAGACAGACGGACTTTCCGAGATCATTCACGGAATGTTCGACGAGTACGACAAGGAAGTCATTGAAGCTACGGTAGGCGATTTCAACATCGACACTTTGGAGTTCGACATCAGTGAGTCCCAGGAGGGCTGCGATGTAAATATAGAGAAGGCTATCGAAGATACAAAGGCACTTCTTGATTCCGGAACGTACGAAGGCGTTGTTACGGTTGATTTTGAGATCAAGGAACCTGAGTTCTCATCTGAGGAACTTAAGTCCCAGTACGGAATGATCTCTTCTTCCGAGTCCATCACAACCAGCGACAGCAACAGAAACAGCAACATCAACACAGCATGCGAGAAGCTTGACGGACTTATTATCCAGCCTGGTGAACAGTTCTCATTCAACGGTTACGTTGGAAGAAGAACAGTTGAGGCAGGTTACAAGACAGCAGGCGTTATCAT
Source organism: uncultured Clostridia bacterium (assembly GCA_947303255.1). Lineage (GTDB taxonomy): Bacteria > Bacillota > Clostridia > Saccharofermentanales > Saccharofermentanaceae > Saccharofermentans. Next base: position 918 of record CAMYXL010000041.1, on the reverse strand, counting down.
CGGCGGTAAGGCTGAGAAGGGTATCGGAGGCGGCGTTTGCCAGGTAAGCTCCATGATGTTCCAGTCCGCTGCAAAGGCTAACCTTCAGATCGATGAGAGACACTGCCACGAGTGGCCGTCCACATACTGCCCGATCGGAACAGATGCTACGGTTGACTACGGCAGCGCAGACTTAAGATTTACGAACAACACAGAATATCCAATCGCAGTACATGCTTTCTACGTTGATGAGGAGACCAAGGTTACTATCCAGTTCTATGGCCACCTTTTCGAAGACGGCAAATATATCGACCTCGTATCTTCAGGCGGATACACAGGTGAGGATGCAGGCGTTAAGTATGAGGCTGACCCTGAAGTTGAAGTAGGAACCGTATATCATTCGCATCCTGCACACAACCCGCAGTCCGCAGTCTGCTACAAGGTATGGTATGACAAGGACGGAAACGAGATCGAGAGAGAGAAGCTCTGCTACAGCTACTACCCGCCGATCCCGGCTTACGTAGACGTAGGAATCCTTAATCCTGACGGATCCCTCGCTGTTATGGATCCTGAGACAGGTGAGATAATCGGCGGTACCATGGACGAGAGTTCTGATTCTTCCGATTCTTCCGGAGATACAACACCGTCATCGTCTTCCGACACGACCCCGTCTTCGTCGGATACGACACCTTCCGCAGCAACCCCGACACCGACTCCGGAGCCGACCCCTGCAGAACCAACACCTGCAGAGCCTACACCGGCTGAACCGACACCTGCTGAGCCAACACCTGCAGAACCGACTCCTGCAGAACCTACACCGGCAGATCCGACTCCTGCAGAGCAGCAGACGGGTGAGTGATAAAAGAGATTTCAAAGACTACCTTAACGGGCAATGTCATTAAGTTAAGACAGTGTTGACTTAACAAGACAAGAAAAAAC
>CAMYXL010000040.1 GCA_947303255.1 uncultured Clostridia bacterium | reverse complement strand
CGATATCGGTATCTTCTAACATGTAATATATAAGACGATTTATAAGGCCCGTAGAGTACTAATAATATGATTCCTATGTCTGTACCTTATGTTGTTTACATATGCAACCGGTAAGTGTTTTCGAGCAAAAGAAAACCATCAGCAAAGCCGATGGTTTAGCGTATATCTAAAACTATATGATCACTTCTTCTCTTCTACTGCCGGAGGATTGAGATATCCAGATATCTTATCAGCTACGCTCTTAACAATAACAGCAAGAACAAACGAAACCACGATAATAGTTATGGCATATTTCAATCCGGACTCTTCATCAGTATTAAAGAACTTAAGACAATACTGATACATGTTTACGTGAATCAGATAATACTCCAAAGAGAATAATCCCAGCATCTCGAAAAATCTTGTTATTATATGTGATCCTACTGCTTCTCTTAAGAACGCAAACACAAACAAGAATGAAAGTGCCAACGGGAAATTAATATAGTGTCTGATAAATCCATAGTCTTCCTGGATCTGAATAATAAGGAACACTGAAAGAAAAGTATAAACAATATTAAACAAGATAATAGCCAAAAAGCCCCATCTCGGGATCTTAACACCCTTCATAATGATCTTACCGAGATAAGCGCCTGTGACAAATGCAGGTATTCTTGTTAGGAATACTTCAACTCTCATGAAATAATCATAATCAATTGCACCGAGAACAAATGTAAAGATTATGGAAGCCATCGAAATAACAATGACAGCTATTAATCCGAACCTCTTGACTGCTTTATAAATTAGCGGGAAAAAGAGATAGAACACGAGAATAGCAGATACATACCAAGCTACTTCTGCGACCTCTGATTTAATGAAAAGATCTACGAAAGTAATCTGCGAAAAATACTCAGGCAAATAAGTCGTACTTAAAAATCCGCAAAGAGTAACTACGATAATAAACGAGCTTGGGACGACTCTGAAGAATCTCTTTTTATAAAAAGAAGTCAGTTTAGAATCTTTACTCATTGAGTAATAAAGTCCAATTCCGGACAGGAAGAGGAAAACCTCAACAGCAGCATTTCCCAAACGCTTAAGGATCTCCAACAGATCTCCGATATGAGTAACACTTAAAAATTCAATATCTCTGAAATCAAAAAAGGTGGAATGATAGACAACGATCCAAAAGGCTGCAAGGCCCATCAGAAATCTTCTGTGTTTGTTAATCAAGCTTAAATCGATCATATAACCATCCTATTGTTCAACAAAAATACAATAGGTATTATAGATTATCAACTTAGTTTTAACAACAACACCGTTATTTCAGGATAAACTTAAAAGCGATAATAACGAGGATACCTAGAACGATCCTGTACCAACCGAAAACCTTGAAATCATGTTTTCTAACGTAACCTATGATGAATTTCAGAATAAACAATGAAATGATAAAAGCTGATACCATACCGATCGCAAGTACGATAAATTCCTGATTGGTAATCGTACCGTCGTACTTTATTATCTTCAGAAGACTTGCTCCGAGCATAACAGGAACAGCCAGGAAGAATGTAAACTTAGCTGCCACTTCCCTGCTTATTCCTATCATCAATGATCCGACGATAGTTGATCCTGATCTGGATGTACCCGGAAAGATAGCTGCAATAAGCTGGAAAAAGCCAATAAGCAAAGCATCCATATATGTAAGGTCATTGATATCTTTACATCTTGGTTCTTTATTCTTCATTACAGTCTCAGTAACTATAAAAAGAATACCGAAAACGATCAAAGCAATAGCAACAACGATATAGTTATACAAAAGAACATCCAGGATATCATCAAAGAAAACGCCAACTATGCCTGCCGGAATACAAGCGATAACGATCTTAAACCACATCTGGAACTTATTAACATCGACATAAGACAAAAGTCCGCCTCTTGTAAGAGGTTTAGTATTATTCTTTTTACCGAAAGGCCAAAGATCATTCCAGAAAAGAACTACAACGGCCAGAATAGCACCTAATTGAATAACTACAAGGTATAAAGAGAAAAAATCCTCTGATACATTCAATTTACAAATCTTATCAAGTATGATCATATGACCTGTTGAACTAACAGGAAGCCATTCGGTAATGCCCTCAACGATACCGAATAATAATGCTACTAAATAATCAACTATGCTCATCATGCACCTCTTTAACGATTTATAACACTATACCAATAATATAAATAATATAAAAGAAGATAGTCTTAAAAGTAATTCTAATGAAACAAAGGCATAAAAAAAGACCAGGTACATATATGGTAACCCGGTCCTTTTTGGTGGGAAGAGGTGGATTCGAACCACCGAAGTCACTGACGACAGATTTACAGTCTGTTCCCTTTGGCCGCTCGGGAATCTTCCCATGTCGTCTTGTTTGAGTCAGTTAGTTAAGTGGTGGGCCTTCAGGGACTCGAACCCAAGACCGACCGGTTATGAGCCGGTTGCTCTAACCAACTGAGCTAAAGGCCCACGTTGTACTAACTTAGGGCGCTTTTCAAACGCTTGTATAGTATATAAATAACTTCGTTCCTCGTCAAGTGATTTTTCGAAAAAGAATGAATTTATTTTCCAAGTCTCTTCAAAATATACTTACCGCAAAGGATCTTACTCTTTCCGATGTTAAATATATACTGATGGAACGTATCATCAATTGTCTTATTATACTCCCCTGCATGTTCCAGCAAGTAATCGATTGCAGGCTTAACTTCCTCAGCCTTATCAGGATCGACACTCTTACCGATAACATTACGGAGCTTGATGTTCTTAGGAACGATATCGATCTTCTCATAATCCGGGTTCATGACCTTCATCGGAGTATTGATAAAGAGAACCGGACGCTTGGTCGTAAAAGAATACTCCCAGCAGATATCAGACCAGTCAGTTATAAGAAGATCAGCTTCCATAACAGGGTTAGTCTTAGAGAAGTCAGTATCAACTTTTATATTGCTTCCCTCTGTCTCATACTTCTTACGAAGCTCCTCGAAAAGTTCAGGCATATGTCTTACCTGCTGAGGATGAGGTCTTAAGATAATGTCATATTCAGTATCCTTCAAATACTTAAGGATATCATCAATACATGACTCGAAAATATTATCAGGCTGCCATGACGGTGCGATAAGGATCATTGGCCTGTCGTGCTTAACATGCTCGGAAGCTTCATACTTGGCAACCATATCATCGATCAGAGGATAACCTGTCTCAACAAGTCTCTTCTTCTTTGTTCCGTAAAGCTGCTCAATAGCTCTGATCTCTTCTACATAGTCAGGACCGCAGCAGAAGATCGTATCATAATAGTTCAAAGCGCCCTTACGCAAAGTAAGGTTGATACTTGCCATAGCGTGATCAGAATAGATATACTCGATATTCTTATTGACCTTGGATCTCTTGAGCTGATACTTCTCAAGGTCCGGTGTTGTAAGAAGACAGATCTTACAATCAAGCTTCATGAAAAGAGGAATGAGATACTTATCAGAAGCTATATAGTATGACTTTATCTGCTTTCTAGGATCGTTAAAGATATTATCCTTAGGATCGCTTGTTACATAATGGATCTCAAGATCTGAATTTTCACAGATATAATCAATGATTCCAGCATAGTACTTATAGAAACCATTCTGCTCAGAATAGATCATGAGCTTCATATCCTGTACTTCGAAAAAGCGCTTGTAGTCCTTCTTCTCAACAGACATATGTTCCTTACGGATCTTCTCTTTCTTCGCCTTTTCCGCCTTCATCTTCTCAAAATACTCATAATCAATATGTTTCTTTGGCGGAATTATAAGATTAACGAGGATCATGGAAGGAACGGCAAAAAGGTTACCGAATATCCAATAAAGACCGACACCTGTAGGAACAAGGAAAGCAAAATATGTAGAGAAAGCTACCATGAATACTGTTGTAGCGATCATATAAGGCTTTTCCTGTGTAAGCTGCAAAACATTGATCCTGTTCTGCATCTCGCAGAGGAACCAAGCACTCAATCCAGAAAGGATAGGAATAAGCAAAAGAATGTAATTACCGTGGAAACTAGGTGTAGCACTTAAGTCGATACCGAGAAAGTGTGTATCGAAATTAGTGATCTTGGTAACTGATTCAAGAAGTGAAGCATCAGTCGGAACGATACCATCCTTGATCTTACTGATGATATCAAGCTGGAATCTGCTTGTAAGCTCTGCACCGTTCATAGTAGTGATGAGCCAGGACTTCAGAGATTCAACCGTTGAGCTGTTAAAACTCAATACATAGGACAATGGTCTATAGATAACACCTACAAGGCCCAATACAAGAGGAACCTGGATCAAAAGCGGGATAACACCGATAATCGGGTTATACTTGTGCTTCTTATATAGTTCGAGCTGAGCGTCAGTGAATTTATCTTTATCATCGATATACTTTATCTTCAATGCATTCTGTTCAGGCATAAGATTGACCATCTTGATGGAGTTGATCTGAACAATGATCGCAAGCGGCAAAAGAATAACCTTGGTTATGAGAGTAAAGAGAATAATACTCAGACCGTAGTTATTGCAGATAAAGTAGCAAAGACGCATGATCTGACCCAAGCAAAAGATCAATCCGTCATTAATCATCGAAAAAAAAGATAATATATGTCCCATTATTTCACCTCGCCATATTTATTATCTTAATAGACGGCCGAATGTCAAGCCAAAAGAGACTGTTTCAAGATGTGAAACAGTCTCTATGAATAAATCAACCAAAATTACTTAGCTTTGATATAGCCCTTAGCCGTGAGAAGCTCAGCAGAAAGAACACCGCCGCCTGCAGCACCTCTCAGAGTATTGTGTGAAAGACAGGTAAACTTGTAATCGAAGATGTTATCTTCACGAAGTCTGCCGATAGATACGCCCATACCGTTCTCATACATTGCGTCAAGCTTAGGCTGTGGACGATTGTCCTCATCGATGTACTGAAGGAACTTCTTAGGAGCTGATGGCAGATTAAGCTTTTGAGCTTCACCCTCGAACTCAGCCCAAGCCTTCTTCATCTCTTCGATGCTTGGCTTCTTATCGAATGAAACAGAAACAGCTGCAGTATGACCTTCCTGAACAGCTACTCTGTAGCACTGTGCTGAGATAACAGGCTGTGAAGCATTCTCAATATGATCGCCAGCAACCTTACCCCAAACCTTCAACGGCTCTTTCTCGGACTTCTCTTCCTCACCGCCGATATAAGGGATCATGTTACCTACCATCTCAGGCCAATCCTTAAACGTCTTACCTGCACCGGAGATAGCCTGATAAGTACAAACAGAGATCTGCTTAATACCGTAGCCAAGCAAAGGAGTAAGTGCCGGAACATAGCTCTGGATGGAACAGTTAGGTTTAACAGCGATAAAGCCGTTCTTTGTGCCAAGTCTCTTCTTCTGAGCTTCAATGATCTGTGCATGATCTGCATTGATCTCAGGAATGATCATCGGAACATCCTCAGTCCATCTGTGTGCGGAGTTGTTAGAAACAACAGGAGTCTCAGTCTTAGCGATTCTCTCTTCGAGAGCTCTGATCTCATCCTTCTTCATATCAACTGCACAGAAGCAGAAATCAACCTGCTCGCAGAACTTCTCAAGATCATCTGTACTATATACAACAAGCTTCTTTACATATTCAGGCATCTCAACGTCGATCTTCCAACGACCCTCAACAGCCTCTTCGTATGTCTTACCGGCGGACCTTGGTGATGCACATACTGCAACACACTCAAACCAAGGGTGATTTGCAAGCAAAGAAACAAATCTCTGACCAACATAACCCGTTGCACCGATAACGCCTGCTCTTAATTTCTTTTCCATTTTTTTCCTCTTTCTAGTCCACCCACGGTGGACATCTGTCTTTGTACGGTGGTATATTAACATAACGAAATTACTTATTCAATAACTATTTTCGATAAGATTAACAATGGATTATGTTAGAATGTAGACATAATTACCAAAGCGGAGAGGATCATGATAAATTCGTTCCCTGTACTTGAAGAATATGAGAATTACATGCTTGCAGTTTTGAACCGTTCAGACCTTACGGTAAAGAACTACAAGGGTGACATCGTGATCTTTTTCAGATACATGAAGATAGACAGAAGACTTGTCTCAAAGGATATGGATTTTCAAGAGATCGATATATCCGATATTGATGTAAAGTTTATATCAAGCATAAAAACTAACGACATATTTGCCTATCTTATTTGGCTCAGCAGAGATCAAGGTTTGAATGCTGCTTCAAGATCCAGAAAGATATCTTCTCTCAGAAGTTTCTATAAATATTGTTGCGTTAAGAAGCACCTTTTCGAAAACAATCCTACCCTCGAACTCGAAAACCCGAAGAAAAACAAGAGATCTCCTAAGTATCTTACCCTGGAAGAAAGCCAGGCTCTCATAAATGCCGCTTATAACGCACCTACTGAATCTAACGAGAGAGATTACTGTATCGTTATCCTCTTCCTTAACTGCGGTATGCGTTTGGCAGAACTTAGAGGTATTAATCTTAATGATATCCACGGAGACATACTGACTGTAATCGGTAAAGGAAACAAGGAACGTACGATCTATCTGAATAAATCCTGCATTGAAGCCATTGATGAATGGCTCAAAGTAAGGGACAAATATAACATCAAGCCTGAAGCTAAAAATGCTCTTTTTGTTTCTCGAAAAGGATTGAGGTTGTCTGAAGACATGATTCAGATCACGATCAAGAATCTTATCATCCAAAGCGGACTTGATCCTAACACGTATTCAGTACATAAACTCAGGCATACAGCTGCTACACTTATGTACAAATACGGACACGTTGATCTCAGAAGTCTTCAAACGATACTGGGACATGCTAGTGTCTCCACTACTCAGATTTATACACACGTAGACGACGACCTCTTACACAAGGCCGTCGAAAGTAATCCGTTATCTGATTTTACTCCGGAAGATATGTGATCAACCGAAATATTCTGTCATAGGCAGGGATTCTGTTCCTTCGCTTCCAGGAGCTTTACCGTAGAGGATATCAGAAGGACCCGTAAATTCATATTTACAGTATGCGTTATAGATCGTTGTATAACTCAAACGTCCGGTACTGTATATAGCCGGTAAACCCTCATCATAGATTCTGTCGTAGAAAATTCTGGTTCTAACGGAATTCTCATCAAAATCATAGATAGTATTGCCGAAATATCCAGGTTCAACATACTGATCGATTCCTGTCAGATAAGCTATAGTTCCCATAATATCCTCGTGATATTCTGGTGTCTTAGTAAAGACAATACTGTCATGCTGATCATTAGGAGCTTTGATCATAAACAACGGCGTTGCACCCCAATCAAACTCGGCTTCTTCATTATGATAGCCGTGATCGGAAGTAAATATAATAGTTGATGAATCATAAACACCGAGATCCTTAAGTTGCTGAACGATCTTATTCATGATATCGAAAGAACTAACGATACCTTCTTCCAAAGTACAAGGCTTATGAGTACCGTTAATATGATTGATCATGAGATAGTTCTTGTCATTATCAGCAAAATGCAGATCCAAATGAGCAAGATAATCTGAATTCATATAATATGAATCGGATGACAATTTGTAAGTAGCGATCTCTCTGAATGAAAGACCGTCAAACTCGATAAATTCCTTGAAGCAATAAGGCAAGCAACGGAAAAGTGCCAACTTACCGAAATCTCTCTGGAACCTCTCATATTCAAACCAATCAAGTTCCAATAATTCAGGCTTTTCATTCTTATGAACATTGTCGAACTTGCCGTAAATATACTGTTTTTCAGGCATTTCGAAGTTAAAGCCGTTACACTCATAGTTATTCTGATGTAAGAGCTCATAGAATTTCAAAGTCTTCTCACTGTTCCATGAAGCTTCAAACCAATCAAACTTACCGAGAGTATTATCGAACTCCGCACCGCCAAACATCTGAGACATAGATGTAACGGTTGAATCATATACACTACATGTGTCTGTATATAGCGTAAAGTCCTTAAGTCCTTCAAAAGCAGCTGGATTTTCCTGATAATATGGTTCGATATAAGAATTATCAAAACAGTCGAAAACAATAACTATGACGTTATTATGCTTGGATACTGTATAACAATCCGTTGAATCAACAAAATACTCACTAGTTACACCATAAATCTGCTGAGGAGCAAAAGCGATCAGCAGGATACTTGATACTAGATGAAGCGCAAAGTAAAGAATAAAACCTATAGTAAAATAGTTCTTTTTATCTTCCTTCTTCTGAACTTTCTTAAGAACAACAGCCAAAGCGACACAAGCCGCTACTATAGCCACCCAGATCAAGATATTGATAACTTTAGTCTTAGTTGAAACGCTTAATGCATCGTTAGATACACCAAGTAAAGTAAGTTCACTGTTAAGGAAGTTGTACTGTACATAAGCAGCTATTCCTAATCCGAGAAAAGCAGCATAAACATACGTATATATCTTATCCGGGATCAAGAACAGTAAAGTTGCTGCAAAACAAGCAATAACAACGCAGAACAACAACTGCCATCCGATGAATCTCTGAATCGGGAATTCAAAATTATCGATATTTCCGATAAACGAATCAAGAGGCAGATAGATATTTACCATGAAAGATAATGCCAATGTTCCGATAAGGGACTTAAAATACTTTTTAGCTACTCCCTTTGAGTCCTTAATGACATACGAAAGCGGGAAAAATATCAATATGGCAAAGAACACACAATCCAAAAACAGGATCGGTGCTGCAAATCTGGTTATAAAATCAGGTAAGTCTTTGAAAAAATAATTGTAAAACAAATACAACGGGAAAGTCGCAAAGCACATTGATACAAAGAACAACGGTGCATTAAACCTGTCGACTATTCGCGTTGAAAGTCCCGTCTTTGAGACGATCTCAAACAAGATCAACATAAGAACAAAAGCAACTGACTTATGAAGACTATATGAAATCTGAAATATAAAAACGAGCAACAAAAAATCAAGTATAAGAAAACTGTATTTTCTTATAAGCTGCAAAGCTTTCTCTTTAGTTATTAGCAAAACTATCTTCCGTCCTAAGAATTATTTGTCCAAGAGATCATCAGCTGTAATAACAACATCCTCGTCATTATCACCAGCCTTAAACTGTTCGTCTACCTTTACTTCATCCTCTTTTCCCTTTTTCTTGAACAATCTCTTAAGCTTATTCCAGAAAATACCAATAAAAGCTCCCAATGCTACGATAACAGCAGCTGAGATCTGAATAATATAGCTAGTAGTAGCAGGATCTATATACAAAGAAACGCTAAACATTAAATAACCTCCAAACATAAACTATTATCCAAAATACTCCTTCATAGGGAATATTTCAATATCTATAACCTTGTCATTTGTAGACGATTCGAAAGGATTGATGCCCTCAAGATCAGATGCTTTTCCACAAATGACATATCTTGTATAAGCATTATATCTGATCATATAAGACAAATGACCTGTAGCATAGACAGCAGGCAAAGAAGAATCAAACAATCTTTCATATACAACACGCTCTCTATAGTCTCCTTCTTTAAAATCATAAATAGAAGTTCCATACTGTTCAGGATTCTCAAGACCTGCGTTTACAGCAACAGTGCCGATGAAATCATCCAAACTTACAGGGGCATCATCGAAAACAATAGAGTCGTGAGTCGTGTTTGCTTCTTTTATCATAAAGATCGGAGAAGCTCCTACTGATTCAGCATCATTTCTATGAGAACCGTGATCGGAAATAAAAATGATCGTACTGCTGTCGTACAAACCCTTACTTTCAAGATCTTCCAACAAGCGATACATGATTACAAAGCAATAATCTTTCTCTGTCTCATAATCGCAAGGCTCATGAACACCAAACAAATGGTTATACATAAAAATATTATCATCTACGGTGTCGTAGTGTTGAGCATCAATATAGTCCAGATTATTGTAATAACTCTGATCGTTATCATAGTATGTTACGTAGAAATTGAATGCTTCTCTGTCAATAGCCAAAGCAACAACATTCTTAACGAGATAAGGCATTGCACGGTATAAAGCAAGTTCCTGGAAATCATCATAGAACTTATTCAAATCAAAGAAGAACACCCTTCTTTCCTGTGGTTCATCGTACTTAACGATGTTATCAAACTTACCTTCCGCATATTCAATTTCAGGAATATCGAAATTGTAAGCATTACACTTATAACCGGCGTCATGCATTGCATTATAGAAGCTTGTCGTTCTTTCACTGTTCCAACCGGAATCAAGCCAGTCTGTCAAAGTATAATCCTTATCAAATTCACAACCTGCACAGAAACTGTTTACTGAAGTAATCGTTGAATCGTAATTACTGGTCGTATTTGTATAAAGAGTAAAATCCTTAAGTCTGTCAAATCTGTGATTGTCAGACTTGTATAGATCCATCATGTCTTTATTATCATAAGCGTCAAAGACAAATACTATTACATTGTTGTTTTTGGAAATAGTAAACTGATCAGCAGGATCAAAGTAAGCAAGAAGTTTAGATGAATATACTTCTGCCGGAGCAAAGACCAAAAGAAGGATCAAAGAGATAAAATGATACGCAAGAATAATTGCTGATGTAGCATTTCCGGCTTTCTCATATTTATCTTTCAAGAACTTTGGAGCCATAAAGGAAACAACAAAGATCAACGCCCAGATCAATGTATTAATGATAAGGACCGGAACATTCCATACCATCTTCTCACCAGTAAGACCGAGATACGGCAAATGCTTATTCATAAACATGTATTGTATAAATGAACCAACAGTTATCGCAAACAGGATCTTATACATAATATCAAGATGTTTATCCTTCATCCTTGCGAAAACCAACGGAAGGATGATGACAACACTGATATAGAAGAAAATGTAGTAATACAAGAAATTATGGAGTGTAAAACCAAAGTTCTGGATATTAGCAATATAAGAATCAAGCGGCAGATACATGATGATCATGAATCCGAGGGCTGCAAACAAAAGCCCCAATTTAATGATCTTCTTCTTGAATTTCTTGTCTACAGCAAATGACAAAATAAGTGATAACCAATAAGCCAGCACTAAATCACAAAGCATTGCAAATATAAAGACAACAGTTGCAAGAGGAGTCTTAACACGCTCTTTATATAAGAAGATCGGATTTCTTATAGCTGTAAAGAAGAAGAAAAAGATATAAAGCATAGGAACTGTCAATACTAATGCAATCAGTTTATGCTTCTTGGTGATTTCCTTTTTGAACAAACTAACATGAAATCCCATAAACAATGAGACAAGAGTAATTATCAAAGGAAAGATCATCCTGTATGCACTGTAATCAAAATAAATAAGATTTTGAAGTGCAAGAAAGAACATCAAGAAATAAAAGCAGATCTTTCCTAATAAAGGGCTTTTCCTAAAAACCGAAAACAAAGTATTCATCGACAATATGTATCCTTTAAATATTTTCTATGAATGATTTATATGCTAAGTATGTGCTGTAAAGATCAATCTTAGAGATAAGTTCGTATGGTGCATGCATAGACCAAACAGGAACACCACAGTCCAAGACTTCCATACCGTGTTTAGCCATATAAGCAGAAATTGTTCCGCCTCCGCCTGCATCAACTTTTCCAAGTTCGCCTGTCTGCCAGCTTACAGAGTTCTCTTCAAATATTCTGATGATATCAGCAACAAAATCACCGTTAGCTTCATTTGTACCTGACTTACCTCTTGCTCCGACGTACTTCTCGATCTTGATTCCATGTGAAAGATATGCAGTGTTGTTTCTCTCGGAAACGTTAGCATACTTAGGATCGAAAGCATTAGAAACATCTGTGGAAAGCATCTTTGAATTAGCAATAAACTTACGATAAGCCAAAAGATCGAATGTTTTTCCAGTCTGCTTAGCAAATACTTCCATTAAGAAGTTTTCATAAAGAACAGATTGAGCTCCTGAATTAGAATAGGAACCGATCTCTTCCTTATCTGTAAGCATAGTTACACAAGTCTTATTTGGTCTTTCCTGCTCAAGAAGAGCCATAAGTGCAGGATAAGCACAAACCTTATCATCATGACCATATGCTGCGATATAAGCACGGTCAAACCCAACATCACGGGCCTTAACAGCAGGAACGATCTCAATTTCACCTGAGACAAAATCTTTCTCACTGATACCGTAACTATCATTAAGTAGTTTAAGGATATTAGCTTTAAACGGCTTCTTATCCTCTTTCTTGGAATCCTTAAGAGGAATACCACCAATTACAACATTAAGATCTTCACCGGAGATAAAGTCACTTGGTGTCTTTTTCATCTGCTCATTAGCCAAATGTGGAAGAAGATCTGTGATGTAGAAAATAGGATCATCATCCTTTTCACCAACAACGATCTCATGAGCCTTACCGTCCTTGGTAAATACACATCCGTGTATAGCCAAAGGAATCGTAGTCCACTGATACTTCTTGATTCCGCCATAATAGTGAGTCTTGAAATATGTAGTCTCATCTTCTTCATAGATTGGATTTGGCTTAAGGTCAAGTCTTGGTGAATCAATATGAGCACCAAGGATATTGAACCCTTCATTCTTCTTACCGATAACAGCCATTACTATGCCCTTACCTCTGATGGAAGAATAAACTTTATCACCCGGCTTAAGAGTTTTCTTTGTCTCTATATCAACAAAACCGACACTCTCACAAGCATCGATAGCATTTTTAACAAATTCACGTTCTGTTTTTGAAATATCCAAAAATGCTTTATAATCTTCAGCAAAGCTCATGCAAGCTTCGATCTCGTCATTACTGGATGTCTTGTATAAGTTTGGATACTCTGCAAAAAGGTCTTTTGTATCAGTTTTCTTTTTCGTAGCCATATTCTCAGTCTCCTTATTAACTAACACTTAATTATACTATAAGATCTGAAAAATATGAACTTTTTATGTCATTTTGTGTTTTTTGCAGTAACATCCACAACAGAAAAGAAATACCAGGCTTGTTCAGCAAGATAAATAATGGAATAAACCTCAATTGTCTTAGTTGTTCCATTATCATCGAAAAACAACTTCACACTGACTAATTGAATATCCTTTATCTCTTCTTCTGCTATGTTATGAAAGAAAGAAATATTCCCTTTTACAGTGTCATAGTTCAAGTCATTATTCTCATCACAAGGTCTGGTGGCAATGTGTTTTGTACCTACGAAAGTCATACCCGAAACAGAGCTGTCTTTGTATCCGTTGAAGACTTCCTCTTCATTTCCATCAAAATAGTGATCATTAAAACACTTCTTAAACAGTTCCAAATCATCCTCATAAACTGATTGAAAGAAACCACGACATACATTCTGGGCAGAAACATTTAAATTGTCTGCTGTTACCTTTTCATCAGGAACATCACGGTTACAAGAGCACAGTAAAACTGAGCACATTAATACAACCGCAATAAATGCTTTAATATATCTACTTTTTGATGCCTTAGAGGCAAAGATTCCAATATCGTTCATCATTTTGTATTCTCATCTACCCATCTGAGGTATTCACTTATTTTCTTTTCATATCCGATATCAGTCGGCTCATAATACACATTATCCTTTATTGCATCAGGCATATATTGCTGCTTAACGATATGTCCCGGGAAATCATGAGGATATTTATATCCGACTGCATAACCAAGATCTTTCATTCCATTTGCAGGAGCATTCCTTATATGATAAGGAACCGTTCCAGTATCGATCTTCTCAACATCAGCCAAAGCTTTATCTATCGCGAGATATGTTGAGTTGGACTTCGGCGAAGAAGCTACCAAAACAGCAGCCTCTGCTAAAAGTATCCTGGCTTCAGGCATTCCAAGTACACGAACTGCGTCATAGGCAGCCTGAGCAACCAAAAGCGCGTTAGGATTTGCTAGTCCGACATCCTCAGATGAACAAATCAGGATCCTTCGAGCAAGAAACTCTATATCTTCCCCTGCTGCCAAAGCCTTGGCAAGATAAATGATAGTCGCATCAGGATCAGAACCTCTCATCGACTTTATCATCGCCGAGATATTGTCGTAATGATCTTCACCATCCTTATCGAAAACCTGGGACTTCTTCTGCATACAATCAGAGATAACATCAGGGTCGATAACAATGACACCTTCACTATTAGGAGGAGTTGTACTTACTGCCAACTCTAATGCCTTCAGAGAATTTCTGGCATCGCCTGAACTCATCTCTGCCATGATCTCCAATGTCTTATCGTCAATGCTGACATCGATATTACCATAGCCGCGCTCTTTGTCATTGATCGCATTTCTAAGGACTGTCTTAATATTTTCGGTCGTCAACGGTTTAAGTTGAAGTACTGTTGATCTGGATATCAAAGCCTTATTAACTTCAAAGAACGGATTCTCCGTAGTAGCTCCGATAAGGATGACTGTACCGTCCTCAACAAATGGCAACAAAGCATCCTGTTGAAGTTTATTGAATCTGTGGATCTCATCGATAAACAAGACAGTTCTCTTGTTATCAGTCATAAAAGGATTGGTAGCATCTGCAGTAATCGCTTTGATATCCGATACACCTGCAGTAACGGCATTGATCTTCTTGAAATTTGAAGATGTGGAATTAGCTATGAGTCTGGCAAGAGCAGTCTTACCAACACCCGGAGGACCAAACAGAATTATAGAGGAAAGATTGTCGGACTCGATCATCCTTCTAAGCATCTTCCCTTTTCCTATGATGTGTTCCTGACCTACATATTCGTCCAAATTCCTTGGACACATCCTGTAAGCCAAAGGTTCCAATCTGTCAGCCATTATCACACCTCAGTATCGTAATAAAACGATTATAGCACATATGTTCGTATTTTCCATTATTCCGAGTAAAAAAACAGACCGCCAATATTGACGGTCTGTCATAAGGATCAAATTTGATTAAGCAATATCCGGATACAAAGGATACTTCTCTGTGATCTTAGCTACACGAGCAATGATCTCATCCTTCTTGTTCTCATAATCGAAAATGCAAAGGGAGATAAGATCTGCGATCTCAACCATATCCTCTTCCTTCATGCCACGAGCTGTACATGCAGCTGTACCAATACGAACACCGGATGTTACGAATGGCTTCTCAGGATCGAATGGGATAGCATTCTTGTTTGCTGTGATATTGCAATCATCAAGACGGAGCTGGAGTTCCTTACCTGTGATGCCTGTTCCGCGAAGGTCGATGAGCATCAAGTGGTTATCTGTACCACCGGATACAAGGTTAACACCGCGAGCAAGAAGAGCCTCGGACATAGCCTTAGCATTCTTGATGATGTTGTTAGCATATTCTCTGAAATCATCAGAGAGAGCTTCCTTAAATGCAACAGCCTTTGCAGCGATGATGTGCATCAAAGGACCACCCTGCTGACCCGGGAATACTGCAGAATCGATCTTCTTAGCATATTCCTCTTTACACATGATGATACCGCCACGAGGTCCGCGAAGTGTCTTATGTGTTGTTGTTGTAACGAAATCAGCGTATGGAACAGGATTCGGGTGAAGTCCTGCAGCAACAAGTCCTGCAATGTGAGCCATATCTACGAAGAGGTATGCGCCAACTTCGTCAGCGATCTCACGGAACTTCTTAAAGTCGATGATACGAGGATATGCAGAAGCACCTGCAACGATAACCTTAGGCTTGCACTCAAGAGCCTTAGCTCTAACAGCCTCATAATCGATAAGGCTTGTCTTCTCATCTACCTGATAGAATTCAGAATGATATGTTCTACCTGATACGTTGAGCTTCATACCATGTGTAAGGTGACCGCCGTGTGCAAGGTCCATACCAAGGATAGTATCGCCCGGCTCCAAGATAGCAAAGTATACAGCAGTGTTAGCCTGAGCACCGGAGTGTGGCTGAACGTTAACGTGCTCTGCACCAAAGAGCTTCTTAGCTCTGTCGATTGCGAGCTGCTCAGCGATATCAACATATTCGCATCCGCCGTAATAACGCTTTCCCGGATAACCCTCAGCATATTTATTTGTAAGTGGAGAACCTGCTGCCTCAAGAACAGCCTCAGAAACAACATTCTCCGAAGCAATCAATTCAATCTTGTCTCTCTGTCTTTTAAGTTCCAACATTATTGCCTGATAAAGTTCAGGATCTTCTGCCTTAATGTGATCGTACATTAAATCAATCCTCCGTGTTTTTATTGCATAGACTATAATACTTTTATTTTATTAAAAGGTAAAGTCAAAGTTTGTAAATTTCATCGGCCGTCGGAGGATCCAGATCGATAACCTCTCCGCCCTTTGTTTTAAGCTTAAACCCGCTTTCTGTAAATTCACCGATGACGCTGGCTCTGATACCTTTGTCAGTGAGTTTTCGAAGAACACGATCAGCCTCAGAAGTAGCCATTAGAAGTGATCCGGAGGATATGAGCCTATACGGATCAAGACCTAATACATCGCAAATCTTGGATGTTGCATCGCTTACCGGGATCATGGATTCATCAATGGTAATTCCGATTCCGGAAAAGTGTGCCATCTCATAGGAAGCTCCGTAAACACCGCCTTCGGTTACGTCATGCATGAGGTTTACCGCTGAATAATAAAAGCCTCTCTCGTCTTTTCGAAAATCATTATTGATGATACCGCCTGCAATCTCGCCTTCCTCCACTACGGAGATGAGCTGATTATATGAAGCAGCCTCTTCGATAAGACTGTCATCCACTTTACCGGTCAGCTTGCTTCTGTGTTCCATCGAAGCGATGTAGCTTCCTTCAATTCCGCAGGTCTTTGTAAGGATCAGCTTATCACCCGGCTGAGCTTTACCGATCGGAACAGGATGTGACTTATCGATGATTCCGAAAGCAGTTGTGATTACTACGAAATCCTTAACGGTATCATTTACCTCAGTGTGTCCGCCTACAATATCAACGCCAAGCTTACTTGCCTCGCGTGAAGCCTGGTCGACTATAGAAGTAATATCCTCTTCTGTCGCTGAAGGTGGAGCAATGATAACAAAAAGGAGACCGGAAGGTCTTATGCCGCATGAAGCAATGTCATTACATGAAACATGAATAGCAAGTGTACCTGACTGTTTGCCGCCGGCAGTTATAGGGTCTGAAGAAGACACAAGGATCTTATCGCCCAGATTAAGCCAAGCGCAGTCCGCACCGATACTGGCTCCGACCAAAGTAGACGGAGATATCTTAGGAAGTCTGTTTAAAACAAGTTCCTGAAGTTGTTCATTTGTAAGTTTACCGGTCTTCATATGATTATTGTCTCTATGCCGTTTAAGCCGTCTTCAACCATCTTGGCTATATCAAGATTCTGTTCTGCTTCGATTATATCGTCTCTGTTCGGATGTGTCTTCGGATGTTTTGCAACAAATACAGTACAACAGTCCTCATAAGGAAGGATCGAAGTCTCAAAAGCGCCGATCTTACGGCTTATCTCACAAGTAGCTTCCTTATCAAGACCGATCAAAGGTCTGAAGATCGGAAGATCGACAACTTCATTTGTAAACTGGATAGCCTCCAAAGTCTGGCTTGCTACCTGACCTAATGATTCACCTGTGATAAGACATCCGCAGCCATTCTGCAAAGCAAGCTTCTCAGCGATCTGAAGCATAACTCTTCTCATCGTAACCGTGAGCATATCCTGACGGCTGTTCTTATACATATCAAGCTGGATCTGAGTGAAGTTTACTACATGAAGCTTCATCCTGCCCGAAAACCTGGATACGATCTTAGCAAGGTCAACAACCTTGTCCTTGGCTCTGTCGCTGGTATACGGGAATGAGTGAAAATACACAGCTTCAAGCATCATTCCGCGGCTGGCCATCATGTAACCTGCTACAGGACTATCGATACCGCCTGACAAAAGGAGCATTCCCTTACCTGCAGTTCCTACAGGAAGTCCTCTGTGACCCATAATTTTTCCTGCATATACATAGCAGTAATCACGCACTTCAACATTGAAGATGAAATCAGGTTTATTAACATCAACTTTAAGACAATCAAAATTCTCCAAAAGATATCCGCCGATCTCGTTGGAGATCTCAGGAGATGTCATCGGGAAATGCTTGTTGCCGCGCTTTGACTCAACCTTAAAAGTATGATGATCAGGATATATCTTAAGATACTCCTTCATGTACTCAACGGCATTTTGACGTATCTCATCGATACCGCCTTCAAACTTTCTGGCAAGTGAAGCAGATACGATACCGAATACCTGAACAACTGCGTTAAGGATCTCAGTTGCTGTCTCTTCATTCTTAAAGTATGGATTCTCCTCACCTTCAACTGGCTCGATCCAGATACGGCTCTGGCTCTGATAAATGTTGAGCTTACCGAAGTTTTTAAGTCTGTATTTAAGATTATTCTTGAGCTTAGACTCAAAATTACCTCTGTTAAGTCCTTTAAGGGTTACTTCACCCATACGGGCAAGGATTACATTATTACTCATAGTTACCTCTTATCTTAATGCGAAAAGCTGATATATCTCGTCTATCTTCTCGATAAATGTCTTAGCTTCATCCATTGTATTAAATCTCGAAAAGCTTAATCTGACTGCATTAGTAGCAAGCTTACGATCAACGCCCATAGCCTCGAGAACATAACTTATCTTCTTTGTTTTCGATGAGCATGCAGAGATCGTCGAGACATATATATTATATCTTTCAAGGCAATGAAGCATAGTCTCGGATTCAAATCCTTCAAAAGAAACATTCAAAACATATGGAAGAGCATCTTCAGGCGAAAGGATCGTTGCCTTTCTTTTGACAAGCTCAGACCTGAGATATGAATTGATCTCGGATACAGTCTTAATGTGCTCATCAATGTCAGTCTGTGAAAGCTTAAGTGCCAAAGCTGTACTTCTTGAAAGGTACAGACTTTCTGTTCCTGAACGCATTCCGTTCTGCTGACCACCGCCAAGAATAAACGGATCGATACGTACGCCATTTTTAATGTAAAGAAGTCCGGAACCTTTGAGACCGTGAAACTTATGAGCTGAAAAAGAAGCCAATTCGATTCCGAGTTCACGAAGATCGATCTTAAGTTTTCCGGCAGACTGAACGAAATCGATATAGATAGCAGTATTACGATTCTTGGAGTTTCTGATATCAATGATCTCTTTTAGCGGAAGGATAGCTCCTGTCTCATTATTTACATGAGTAAAACAAAGAAGCGAAGTATCTCCGTCAATAGAAGATTCCAATTGCTCAAGATCAGGTTTTCCGTCAGGACCGACGTTCAAATATATAACGTTAAAACCCTCATCAGAGAGTTTCTCCAAAACGGACAATGTTGCTCTGTGTTCGGTCTTTGTAGAGATTATCGTTCTGCCGTTACGCCTGTTTCTTTTGAGAAAACCATTGATCGCAGTATTGGCGCTTTCAGTAGCGCAGGACGTAAAAACAAGCTCCTGCTCCCGAATCGAGAAGCAGGAAGCTATGTCCTCTTTTGCTTTTATATATGCCTTATATGCTGAAGTTCCAAGTTCATGAAGTGAACCCGGGTTTCCCCACAGCTCGTCATTCTGAAGATCTTCAGAAACCAGCTTTACAACTTCATCAAGCGGCTTGGTTGTTGCGCTGTTATCAAAATATATCATACGTTAAGTTCAACTTCTGATACTTTAAGATCTTCCTCGTGATCCTTAAGGATTGGTCTGATAGCTTCGTTAAGGAAAGTCTCAACCTGCTCAGGGCATCTGCCTATGTAAAGCTTAGGATCAAGCATCTTAGCAAGGTCTTCTTCCTTAAGTCCGAAGGCAGGGTCATTAACGATCCTTGTAAGAAGATCATTCGGCTTACCTTCGTTCTTAACAACGGAACCAGCTTCCATGGAGTAAACACGGATCTTCTCGTGAAGTTCCTGTCTGTCTCCGCCCTTCTTAACTGCTTCCATCATGATGTTCTCTGTTGCCATGAATGGGAGTTCATCCATGATGTGCTTGTTGATCATATTAGGATAAACAACAAGACCAGATGCTACGTTAGCATAGATACCGAGGATTGCATCAACAGCAAGGAAAGCCTCAGGTACTGAGATACGCTTGTTAGCAGAGTCATCAAGTGTTCTCTCAAACCACTGCTCTGCAGCTGTCATAGCAGGATTCAATACGTCAGCTATAACATAACGGGAAAGTGATGCGATACGCTCGGAACGCATTGGGTTTCTCTTATAAGCCATAGCGGAAGAACCGATCTGTGTCTTCTCAAATGGCTCCTCGATCTCCTTAAGATGCTGGAGAAGTCTGATGTCGTTACTGAACTTATGAGCACTCTGAGCAATTGAAGCAAGAGCATTCAAAACTCTGGAGTCTACCTTACGGGAATATGTCTGACCAGAAACATAATAAGATGTCTCAAATCCCATCTTGTTAGCGATCTTCTTATCGAGCTCAACACACTTGCTGTGATCTCCGTTGAAAAGATCCATGAAGGAAGCCTGTGTTCCAGTTGTACCCTTACAACCGAGAAGCTTCATGGAAGCGAGAACCTGCTCAACTTCCTCAAGATCGAACATGAGGTCCTGAAGCCATAATGTTGCTCTCTTACCTACAGTTACGAGCTGTGCAGGCTGGAAATGTGTGAATCCCAATGTAGGAAGTGCCTTATACTCATCTGCAAAATCTGCAAGAAGACTCATACAAACAACGAGACGCTTTCTGATCAAAGTAAGAGCCTCACGCATGATGATCATATCTGTGTTATCACCAACGTAGCAGGAAGTTGCTCCGAGGTGGATGATTCCCTTTGCATTAGGGCACTGAACACCGTAAGCGTGAACGTGAGCCATAACGTCATGACGACGTCTCTTCTCCTCTTCAGCTGCAACATCGTAGTTGATGTTGTCCATGTTAGCCTTGAGTTCAGCGATCTGCTCGTCTGTGATATCGAGACCTAATTCTTTCTCGGACTCTGCAAGAGCGATCCAAAGCCTTCTCCATGTCTTGAACTTCTTGTCAGGAGAAAAGATATACTGCATCTCTTTGCTGGCATATCTGGAATTAAGCGGACTTACGTATGTATCGTTACTCATTTTAGGCCTCCAATAATTTATTTACTGCTGCAAGTTTAGCACACAAAGTGAATACTTGGACAGCCTTTTCGATATCATCCAGAGATGGGAAGCTTGGTGCAAAACGGATATTGGAGTCCTGAGGATCCTTACCATATGGATAAGTAGCACCTGCAGGTGTCAAAGCAACACCGAGGTCCTTACACATCTCAACAGTTGCCTTAGCTGTGCCAGGAAGCACGAATACGCTTACAAAGAAGCCACCCTTAGGCTCATGCCAGTGGCAGATGCCTGTATCACCGAGCTCGTTTCTAAGAACGTTGATAGTCATCTCAAACTTAGGACGAAGGATATCTGCATGCTTCTTCATACGCTCCTTGATGGCATTAAGATCCGGGAACATAACTGAATGAGCAAGCTGGTTAACCTTGTTGCTGCAGATTGCCTGGATACCGATAGTCTTAACAGCTGCTGCCATGTTGTCAGCGTTTGCAGCCATACAAGCAAGACCTGAACCTGCAAAGGAGATCTTGGAAGTAGAAGCGAACTCATAAACTCTGTTGGCATTGCCGTACTTCTCGCAAAGAGCGAGCATATCCGGAACTGAACCGTGAGTTGATTCATCCTCATAGAGGTGATGAACAACATAAGCGTTATCCCAGAAGAGTCTGAAGTCTTTAGCGCCTGTCTTCATTGAAGCAAGACGGTTACATGTCTCTTCGGAGTAAACGATTCCGTCAGGGTTGCTGTATACAGGAATAGACCACATACCGAGGACCTTAGGATCCTTAACGAGCTCCTCAACGATATCCATGTCAGGACCGTTTGGTGTCATAGGAACAGCGATGAGCTCAAAGCCGAGCTTCTCTGTTACCTTGAAGTGTCTGTCATAACCAGGAGTCGGGCAAAGCCACTTTCTTCCTTCTACCTGGAACCATGGCTTCTCGGAATCGATCTCACCGAAAGCACAAGCTCTCATAAGAGCATCGAACATCATGTTAAGGCTTGAAGCATTACCGATGAAAATGTTATCAGCTTTTGTACCAAGGATCTGAGCAAAGAGTTCCTTTGTCTCAGGAAGTCCTGTAGGAAGTCCGTAATTGCGGGCATCAACACCTGCCTTTGTCTTAAATCCTGTCTTCTCTTCAAGTCCCTCGAAAAGGTCGTTGCTCAAAGAGAGCTGATCAGGAGCAGGGTTTCCTCTCATCATGTTGAGATTAAGACCGAGCTGTTTGCATTCGTTGTACTCTTTCTCAAGCTGACTCTTGAGAGCGAGCAGTTCTTCATTAGACATTTCTGCGAAAGCCTTCATTACGTTATTCCTCCAAATTTGAGATATCGCCACTTCAAAATTGCATTTTGATATTAAAAATCTTCAAGTATTATATAAATAATGCAAGTTCTAATCAACGAAAATGCATATTTTTTCGTTTTTTCTACACTTTAGTTAAATAAAGATGTTTCTGGGGGCATTAAAGCAACAGATTAGACAAAAAGCCCAACCATCTTTTTCGAGAAAAAGAAGCTTACTGTAACTCGATAAGCTCCACGCTTAAGACATTTCCGTTGCCGTCATGAAGGACAGAACCGGCCATCAGCACGATGTTCACGTCATATAGCTTATAATCGGCTATTAATCTGTTTATGGTCTTCCTGATCTTCAGCATTTTTGATCTGGTAATAAAGGATTCAGGAGAACCGTATGCGGCATTTTTTGAAGAACGAGCTTTTACCTCAACAACAAAGATATCGCTGCCCTTGCGAGCAACGATATCCAGTTCACCTACATTATGTACGCTGTAATTCCTGACAAGGATCTCAAAGCCCTCTGATTCGAGCTTCTCACAGACTTTATCCTCTCCGAGTTTTCCTATATCACCTGTCATTTTCGAAAAAGAGAAGATTACTTATACTTCTCACCGAGATCATAGATACTGAGGAAGATGTAGTTCTCAGGAATCTCATCCTCTTCCGCATTGGGATCTTTACCAAATACGGCTGCCTCATAGTAAGTCTCATCGCTGTTCTCTCTAAACTCATCAAAACCGAGATCCGAGTCATCAGCAACATAAACATACATGAGCATTCCGTCATAACCCCTAGGTACTGTCAATACAACTGTCGTATTGATCTGAGAAGTGATATCCCAAGAGTAAGTTCCGTCACCGTTTGACGTATAATCGTTTTTGGTTATCTCATCAGATCTGAACTCATAATAAGATACGCTATAAGTCTCGCCCTTCCATACGACATCTCCGTAAACATGGAAGCTGTCGATGTTCTCGGTAAGGTTGATGTGAGGATACTTTGTACCTGTGTAGTAATCCAGGAATCCGATGTTGTGGTAACACCAGGATGTAGAGTAACTGCCGCCGTCAGGGATCGTAGCCGACAACGGGAATATCTCGGTGTATGTGATCTCATAATCTACATAACCTTCATAGATAGAATCCGTAACCTTAACAGTCGGTGTGTAGATCGTTGCGACATTGTTCTTGATCGTGGAACCTGCTACTTCACTGTCATGATCATATGGATCAACGATAAACTGAGAATAATACGTCTCGATATTACCTGAAGTGAAATTGATGTTGTTAGCTTCAGCCCACGGTACACTGAACTTATCAGGATAATATGTGTCACACTTCTGAACTACATCGACCATGCTGTCGTCATAGACAGTTACCTTATCGGTAGAACCACCCGGCTTCTTAGTCGTAGGATCCGGATCATCATCGTCTTCGTCATCATCGTCGTCCCAATCATCATCATCATCTTCGTCATCTTCATATGTGCGCTTGGTTCTTTTCTCTTTTTTATCATCGCGGTCACAAGCTGTAAAAGAGACACTAAAAAGAGACAATGCGATCAATAAAACTGCTATTCTTTTCATAAATCTATCCCATCCTTAATCAATTGGTTCTTATATAATAGCAAAAAAGCTGTCCGTTTGGACAGCCTTTTCATTACTTTCTGATTCCGAGCTTTGCGATTACTGCACGATAACGCTCAATGTCGATCTTTGCAAGATAATCCAAAAGACCTCTTCTCTTACCAACCATCATAAGAAGTCCTCTTCTGGAGTGGTGGTCACCCTTGTGAGTCTTAAGGTGCTCTGTGAGGTGGTTGATCCTGTATGTGAGAAGTGCAATCTGTACTTCCGGGGATCCTGTGTCGCCCTCTTTGAGACCATACTCTTTGATGATCGAAGCCTTGTCAAATTCAGCCATTTTAAAGTTCCTCCGTTAATAATTTAATAAACCAACGACAGAGTAAAAGGTCGGAGTGATCCAAATACTATGTGCGCGGTAACTTGCAAATAATAACACAAACGATTTTAGTTGTAAACACTCAATTAGGCTTACGGACTGTAAGATAACCCTTAATGACACCATAATCCGGATCACTGCAGAACTTTGTAAGATCAAAGTTCTTCGGAGGTCTCTTATTGGCAACCAGTTCATGCCATGTGTTTCTTCCGCCGATCTTGGAAAGATACATTGCCTGATCGGCAAGATCCACGTGATTCTGAAGTGACAATACTTCAGCAGAGTCATAGAGCGGATATGATACAAAACCTACTGAGCATGTAATAACTCTAGTCTCTCCGGTAACATCGGAATGAATAGAGATATTATTCTTAAACGCATTGTTGATCATCTTAGCAGTGCGAGAAAAATCATACGGGAACTTAGCGGAAACAATGATAAGGAACTCCTCACCACCGTTACGAATAACTACTCCGTCCTCTGCAAGAAGACCTCTCAAGACACGTCCAACCTGTCTTAATACTTCATCACCTGCAGCATGACCAAAGTCATCATTAACCTGTTTAAAGTGGTCGATATCGATAAGGAATACAGCGAAAACATCAGTATTGTAAGTCTTCGGAGCACCGGTAATAGGATTAGCCAGGAACTGAGTCCTCATGTAGTTAACCAATACCTGAGTAAAGTACTTACGGTTAAAGCAACCGGTAAGCTCATCGATATACTTATCAGCAGATGCCGTATCGACATAACTTTGAACCATATCAACCCAGGTCTCTTCTCTTCCGACAGAAACGAACGGCTTAGAAAGTCTTCCGGAAAGAATGTAATCTGTCATATCTCCCCTGTTTACATTCTTCATCTGCATAAGAAGCGACTTAACAGGCTGCATGATTATATAGTCATACAGCTTAACAAGTACAATGGTAATTACTGTGGAAGTAATAAGAAAATGAAGAATAATGGCGAACAGGAATGCAGCCTGAATACGGTTCATATCTCCAACATAAAGTAACGGATCAAAACCTGACAGGATACAGAAAAAGAGATAACAGATAAGGTCAGCGGCAAAAGTTGCAAAATAAACAGTAACAGAAACATAAACGGCACAATCTTTGATATTGTCCCATCTGCCAACTCGCGATACCCGCTTAATATACTTGTTAAAACGAGTAAATATTCCCTCTTTACTGTTTTTGCTGCCCATAATATTTCCCCTTGAAACGTTGATAATTATAACATCTCACAGTGAAAAGGTAAATTTAATATTATTGATAATATAAAATTATAATATTATGATCTGGCCCAAAGGTAACAATATGATTGAGTCCTTGCCGCAAAAGGCTCAGTCTTAAGAAGTTCGAGAACCTGCTCCTTGGTAAACCAACCCGCTTCGATCTCTTCTTCATCAGAGGTGCTCGGCTTAAATTCGCCTTCTGCAACGCCGATAACGCAAGCCGATGTTTCGTTCGTAACACCGACGGCGCTGTAGCAAACCGGCCATATCTCTTTAACAGATGTCAGCTTCAATCCTGTTTCTTCCCAAAGTTCTCTAGCCGCAGATACTTCAATAGTCTCTCCCGGATCGATAAGACCTGCCGGGAAGTTATAAACTTCCTTTCCGACAGCCATCCTGTACTCTTTGTTAAGAAGGATCTTTGAGTTGTCAGGAGAATGAACGATGAGGATAACTGCATCCACATCACCTTCTTTGCGGAGATCGTCAAGAGAACTCAACTCCTTATTCCTGCTTATCATCTCGTATGTCTTTATATTGCCGAGTGCTGTTTTATAATCAACATCATATCGGCAGATAAATCTGCCTTCATCAGTCTTTTTTATCCCAAGGAATTCCATCAGTACTTCTTCCCTTTCTTAGGTTCCTGTTCACGGATACGCTTATACTTATCGCGCTCTTTCTTATAACCCATTCTCTTCTCGAAAACATCCGGATTTGCTACAGAGTATCCGAAAAATCCGATCTTCTCTCCCAAAAGGAAATACTCGCCGTGGTTATAAGCGACCATCTTAGCCTTATCAAGACAGATCTTGCCGTTTTCGTCCATAAGATACTTGTCTGCCTTTATTCCGACGATCTCAGCTATGAACATATCATGTGAACCGAGTTCCTTAACTTCAACAACTTTACAGAAGATGTTAACAGGACTTTCCTCGATATAGTAAGCATAATCAAGACCGTCAGCTTTAACGGCTGTAAGTCCGCAGCTCTTGAACTTATCCTCATCAGCGCCTGACTTGACACCACAGTAATCACAGTTCTTCGCTAAGGCTTTATTTACAAGGTTTATGACAAACTCACCTGTCTCAGAGATAAGCTTGTGGGAATGTCTGCTTTTTCGAATAGAAACAGAGACCATCGGAGGCTCAGAGTTTACGGTACCTGCCCAAGCGACTGTTACGATATTAGGGCGCTCGCTCTCTGTCTCAGGATTTTTACCTGCACTCGAGATCATAACGACCGGAACAGGGTTTAAGATTGTTGAAAGACCAACATCTGTCTTTTCATGTTTAGCCATGGTTTCCTCCTAAAGTAAAGTCATAAATACTGACTCATGTTGCAACAAAAAATCTTTAATATCAAGACCCAATGAATAACCGACAAGCTTTCCGTCCTTACCGATGACCCTGTGACAAGGCACCAGGATCGGAATCGGATTATCAGCGCATGCGGCACCAACGGCTCTTGTAAGCTTTTTGGCTTCCTCTTTACTCGAAGATATCTTACGTGCGATATCTTCATAACTTAGTGTGGCACCATACGGTACACTTCTTAATGCATTCCATACGGATTCCTGGAAATCGGTACAATCATTAAATCTGATATTGATATCAAATTCATCACGATCCTTACGGAAATACTCACCAAGTTCATCCACCGCTTTTTCAACTTCCTGCGGCAGGAAGCTGTTATCCAGATCATAATAGTTAGACGAATTCTTAGGGATAAACTTATTATCATCGTCCAATAGTTCCAGCCTCGAAGCTACCTTGACCGTAAGATAATCAGTCGGAGCATCTCCATAATGATAGACCATCAGACGATCGACATAATCTTCGGTACCGTATACACATACGACACCTCGCTGGAATGCCACAAATCCGACATTATATCCTCTGAATTCAGACAATGTGATATAGAATAATCCGGCATCAACGAACTTATTATTTCCCAATGAAATCTCATCGACCAAGACAGCATCCTGGATCATTCCAAGACTTAAAGCGGCTTCTTCCAGAACCTTATCATCAACTCTTATGACAAGACTTACTTTATGAATCTGTTTTTTAATCAAGACATGATATAAGACCTTATCAAGAATATCTTTGCACGGACAATCCTCGCTTCTATAGAGATCCAATATGTAGCTGTCCTTGGAAAGTCCGAACGGAGAAAGAAGCGCAAACGCCTGGGATACGCCGTCTTTTTCGAGCATATAAGCAAGATAAGATGAGTCGGAAATGAACTTACGGATAATGTTTTCGATCGATGCACGAGAACCCGAGAAGACCCCTGCTTCCTTAAGCAAAGAAGCATCATTGATGTGCAGTCTTCTAATTGTTATCCCGTCAATTCTCATATATTTCAGCCAAACTCAAATTGAATTCCTCTGCTTCTATATCATTATAACAATCCATCAGTTTTAATTCGACAGTATCTCGAAGAACATTGTTAGTTACATTCGGACAATATACAGCTTCATCCATCTCATTTTCATAAACGGATGCAATGTAACCGAATGACTCATCAGCGATCTTTGTATCCCATACGCTCGTCGCAGATACAACAGGGAGATATCCGACTTTATGTTCCAAACGGTCGATCAAAAGAAGCGCGTCAGTATCAAGAGATATGAACGCCGCAAAGTTCGAAGCAAGATCGATATTACTCGAATTATTGCTGACGCAAAGCGGATAGACCGTCACATAAGGAACGGATTTATCAGATGCCTTAAACGAAGGGACCTGAACAAAATAAAGCTTACCCGGATAATAGGAAGACCATAGCGAAAGTTCAGCTGAAGAAGCGATCCATAAAGCACAATTACGAGAATATACAGGATCTGAACCGTCCTCATTTGAATTCTTGAAAACACCGTCAACGTAATAGTTTCCGACAAGATCTACTACAGTATTAAGTTCAGCCTGAGCCCTGGTCTTATCAGAAGAATATTCGCTGTTTAAAAGATAAGAATTCACCATTTCATTGGAATTATCATATGAAGTAATATACGGAATAAGCTGATATCCTCTCGAAAAAACTACCGTATCTTCATCCGCGTTATCTTTGATGGAAACTATATAATCCTCAAGATCATCAACTGAACATCTGAAGTCCAATGTCTCCCCTTCCGGGATATAGTCAACATTACCGAATATCAGAGGAATGGAACAATAATGCGGAATACCGTATTGCTTATGATCCTTAACTAAACTTAAAACCGTTCCGATATAAACATTATCAGGACTTACGAGAGAATTCTCGGACAAAGTGGAACTAAGGTCGGCACAATAGCCGTGTTCAACGGCACCATTAAGATCATTGACCAGAAAGATATCAGGACGCTCAGTTCCGAAACCTGCCAAGGTATCCAAAGAGATACCGTCATCAGGAACATAAACAGTCTCTACTGAAAAAGGAGCAGCCAAGGAATCGAGATAATCAAGATCGACATTAAGACCTGTATCATCAGCATTCCAATAACCATTGGTCTTTGCATAGTAAAGCTTAACCAGATAGTTAACCGTTGTCTGATCATACGGAAGTGCAGCCTTAAGCTTATCAACTGACCGAACAACAGAAGTCTCTGTTGTCTCCGTTATCTCTGTCTCTTCAGAAGTCGTAGGTGCAGGCACAGAAGGAAAATCAGACACCTTTTTCTTGCATCCGAAAACCATAAGAGACATCGCTAAAATCAGTGCTACAGAGATATATTTACGTGATTTCTTCCAATGATCAAACATAAGTCCTCCAACAAGTCAATTATAACATTATAAACTTGACAT
>CAMYXL010000039.1 GCA_947303255.1 uncultured Clostridia bacterium | reverse complement strand
TTGGGATCAATACCGGCATGCCTGCTTTACTCTGCACTCAGAGAATCACTGCTTTCGCTTTATATCGGTCCGAACGAGGATTATGAAACATCTTTCGGAAGCATGAAGTTTTATCTTTACATAATTGTTATAATCGCAGCAGTCCTTGTTGAGTGTCTGTGTCCTCTTAAAGAGATCATCAAGGCATCTTCTACTCCGATTCGTGACCTCATCTTCATGAACAAGGATACGGAGTACAAGTTCAGCAAAATAGGAACTATCGGAGGAATCCTTTGCATCGCAGTTTCTATCGTACTTTTCTTTGTACCAAAGAATTTCTATGTAAGCTTAGCTCAGGTATTCCTCTTTGCTTTCGCACTTTCTCTTTTGTATCCTTATGTCCAGTATGTGGCAGGCAAGTTTCTTTATAGGCTCTTCAACAAAACAAATATGCCGATAGCAAAACTTGCAGCTACGGAAGTCTATACCAAAAAGAGCACGGTCGGAAGTGCAGTTCTTATCACAACATCGATATCACTTGCTATCATTATCTATGCTGTATCACTGTCCCTCCTGACAGTTCTTGTAGCTGATAAATACGATACAACAAATAAGATCAGTGCCAATGGTAAAGAAAGATCTTACTACAGGTTTATCGAAAACATTGACGGAGTCACGGATGTTCAGTACTTCTATGCAACTCCTGACTATATTGCAGTTAACGGTAAGGCTTATGATACCTCTCTGGCAGCAGTAGCTCAGGAAGAAGACGGAACATTTGGTCACTTCACCGCTATTGAAGGATGCGGACCGCTTAAAGATGATGAGATATCATTTACGGATGTCATGGCCAAGAAATTTGGTCTTAAAGAAGGCGATGTAGTTGATATCACATTTAAAAATGAAGCATACTATCCGATAACGAAGACTCTGACAGTTAAATATATATGTGACACCAGTAAACTCGATGTCGGAGGAATGACGTTCATTCTTTCCAACAAAACTTATCATGATTTGTATCCTGATAAACCGAACTATGTACTCTTCAATTCCGAGAATCCTGATGAAACAATGGAGTTCATCGATAAATACGCAGGAAACTATGTATCAGACAACACAACCCTGGAGAAAGCTCGTAAAGACGGAAAAACATCTTCTGCCGGACTTTTAACGGTAATATACTTTGCAATTGCATTTGGTGTTGGAGTAACATTCATCGGTGCAGTAAGCAGCCTTCTCATCGGATTTGACGGAAGAAAGAGAGAATGTGCCGTTCTTTTGTCCACTTCTCTTCCAAGAAAGAGACTTAAAAGGCTCTTCTTCCTTGAGAGTTTCTTCTCATCAGGCATAGCTATTATCGCAGCAATACCTGCAGGAATAATTCTTTACAAACCACTCAAGGATACATTTGAGGCTTTCTCATTTAATCTGAAGATCAATTCAGGAATCAGTTCAATAGCTATCATGTTATTGATCCTCTGGGGCGTTTTCTCACTGACATCACTCTTCATTATGAGAGCCGTAAGAAAAATGAAGATAGCAGAACAACTTAAGTACGAATAAGGAGAATATAAAATGGAAAACGTAATCGAAGTTAAAAACATAAGTAAGACATTCGGAACAAAGAATAACAAGAACAAAGTATTGGATGACTTAAGCATGGAAGTCAAGAAGGGCGAATTCGTTTCACTCATGGGTTCATCCGGTAGCGGCAAGTCTACTCTTCTGTACTTGATCGGCGGTCTCGACAGAGACTTCGAAGGAGACATCTCCATCGACGGCGAGAGCATCACAAAATCCAACATGAAGGAAAAGAAACTTACTGATATCCGCCTTAACAAGATGGGATTCATCTTCCAGTTCTATAACCTGGTACAAAACCTCAACGTTATGGATAACATTCTCCTTCCTCAGGTAGTAAAAGGAGCATCAAAGGCTAGTCTAAAAAAAGATCTTGATGAGATATTGAAAATCACAGGTCTTACAGAAAAGAAACGTGCAATGCCTGCAACTCTTTCAGGAGGACAGCAGCAGAGAGTTGCCATTGCACGAGCAATGATCGGTAAGCCTGACATTATCCTTGCTGATGAGCCGACAGGTAATCTCGATTCCAAATCTACCGCAGAGATCATGGAACTTTTCAAAAAGGTTAACCAGGAACTTGGTATTACCATCCTTCAGGTTACTCACTCTGATGAATGTGCTGAATATGGTACTCGTACTATCCGTTTGAAGAATGGTAAAACAATCTGATATTAAATGATAATAGGGCTGTCTCAATTAGCGTTGAGGCAGCCCGCTTTTTTATTTCTTACGTCTTATCACATAACTTTTGATGACAGGTGCATCAAGATCCTTGAGTTTAATCTTACGAAGGACCTTCTCTTTTATAAGAGGTTCAGCCATGTCGATCGGAAGAAAAGTATAAAACTCTCTTCCCTTTAGCAAAGGTATTACCTTAGCACAGTCATCTATCTCAATAGGGAACCTGTGATATTTAGGAAACAGGTTGCGTATATACTCACCAAACTCTCTTAAGGCGAAATCACACATCACATACTTCTCATTAATGAGCTGCTCCTTAGTGATGCTCTTATACTTTGTATTGTTATAATCCGTAACCAAGACCATCTCATCGTTCTTATATTCTTCACAGGAAAAACCTGCTTTATGAAGAGGAATGATCGAATAGATAACATCGAGTTTGTCTTCCTGTATCTCCTCGATAAGTTCCTTGGACATATCGATCGAAACTATTACACTGCTGTCAGGATTATCATCTATATATTTACTGATTTCCTTTTCAAGATGACACGCATAGACTGTATTCGCGCAGCCTATCCTGATCGTCTCACCGGAATCGTTTGCTATATTAGGCAGCTCCGTTTCAGTAAGATCTATTATCTTCTGTGCATAAGTCTTGAATCTTTCACCATGAGAAGTAAGTTCAACCTTTCTGTTTGTCCTCTCGAAAAGTTTTACTTTAAGTTCTTTTTCCAATTCATTTATCCTGTTACTTACAGTTGACTGTGCCACGAACATGGTCTGCGAAGTTTTAGTAAAGCTTCCTGTATCAGCCAGGATAAGAAAAGTTCTCATTGATTCGATATCCATATGGTCTCCTCTTTATTATCGACTTTATCGATTGTTATTATCTATTTAATTCGTTTTACAGATAGTATACTCCTGACTTATACTCGAATCAAACCACAGAAAAAGGAGTTTTCGATAATGAGTATTATCTACAGAGACACACATGAATTTACGGAAAGTGATCTTAGGAGACTGTTCCTGTCAGTTAACTGGGAGTCAGGTAATTATCCTGAAAAGCTCAGAGTTGCCATGACAAACTACGGTTCTGTTTTCTCCGCATGGGACGGCGACAGGCTGGTTGGAATGGTATGCGTAATGGACGACGGTATAATGACTGCATATATCCAGTACGTTCTCGTTGATCCAGAGTATCAGGGCCAGGGAGTCGGAAGACAGCTTCTTAACATGGTAAAAGAAAGATACAGCGATTTTCTAAGGATAGTGATCGTTGCATATAACAATAGGGTTTCCTTCTACGAGGCCTGCGGGTTCAGCCGCGGCGTAGAGAAAACCCCAATGTTCATCGAGAATTTTTGATCGTATTATTCTCTGTTCTTAAGTAATTCGACAGGACTTATCCTGTTGATCTTAGCTACCAGTAATGCATTGATGATAAGGTAGATGACCGTTACACCGGAAAATACTATCAGATAGATATACCATGGATAGTTAAGCCTCATGGAACAGGCTACATTCGATATGAAATTCGGATACAGCTTATCCAT
Organism: uncultured Clostridia bacterium; assembly: GCA_947303255.1. Lineage (GTDB taxonomy): Bacteria > Bacillota > Clostridia > Saccharofermentanales > Saccharofermentanaceae > Saccharofermentans. Next base: position 26,033 of record CAMYXL010000039.1, on the reverse strand, counting down.
TGCACATTTAGATAGCGGGAAGACGACAAGTTGTCCAACGAGTACTACGATCGAGTTGCCGTTAAGATATAGTTTACGTATCTCACCTGGTCGATAACCGAATATCTTGATAAGGGATATACCCATGGAAGATCTGTCGATCATGACTGCAAGCATCAGATACATAACGATAGTAAAGATAACTGTTCCTCCTATAAAGAGCATGGTCATCAAAGGAATCATCATCTTTATGAAGATTCCGGAGCTTTTCTCGATATCGGCTTTGGTTGTAACAGAATAAAGTTTACCTTCATCAATATCCAGTTCCCTGTCTGAGTAGACCACATTAAAATAATCTTCATCTTCACCGAACAATTCACGCATGCTGTCCAGATCCATAAAGACAGTAAAGCCTACTGAATAATCAGACACATCGGATACCGTAAAGCAGTAATCTATATCTGCCGAGAGATCCGAGAGGATAATCTTGTCTCCTTCTTTGTACCCGTATCTCTCGACCAAGGAAGAATTAACTACAGCCTTATCCTTTCCTTTCTCGGGAGCTGCGTCAAAGTACTTACTGCTTCCGTCAATTCCTATTACGGAAACATCCAAAGTATATCCGTTGCAATCAATACTGAGCGATTTCAGGAAAGTGCCTTCACCGCCTTCCGGGACTTCCTTGTCTTCGTACTTGTAAAGATACATGTACTCGTATTTCGTATCAGCTGTATTGTTATCACGAACTCTCGTACAGAGTATGTAGGTGTTAAATCCGAGCGCTATGACCATAAAAGTAATAAACATTCCGAGAAGCATTGTTATGGCAGATCTGCTCTCTCTTAACAGCTGTCTCACGCCGAAAAGTAAAGTAAAGCTTTTTATCTTAAGATTAACTCTCTTGTAATTTGAAGCAGACTGCTCATTACGAAGAAGAGATAAAGCAGATCTTGAAAGTTTGCTGTTGATCGTAATGTAGTTTACTATTACACAGATGATCGGCGGGATCAAGACAGAATAGATCAGCAGATAAAGAGGATGTTCATGCTCATAATCAGGTACAGAAAAGTAGTCATAGATATTCTGTATTCTCATAGAGATTCCAACCGGAGATATCGCAATAAGATATCCGATTATACCGCCAAGAAGGGCTATGAATGTGGGAAGCATTATATAATGAGTAAGAAGATCTTTCTTCTTAACTCCGAGTGAATACAAGGCTCCGATAACACTTTGTTCTCTCTCGATCTGATGAACGATAAACACAGAGATAACATAGGCGAACAAGATAAGAATTATGACGCCTGCTACAAGACCGACGTTCTTATCCATAACAACGTCTCCTGCCGCTCCATCGATCCTTATGTTATCTTTGGCCTTGATAAACGAAGTAAGGTTATCAATATCTATATCGAATATCTCATCAATAAGATCATCCGTTTTCTCTTTTAATTCCTGTGTTCCGTCAACAAGTTCAACAGACCCGTTATAGGCTTCTTCTTCCCCGTCAGTATATTCCTTCAATCCATCCTTAAATTCCTTAAGTCCGTCCAAACTTTCTTTCAATTCTTTTAGTTCTTCCGAATCTGTCTTTTCAATAAGATCTTGAAGAATATCTTCATAGTTATCTTCCGTTAATTCATCTTTTACTCCAAGTGATTGAAGTTTTAAGCCTGCATTTAAAAGATAAGCATCAAAAACTTCATTCGCTCCGTCAACAAGATCAGTATTGTTATCCTTGAGTTCGGACAATCCGTCACTAAGTTCTTCGGCTCCGTCACAAAGCTCATTGACTCCGTTTTCCAGATCATCTCGGTCATTTGTGATGTCTTCGATAGTTGCTTGAAAATACTTATCCTCTATCTTTTCATAATCAAAATCAAGGTTCTTGATCCTTTCTTTCAATTCATCATCATTGATATTATTAAGCCTATATGCATATGTGTATGTTTCGATCTTTGAAGGCAGTTCTTCCTTAATCTTTTCATATGTTTCCGAAGAGACAAAGATCAAGCCGAAACTTTCACTGTCAACTGCAGGAGAACTGAATGTCTTTAATGCCTGGTCATAGTCAGGTACTGATCCGATACCTACAATCTTGAATGATTGTCCTTCAACTACAAGCGTATCTCCTTCTTTAAGATCTTTCTGTCTTGCATAACCTTTTTCGACCACGGCTTCCATATATGATTCCGGAATTTTACCGGAATCAAGGATAACTTTATCGATATCTTCCCTGTTCTTGAAAATTCTTACTACACTTTCATCGCTGCATGTAAGATCCAAGGAGAATGTTTCCTCTATGTATGTTCCGCCTTCACTGATCTTTTGAAGTTCGTCATCAGATAACGGGAGGAATGTTGTAAACTGTCCGTCTTCGACCTTGTTTACAGACTTCATGTTTTCTGTTCCGATAAGAACGACTTCTGCCGCACCAACAATACTGACGACAAGGTAAATTCCGAATATTATCATGAAAAGAAGCGCCACATATCTTCCGAAGTTTTGCTTCAGATCCCTTAATATTCTTTTGCTAAGCACACTGTCCATCAAAGATCCTCCAATTCCGCAGCAGGCACTTTAGTCTCGTTCAGATAATCCTTCTTGATAAGACCATCCTTTAGCAAGATAACTTTGTCTACCATGTTCTTGATCGAATTGTTGTGAGTAACTATGAGCATAGTCGTGTTGTATTTCTTGTTAACTTTTTCGAGAAGGACAAGGATATCCCTGGATGTTTTTGAATCAAGTGCACCTGTAGGTTCATCGCAAAGGAGAAGCTTTGGATTTTTTATGAGGGCTCTTGCTATCGCACATCTTTGCTGCTGTCCGCCTGATAGTTGTGCCGGAAACTTGTTCTGATGTTCAGTAAGTCCGAGTGTTTCCAAAAGTTCATCAAGATCCAGCGGGTCCTGTGCTATATGTTTACAGATTAGAATATTCTCCTTGACTGTAAGATTGGGAACCAAATTATAAAATTGAAAGATGAATCCTAAGTTATCACGTCTGTAATCCGAAAGTTCTGAAGATTTAAGACCAAACACTTCTTTTCCTTCTACCTTAACCGATCCGGAATCCATCTCATCCAGGCCTCCAATGCAGTTTAAAAGAGTAGATTTGCCTGAACCGCTGGTTCCCTGGATAACACACATTTGACCCTTTTCGACACCGGTCGTAACACCCTTGAGGACTTGAATATAACTCTCGTCCTTACCATAACTTTTCTTAACATCTTTTATCTCTAAATACATGTTTCCTCTTTTCTGTTAGCATATGCTAACCAATTGGTATTTCTATCTTTTGTCAAGCTCTGTCATAACTCATAAAGTCTTTATTCTACGGCGTAATTCATCCATCCCATTACGATATGTTCAAGCATAGGTTTGATGTATTTCAAAGCATCTTCCTTACTCTCTACATGACTCAGTAGGTGAACAAAAGACATGACCGACAGATGGGAAAGCCAGTGAGACATGTATTTGTTTACCTTGACCTTTTTGGCTTTTGCATATTTCTCGGCCAGACCACCGAAGTTCTGATCAACCATACCGATCATCTGATCTATGATATTCTCATACTTCGATCCGGAAGCTTGTGTAAGAAGGAGCATTACCACGTCTCTGTCTTCATAAAGGACATTGATAAGACTTTCCGCAAAATCATCATGATCGCCCGGCTTATGAACATAAGTCGTAAAATCTTCAGTACGATCGGCACTGAAGTGTTCCTTAATGACAGCCATAAGTTTTTGCAGCGGCTCTTCTACGATCGCCTCGAATAGTCCTTCCTTATCCTTAAAGAAGAAATAAACGGCACCTGTCGTGACATCAGCTTCGGAACAGATATGCCTGAGCGAAGCTTTAGCATATCCCTTCTCCAGGAACTCCTTTTTCGCGCTTAAAAGGAGTTTGTTTCTTGTTTCATTGTCGTTATTCATTTTTTACCTCAACAAAAGATAACGGTGTTACGTAACACCGTTATCTTGCTCCTGTTATTCAGTTTTGTCAATACTATTTTTGAAATAATCTATCCTTTTGTTAAGCCCTTATAAGTATAATTAATTGAATCTTACTTATGCTCCAATATATCTCCCGGCTGGCAATCAAGGACATCGCAGATTGCATCCAATGTTTCAAAACGGATACCCTTCATCTTTCCGGTCTTGAGGTTAGAAAGATTTACGTTCGACATTCCAACCTTTTCTGCCAGTTCATTAAGGGAGATCTTACGGTCTGCCATCATTCGGTCAAGCCTGACGATTATAGCCATTTCCTTGTCCTCCCTTATGCAATAAGATCATTATCTTCCTGAAGATCTCTGCCATATACAAATATCTCGGAAACAATACCCAAAGCAACACCGACCAACGGGATCAGTATATCAATATTTCCTATCTCAATACTAAAGCCCGAGTCTTTTACTACTCCAAGTACCATAGTCGCAAAGAACGGTAATACTCCGCCAACGATAATGGTTAACGCTGCTGCTCTCAGATAATTGATCACCGTACTGTCAAAAGGTTTACCTGTCTTACTTACTCTGTTAAGTATCATAAAGATGAAAAAGATAGCCAGAGCTCCCGTAAAAGCATGAATACTTCTTTTAAGTGCAAATTCATCCTTTTCCGAGATAAGCCTTACTGCCTGCCACAATCCGATAGCAAATTCGACAGCAACAAATACAAGAGAAATATATCTGTCGGCACAAATTCTTTTCTTAAGTGAAACTGATCTGTTTTCCATGTCATTTCCTCCGTGTCTTCCCATGTAGGATCAAATATAATACTGATCGCGATCTTGAGATTATACTAACACCGAGAATTAAAGTTTGTCAATAGAAATTTAAAGTAAGACTTTAAATCATTAAATTCAAACTTATATATTCAAAGTCAAACTATATTCCTTCACGGAGCCGTGAGAACCGAATATCTTCCATTCACCTGCACCTAATCTTTGAAGAACAGCAGCTCTTTCTGCGGCACATAGTTTAGGATCTGTATCTACGGATGTCATGAGGACAGGAGCATATTTGTTGTATTCTGTCTGTTCTCTTGTCATGCCGTGGATATTCACATATATATCACCTGTAAAAACCACATGATGCTCGTAATCTATGATGACCGTCTCACCGGGAAGATGTCCGCCTTTTCCCTGATAGACTTCAAAATGCATCTCACCGACATTAAGTATTCCGACCTGTTCCAAAGGTTCACTCTGCTCACCTTTTGAATCCCACAAAGCAATTACGTTTTGAGGCTTAGGCGGCTGATAATATGTGAGTGCCTTACAGATATTTACGTATGGTTTATGAAGTGGATTTTGCTCACGATAACCGTTCTGATCATTATATTCAAGATCGAAGCATTCCTTGGTCAGTCTGCTGGCAAGAACCTCATCAAACAAAGGAAGAAGACCGCTGTGGTCCACATCAGCATGAGTTATGAATATCCTCTTTTTTATCTCATCAAAACCCGGAACCAATTCATGGAAGAGTTTGAGCATCTCATCTTTATAAAGAGCATAACCACTGTCAACGAATAACACTTCACCAGCACTTTTTATGATGATGGTATTACTTCCGCATGGAGGTTCTATCGAGATTATCTCCGTATTCTCACTGATGGTATGTTTTGTGATCCTCGGGATAAAAGCTTCTCCTCTGCACAAAGACAAAAGCTCAGCAAATCTGCTTATGCTCTCAAATGTCTTAAATGGAGAAAGACCTTTCTCATCCAGCATCTGCATAACGAGATTTGAATTCACGAGAAGAGTATCTCTTTTTTCTTCAGGAAGATCAGTAAGTTCCATGAGACCTGATACAAACGACTGATAGAAGATACTATTATCGAATACCCTCTCGGAATGATTGTAATCCAGAACTCTCACAGGACAGATCTCCTGAGCCTTCTTCAAGAACTCATTAAGCTTATCTGTATCATCAACAAAAAGACCCATCTTAAAAGCCTGATAATCCAAGCCGTTTTCCTGGGAACTTATATATGAGATATTAAGCTGATATTCAAGGATAAGTTTCAAAACTTCAGTAACGCTTCCAGGCTTATCCTTGAGCATGAACTCGATAAGAACGATACTGTTGTCGTTCTTGTCAGTTTGAAGATAACCGATCTTCAGAAGCTCATCATCAGCCTTCATAAGCTGCTCTTCGGAACCTTCCGCATCTATAAAAAGAGTATGGGAATCGATCGCTTTGTTATAACTTACACGTGTAATGTTAATGCCGAGCTTGGCGAAGCATTCGCTCGCCTTAAGAAAAGCACCTATGTGGTTCGGCATGGTCGTGATGTATGTCTTTTTCATAGACCGACTCCTTTCACTTTTTAAAGTGCTCAAATCTTATCATTTTCGAAAAAGATATCACATCATCTTTTAGGTACTTTCTCTGAACGTTTTAGCGAAAAAAACATCAAAGAAAAACCTGCTATAAAGCAGGTTCTGTTATTCTTCGTAAAAACAGTAAGTTCTGTCAGGATCGGCCTTGGCCTTATACATGGCTTTGTCTGCTTTTTTGATTATCTCCGAATAATTCTTCTCGAGACCCTTATAAATGTAGACGCCGATACTGACTGTTATGTTCTGATCCGTATCAGGAATGCGGACATTGTGAGAAGCACCCAATGCTATGTCTTCAGCAATCTTACGAGCAGAATCAGGATCATCGTTATCCTTTATGAAGATGATGAATTCATCACCGCCGAAACGGCCTGCAATTTCACCGTTGTTGAACTTATTGCTGAGATACTCACCAAGTCCTGCAATTACCTGATCACCTGCATCATGTCCGTATGTATCATTTATGGACTTAAAGCGATCGGCATCCAGAAGGAACATGATTCCTTTGTTGTTTTTCTCGACCGCAAGATATTCATTGATCTCTCTTGTAAGAGCACCCTTGTTCTTAAGTCCCGTAAGCTCATCAGTATCTTTCTGAATATGGATCTTTCTTGTAAGGACGAATTCCCTGATCCTGACGGCGTTCGCGATTACGTTAAGGAAACATCCTATTATCGTAAACGGAAGAACGTTCATCAGATCATACAACCATACTTCGTGGGGCTTTACACCGTGCATCCAAACAAGGAAAACAGCTGAAGCCGAGCATAGTTCAATTGCCATAAAGAAAGGCTTGTCAATCATGAACATCGGAGCGACCAACAGAATTGCTATGAAAGTTACGGCAGGACTGTCAGGCTTGTTCTGAGTGATGAGACAACCGAATATGAACATCCATGAGATGGAAAGATAGATCAGAAGCTGAGCTATGAGAGAGTCTTTTTTCAAGAAGAAAAAGAGAATGCTCGTAAGACAGAAATAAATAAGTGAAGCAAGGTAGAACCATCTGTTGACTACCATCGGGCCGTCAAACAAAGAGATGATGAACAGGAAGAGAAATACTACGGCGATCAGCACATGAAGGATGCGCCAGACAATGAAGTTGGAAACATATGCATCTTTCTTTATCTTGTTGTATTCGTCTTTTCCGATTCCGCAGTAAAAGAAATAATCACATAATTTCTTCAATACCTTCATATTAGCCCTACCTCATAAAACTAATACTCATTTCACTCCCCCGCATATTATAACATTGTTAAAGTTTAATAGTGTTATAATGATTCATAAGAAAATGGTGAGGAGATGAGAAAAATGTGTTTATTCTGCGATTTCGCCAATCATGAAAAGCAGGCTTTGTTCATAAGCGAGACTGAAAGGACTGTATCATTCCTGGATATCAATCCTGCAAACGAAGGACACGTTCTTATCATCCCGAAACTTCATGTTGACTCGATTCTCGATCTGCCGAATGAATACGTTATTGATATCACGGAAGAATCCAGAAAGATCATCAGGGCTTTCGAGAAAGTATATAACGCCAAAGGTTACGGCGTAATGCAAAACGGCGGAGCAAACTGCGAGTTCGGACACTTCCATTTCCATGTCTTCCCCAGACTCGAAAACGACGGATTCGATTGGATCTATCCTAAGGGTGAAAAGGAAGTCTCAGAAAAAGTAGCAGAGAAAATCAAGGCCGCACTCTGATGATCAGAGCTTTTGGTTGAACGCGGTCTTATCACTGCTGCTATAACCTGCATTCTCATAGAACTTCAAAGTTGAAGGAAGCTTTGAACCTGTCATGAGCATCATCTTGTAGCAGTTATTAGCATTGGCGATCTCTTTGGCGTAGTCTAGGCACTTTGTGGCGTATCCTTTGCCTCTGTAGTCTTCGTGCGTGACAACGTTTTCGATAAGGACATAAGGACGGACGCCGTGTGTAAGATTAGGTACGACAAGGCATGTACATGATGATACGATCTTGCCGTCTTCTTCGCAGACAATGAGATGATAATATGGATCATTCAAGATGTGATCCCATATGTGATTCAGATGCTGATCGTGATTAGGGATCTCTGTCTCATGCAAAAACAGATAAAGTTCCAAGATACCGTCTAAGTCACCTCTTCTGGCTTCTCTGATCATAAAATATGCCCCCCTATAAAAAACATACTCCGGCACGATAACGTACCGGAGTATTAAGTCTAAACTAGATCAATATCCGGCTCAGAAATCATATGTAAGTCTTGTGAAGTTTACATAAGTGTCAGAATCTTTGCCGTTAGCTGAAGCGTAGATACCGATGCAGCATCCTACGAAGCCGCCTGCTACCTCAGTTGAGAGGTTAGCAACTGATGCTTCGCCGAGTTCCTTATCACCGCAGAGGACCTTCGTATTAAGACCGTCAACGACGATGGAAACTGTTACGTTACCTGCTGCCTCTGTCTCACCGATGATCTCTTCCTTACCGTCCTGGCAAAGAACCATCTTACACTTACCGTCGATAACCTCTGCACGGAGATTGTAGAGGTTATTCTGAAGAAGTATAAGACCTGCGCTCTCGCCTTCCTTAAGAACGGATGCATCAAATGATGCGGAAGACTTGAAGTGATGATGCTGCTGGCGGATAGCAATGTAAGAAGGACTTGCAACTGCCTTAATGTCGTCCTTACCTGCCTTGAGCTTTAAGCCCTCGCCGTCGAACTTGAACATATCATCAGGATAGTTACGGAGCATCAAAAATTCGTCTCCGAGTTCCTTCATAGATGCGAAGTTATAATCCTTCTTTGTGCCAGGGATAGTTGTCTTACCGTTTGTTCTGGATGTGTAGGAATTCGGATCCTTAGTTGGGTCCCACTCAGGAAGATCGATCTCTACCTTTTCAGTGAGCATACCGACACCCGGGTTAACTACCGGCCAATCATCTTCCCAGATGAACTTAGCCAGGAATGTCTCACGGCCCATTGTGGTAAATCTGTTCAATGGACGAACTGCGAGCATCGTCATGAACCACTCACCGTTAGGAGTCTTGATGATATCACCGTGACCAACGTACTTGATAGGATAATCCTTACCAAGGTGTCTGTGAGTAAGGATTGGGTTCTTCGGGTTACCCTCGTATGGACCCCAAATGTCCTTGCTACGAGCGATCATAACAGAGTGCTCAGGACCTGTACCGCCCTCAGCATGCATGATGTAGTAGTAACCGTTCTCTTTGTAGATGTGCGGTCCCTCAGGCCAGATACAGCCCTTCAAAGCACCGTTCCATACGTTCTTCTTCTCACCAACGAGCTTCCACTCGTTAAGGTCTACTTCGCTGATATAGATGTACCAGTCACCGTTGTACTTAACTCCGTCCGGATTCGGATGAGTTCCGATGTAGTAACACTTTCCGTCATCATCGAAAAAGAGTGAAGGATCGATACCGTCAGCATCCTCGAGATAATGAGGCTCAGACCATGGTCCCTCAGGATTTTCAGCTGTAACGATGAAGTTACCGCCGTGAGTTACGTTAGTACAGATTACATAGAATACGCCTTCGTGGTATCTGATCGTAGGAGCGAAAAGTCCCTGTGAATGATCAGCGCCTTCCAAAGGAAGCTGGGAATGTCTGTCGAGCACGTTGCCGATCTGTTCCCAGTGAACGAGATCTTTACTGTGCATGACAGAAAGACCTGGGAAATAAGCAAATGTTGAATTACAAAGATAATAATCTTCTCCGACCGCGCAGATTGACGGATCAGGATAGAAACCCGGCATGATAGGGTTCTGAGCATAAATAGACATAAAAGTCCCTCCGTAAAAAGGATTATTAGTACATAGATAATACACCATTTACGGAGGGTTTAAAACTTATAACTTAAAGCGTGATGGTTATGATAAGTCTGCCGTTCTCGTAGTCTGCTCCTATGGTACCGCCATTCTCCTCGACAAACTTCTTGGCTATGGATAATCCGAGTCCCGTGGAATTTCTCGCAGACTCAACCGTATAGAACCTGTTAAAGAGCTTTTCAGTCTGAAGCTTATCCATACCCTTTGCATCATTCGTGAAAACAACGGCACCCGTGTCAGACAAGCTGACCTCCAGATCACCGTCGCTATACTTGATCGCATTGCTGATGAGATTCGAGAAAACCCTGTCGAGCTGCTGCTTATTGACCTTACGTATAACCTTCGTCTCAGTTATATCGATCTTAGGCTCGATACCTTTGTTGGTAAGAGCCGCATAAAAATCGATAAGGGTATGTTCGAGGACTTGATTAATGAGAGTTTCTTCCTTAGGAACATTCTCGTCAGATGTCATGATAAGCGAGAACTCAAAAAGTTCCTCCGTGAGCTTCTTCATATAAAGCGCTCGATCCTCGATTATCTCTATTACCCTTCGAACTTCAGAAGACATTTCCTCATCTCTCACTAACTCAAGATGACCGCATATAGCGGTCAACGGAGTTCTCAGGTCATGAGAGATATTTGTAAGTGCCATCTTCATTTCCATGTCACCTTCTTCATAGCGGTGATGTTCTTTACGAAGATCGACAAGAGTCTTATTAATTGAAGATGCGAGCCTTTTCACATCGCCGTCAGCTGAACTTACACCGATCACTGCATTTGTGTCTGTATTCACTATATCCTGAAATTGAGATGATATCGACCTTAACGACCGTTTCATAACGATCAGTTTTACAATCAAAACGAGGATAATGATAATACAGACAACAAGTGCAACAACCATATAATTGACTCCTTTAATTCAGTTCACGTCTGTTGATCTTAAAACTCGCGATCAGTGCTGCTATAACGATCAGACCGACGGAAATGATGATCCTTACCGGCATTACGAATGAATCATCAGCATTCATGATACCGAACCACTGGCCGAGAGGAAAGATGTTCTCGAACAGAGCCGTACCGATCGAAGATTCAGATAACATATTGATCGAGAAAGATGTTACTCCGAGGAAATATGATACCATAAAGTAATTGATGCAGACGACAGTCGATACTACCATATTTTTAAGTCTAAGACTTATGAGGGTAATGATCGAAGCATAAGCCAGGAATGCAAACCACAATCCGATGGAAGTCACTATGAATTCCTTATCAGGTGCATATCTTTCAGTAAAAAGGTATACCGTTCCCGCTAATACCCAGCAAAGTGTCATTATCGTAACACCAATAAATGACGATGCGAATAAAGATATGATTATCTCTGACTGCTTATGTCCTGCGATAACCTTATTTCTGAATGAACCACTCTTATATTCTACTCCGATAAAAAGCGGGATAAAAAATGAGAAGAATGCCGGGATTCCCAAGCCAACTGTCCTGAACCAATATTTCATCATCTCAAATTCAACAGGTCTTATCTTAAGAACAATGAATGTGATAAGCATAGCCAGGATAAGTCCCGGAATAAAGAATATGTGCTTCATCATTCTTTTCAAATTTGCTCTGATCAATGATGTCATTTATTTCAACTCCTTCCTCGAGAAAACTACGCATCCGATAACAAGACTTAAGATCGCCATAGCAAGACAACCGATCACATAAACACGGATCTCATAGGTTCTCGGCAAGCTCAGATAAGAAAAAGCAAAGTACTTACTGATGCCCTGATATATCGTTAGCTTTGTTCCTGTAATCTTGACGATCCCATCCTGCGGGAACAGCTTGTCGTTTACTCTGTTAATAACGAAGTACAAGATCACTGCGATCGCTCCAGAAGCAACATATGAAGCATTGGATTCACCGCAGATATATACGATCAATACACTGAAGATCGCTACCGCAAAAGAAGCACTGATCCACAAAGCCATGTTCTTCAAAGTGTACATATTATCGAGATATGATTCTCCCAATACCTTTCCGAACACAAACGATATAACATATGCAACCAATTGCATAACTGTTGTAGCGATCCATGCAGTGATCACAGATGACAGGAAACATACGATCCTCGAACAGCCGCATACGAGCCTGTTTCTGATCACTCCGTTTCTTAATTCCTGACCCACAAAGAACGTGGCGATGACTGCTATGATTATTGCTGAGTAACGGCATTCAAAGTCCATGAGTAGCTTATCGGAATATATAGTCACCTCGATATCCAGAAGCCTTACTGCGAGATCACTTATGGTGGTGATAAGGATCAAGAGAGCCGGGACCGCTATCGTAATGATAAAGAAAGCTTTTGACGTGAAGAGCTTTCTCATATCAGCCAAAAGAACATTAACCAACTTTCTCACCTCCGACAAGAGACATGAAGAATCCTTCGAGGTCCTCATCATGCTCTTCTGCCGATGCGATATTACATCCGTCCTTGGAACATTCGATCGCGAGTTCACTGAAGTTGAATGAAGTGAATACATCAGCCGTGTTATCATCGATGACTGTGTAGTTATAGCCGAGACGCTCGAGTGTAATGGAAAGGAGCTTGGAATCATTTACCTTAAGTCTAGTGCTCTTACGGCATGCCTCTTCAAGTTCCTTGGCTGTCATCTCCTTAACGATCCTTCCCTGATCGATAAAGCCGTAGTGCGTGGCAAGCTTGGAAAGCTCATCAAGGATATGGCTGGAGATAAGGATGGTTACACCCTTTTCCCTGTTAAGCTTCAAGATCATCTCTCTCATCTCGATGATGCCCTGAGGATCAAGTCCGTTAATAGGTTCGTCGAGGATCAGGAAATCAGGATGGCCACAAAGTGCTATTGCTATCCCGAGTCTCTGGCGCATGCCGAGTGAGAAGTTTCTCGCTTTCTTTCTGCCCGTGTTTTCGAGACCTACAAGTTTAAGGATGTCATCGATACCTTCGTATGAAGGAAGGCCGAGATTTAGGTACTGCTGCTTCATGTTATCTACGGCAGTAAGATCCGGATAGACGGCCGGTGACTCAACGATGGCGCCCATCTTTCTTCTTATTCTAAGGATATCTTTGCTCTCGTTGGAAATACCGAGTATCTCATAATCGCCTTCTGTCGGTCTTTGAAGACCGCAGATGATCCTTATGAGGGTTGTCTTGCCTGCGCCGTTCTTTCCGACGAAGCCATAGATGGATCCTCTGGGGATCGACATGCAGACATTATTAAGCGCAGTGAAGTTTCTGTATCTTTTTGTTACTCCATTGACTTTGATCACGTTATCCATTTCTATATCTCACTTTCTTTATCGTTGACTCAATTAAACCATACGAATATTAAGAACAACGCCAAGGAAAAGTCAAGAGATAGTCAAGATTTAAATCTGAATCCGATCCCGTATATTGTGTCAATGTGATCAATTCCGTCTAGGCTCTGGAGCTTTTTACGGGTGTTACTGATGTGCTGCTTAAGAGAACGCTCCGTACAGTCAGGAGTATCGCCGCTGATCATCTCGAGAAGGTCATTTCTTCCGATCGGTTTACCTTCGCTCATCATGAGTATCTTAAGGATCGCGCTCTCGGTCCTGGTGAGCTTAACTTCGCCTCTGCTGCTCTTAACGATCAGTTTTAAAGGATCGAGCGTAAAATCACCGCAAACGATGCTCTCGTCCTGCTTAGGCTTATGCTCGATATTTCTCATCTGGACCAGTACCCTTGCCTTAAGTTCATCGATCTCAAACGGCTTGGTTATATAATCAGCTGCACCGTTCGTGAGAAGTTCAACCTTGTTTTTAAGATCCATCTTCGCACTTACAACGATAACGGGAATATCCTTTATCTTAGGAAGGAGTTCTTCGCCCGTGATACCCGGGAGCATCAGATCAAGAAGGATAAGATCAGGCCTTTTCTCCCCGAGCAAAAGTAAAGCTTCAGTTCCGGAATAGGCCTTCATTACTTCATAGCCTTCCGACACCAAAGCTTTCTCTACTAAGTCGTTGATATATGCATCATCATCTATAACAAGGATAGTTTTCATAATCTTCTCCGAACTGATAATGCAAAGATTATATCACTTTATTCCGAGATAGTTATATCCTCGATCCTCGATAACTTCCTTGATCTTTGCTTCATCAAGTTCGCCTTCGACCTTGATCTTAACCTCGTTATCGTTGTGATTCGGCTGCGCATAGGAGATAAAATCCAATGCCTCCAAAGTCTTCTTGACCATTGCCTCGCAGTGCTCGCACATCATTCCTTCAACTTTAAGTGTCTTTTCCATGTCGTCTTTCCTTTCTTGTTCAATTATTATTTTTTCATTTATCTGATCTTTCATCGGTCTGTCATGTGATGCGTCGTGCATCTTAAACAGGTTGAGTCTTAACGCGTTCATGCATACCGTAAAACTCGAGATACTCATGGCCGCTGCGCCTATCATCGGATTCATCTCCCATACAAACGCACCCGCCGCCAAAGGTATGCATATGAGGTTATAGAAGAATGCCCAGAACAGATTCTCATAGATATTCTTAAGTGTCTTTCTGCTAAGTCTCACGGCTGCCGCGACATCTTTGATGGAGTTATTCACGAGAACGATATCAGCGCTTTCAATGGCAACATCCGTTCCTGCTCCGATGGCGATTCCGATGTCCGCTCTCGTTAATGCAGGAGCATCATTTATGCCGTCACCTACCATCACCGTCTTGCCGTAATCCTGGAGTTTTCTGATGACTTTTTCCTTACCGTCAGGAAGTACATCCGATACGACATCATCAACTCCCGCTATCTTTCCTATTGCCTTTGCGGTGCGCTCGTTATCACCCGTAAGCATGACTACTTTATAGCCCAGATTCTTGAGCTGTTTTATTCCCTCAGACGAGTCTTCCTTTATCGCATCTGCAACCGCGATGACTCCCAGGAATCTGTCATCTTCAGAAAAATACATCAGCGTCTTACCCTGATCTGAAAGTTCCTTTTCTTTTTTCTCGAAAACGTTAGGCACTTTCACGAACCTACCGATAAATCTTATGTTACCGCCTCTTACGATCTTGCCGTCTATCCTACCTTCAAGACCATTTCCCGCTATCGCTTTAAAGTCAGTTACTTCACTAAAACTTCTGCCTTCTGCTTTTCTTACTATCGCACCTGCGAGCGGATGTTCGCTCTTCTTTTCGAGGGAGAAAGCCCTGCTCAAAAGTTCCTCTTCGCTTATCTCATTAGGGCAGATATCTGTTACCTGCGGTTGTCCTGATGTAATGGTTCCCGTTTTATCAAGAGCGATTATCTTAGTCTTTCCTAAGTTCTCCAGTGCTTCACTGGTCTTAAAGAGTATTCCGTTTTTTGCACCCAGTCCGTTACCGACCATTATCGCTACAGGCGTTGCCAATCCCAACGCACAAGGACACGAGATGACCAGTACTGATATACCTCTTGCCAGTGCAAAACTTACTTCTCTTCCAACGATAAGCCAGATAGCGATGACCAGCAACGCGATTCCGATAACAACCGGAACAAAGATTCCGGATACCTTATCAGCGATCCTCGCGATAGGAGCTTTTGTCGCTGCTGCATCAGATACCATCTTTATTATCTGAGACAAAGTCGTATCTTCACCGACGTGAGTTGCACGACATTTTAAGTAGCCTGATGTATTTATTGTTGCGGCACTTACACTGTCATCAACTTCCTTATCAACTGGTACTGATTCACCCGTAAGAGATGATTCATCTATAGCACTTGATCCTTCGATAACTACACCGTCAACAGGAATGCTGTCTCCCGGTTTAACAACGAAGATATCTCCTACTCTTACTTCTTCGGTCTTTACTTCTGCTTCTTTTCCGTCACGTATAACTCGTGCTGTTTTCGGAGCGAGGTTCATGAGTTCTTTTAGGGCATTTGTAGTCTTTCCTTTTGAGAATGACTCCAGTGTCTTTCCGACAGTTATAAGTGCAGGGATCATTGCTGCAGATTCAAAGTAGAGTTGTTTATGATAAAGCTCCATAATATCTGAAGGATTTCCCGTCATCTTGAAAAGAACGAAAAGGCTCCATCCGAATGATACTGAAGATCCCAAAGCGACCAGTGTATCCATGTTCGGAGAACCATGTAAAAGAGACCCGAATCCGTTTTTGAAGAACTTGCCGTTTATAACCATTACGATTATCGCTAGAAGCAGCTGAACGATCGCAAGTGCGACGTGATTGTTTTCGAAAAATCCCGGTAAAGGAAATCCAAGCATGTTGTGTCCCATGGTGATATACATGAGAACGATAAGGAAAAACGCAGAGAAGATGAGACGTTTTATTAGCGTCTTTGTCTCGTTATCTTCAAGAGGTTTAGATTCGGATGAAGAACCCTGAAGCTTTGCTCCGTATCCTGCATCTTTAACGGCTTTTATTATGGCTTCGCTATTGGCCGTTCCTTCTACTCCCATGGAGTTCGTAAGAAGGCTCACGGAACATGACGTCACGCCGTCGACCTTTGATACGGCCTTCTCGACGCGCGCCTGACAAGCGGCACAGCTCATTCCCGTTACATCGTATTTCTGCATATTATTTCATCAGCCTCAAAAGCAGTTTTGTTAGTTCATCTATTGCTTCATCTTTTCCTTCGCGGATATCACTTGCCACGCATGTTTTTATGTGGCATGAGAGAAGTTCTTTGTTGAAGCTGTTAAGTGCTGAAGTCACGGCTGATATCTGAGTTAGGATATCAGGACAATATGCATCGTTTTCGATCATGTTCTCGATACCCCTGATCTGACCTTCAGCTCTCTTGAGCCTGTTTAAGAGCATCTCCTTTTCTTCCGGAGAACGGAGCTTTTTACGTTCACTGCACATAGGACATTTATCAGCCATTTTTCATTCCTCCATATATACCCCCTAGGGGTATCCTAAGAAGAGAATACAACCGATCGGTGAACTTGTCAATTTGAATTATTTGAATGCCAGGGTAACCCTCATGTTTCCGCCGTAGTCCATGAAGCTTTTTGCATCTTTAAGACCTGCATCGGTAAAGATCTTGGCGACACTTTCCGCCTGATCATATCCGTGCTCAACGATTATCGCACCGCCATTCTTAAGATTACGTGCTGCATAAGTTGCCATCTTCTCATAGAAGAGAAGTCCGTCATCCGTGTGACCATACAAAGCTTCATACGGCTCGTAATCCTTAACGGAGATATCCAGAGTCCTCATATCCGCCGAAGTGATGTAAGGCGGATTGGAAACGATATAATCAGGTGATAATTCAGAGATCCCGTCCATGCTCTCGAGGATGTCTTTTTGAACTACTACAACCCTGTCTTGGCACTTGGACTGATCCAGATTTTTATATGTATATTCCAATGCCTCGTCTGACTTATCAACGAGGTACGTAAGTGACTCGATCCCGTTCTCGAGAAGATAATTACCAAGAGAGATTCCGACACATCCCGTACCAGTACAAAGATCCCAGATAACTGGTGTCTTATTACTTCCGGAACTTATAACTTCATAAGCCTTTTCGACCAGAACTTCAGTATCAGGTCTAGGTATAAGAACTCCTCTTCCGACTTTGTATTCTTCCTTGAAGAAATATGCTTCGCCGAGGATATAACGGACAGGCTCATTAAACTTAAGCCTTTTGATGAGCGGATCGATCTCAGTTCTGTCGATCTCGTTATCCAGTTTCAACATGAGATTTGACGGAGTGACTGATATCACCGACGAGATTATCTCGATAATGTCAAAACGGGCATCAGAAATGCCCGCTTCGTTTAATTCATTTTCATATTCATTGATAAGATTACCAATTGTCATCGTTATCATTCTCCGGAATAACTGCCTGCATTGCTGCGATAGCTACTTCACAGATCTTAGGATCAGGTTCTTTGGTAGTAAATCTCTGGAGCCATAGTCCCGGCTTAACCAGGATCTTGCAGATTCCTCTGTCACAGTGACGACCTACAAATCTCAGTATCTCATAGGAGATTCCGCAGATAACAGGTATCAATACGAGTCTAAGACCGATGTTGATGAGCATGTTGTTGTCACCGACAAATACACCTGCGATCGTATAGATGAGTATCGATATCATGAGGACGATGAACATGAACGCTGTTCCGCAACGCGGATGGAAGCGTGACTGCTTCATGATGTTCTCAACTGTGAGAGCTTCTCTTGCCTCATAGCAGGCGATCGTCTTATGCTCTGCACCGTGATACTGCCATACTCTCTTGATATCCGGCATCTTGGAAACGAGGATGAGGTACGTAAGGAAGATAATAATTCTCAGTACTCCCTCGATGATGTTTCTTACCAACTGTACCCAGAGAACATCAAGCATGTTCTCGTCAAAGAGCTTACTTACGAGATCAACGATAAGTCTCGGGAACAAGATGAAAAGTCCGATTGAAAGCGCAAGTCCTAGAATAGCAGATAGCGTAAGCATAACATTTCTGTGTCTTCCGAGGAATGAGTCGAGTTTGCTCTCCTTCTTACCTTCCTCATCTTCCTTGCCCTGCTCGGAAATGTCTGCAGACTTCATTGTTGCGTCTGTACCGGTTACGAGCATCTTATAGAACTTGATGCATCCTCTTATAAACGGAACCTTCTCAAAGTAAGAAACTCTGTCGCTTTGCTTCATCTCTTCGATGTAGATGGAACCGTCAGCTTTTCTTACTGCGATAGCCGTACGCTTAGGACCACACATCATGATACCTTCGATCAGGGCCTGACCTCCGATCGTTGTTCTCTTCTTATCCTTGGAAGCTACCTTTGTATCCTTATCGGTCTTTATCTCAGTAACATCAGGTGAGAGCTCCGTATTTTCCTGTGTTTCAGGCTCAACAGTAGCGATGGCTTCTTCAACCACCGGCTCGGCATCCGCGATCTGCTCTACAGGCTGCTCGAGAAGCTCTGATTCAGTTTTGTTTTCTGACATATATTTCTCCACTATATTATTTAAATTATTATTTTCAGCCTATTATAACACTTTTTATGTTACTGTCAGATTTCGATAGCGGTAAAAATATGGTACTTCTCGAAAACATCAGAGGATATCAGCGATATCGAGGATCAGCCTTTCCGACTTCTCCCATCCGAGACACGGGTCAGTAATGGACTTACCGTACACACCCTCACCGATCTTCTGGCAGCCGTCCTCAAGGTAACTTTCGATCATGAGTCCCTTAACAAGTTTACGGATATCATTATTCCATTTTCTGCTGTGGAGGATATCCTTGGAGATCCTTATCTGCTCCTCATATCTCTTGCCGGAATTGTTGTGGTTGGTATCCACGATGACCGTCGGATTTTTAAGGCTCGGATCCTTCTGATACTGCTCGAAAACATTCTCCAGATCCTCATAGTGATAGTTCGGATGAGATCTTCCGAACTTATCGAGATATCCTCTCAAAATACAGTGTGCATACGGGTTTCCTTCAGTCTGAACTTCCCATCCTCTGTAGATAAACTTTTGAGGACTCTGTGCTGCAGTAATGGAATTCATCATTACGTTAAGATCGCCGGCTGTCGGATTTTTCATTCCTGCAGGAATTCCGATACCGCTTGATACGAGCCTGTGCTCCTGATTCTCGACTGATCTCGCGCCGACTGCGACATAACTCAAAAGATCAGACAGATATCTGTGGTTTGAAGGATAGAGCATCTCTTCGGCGCATGTAAATCCTGTCTCCTTAATCACTCTCGTGTGAAGTTCTCTGATGGCGATGATTCCAGCGAGCATATCCTCACCCTGCTCAGGATTTGGCTGGTGAAGCATTCCCTTGTAGCCGAGGCCCTTTGTCCTTGGCTTATTCGTATAAACACGCGGGATGATGAATATCTTATCTTTTACCTTCTCGCTTACCTTGGAAAGCCTATCCATATAATCCAATACGGCATCTTCCCTGTCCGCAGAACAAGGTCCGATTATGAGGATAAAACGATCATCCTTCTCCTCGAAAATATCTGCTATCTGCTTATCTCTGGACTCTTTTATCTTCTTTATCTGCTCATCGATAGGAAACTCTTCCTTAAGCTCCTTTGGAACAGGAAGTTTTCTTATGAAGTTCATGTTCATATCCATAGAAGTTCTCTCCTTTTATTTGAGTTACCTTACGTTAACGCATTATACATGAGGAGACTTTTCTTATATAGCAGATACATTCAATTTTTCTGCACGATTTGTTATCATTTAGAAAAAAGGATGGTGTTTATCGTGTTCGACAAACTTAAGGATAATCTCAAGAACAGCTATAGTCCCTATTCAAACTTTAAGGTAAGCGCCATCGTCGTTACCAAGGACGGCAAGGAATTTACGGGCGTAAACATCGAAAACGCTTCATACGGCGCAACAGTCTGTGCCGAGCGCTGCGCCATCTTTAAAGCTGTAAGCGAGGGCTACCGTCCAAAAGATTTCGAAGAACTTCATCTTATGGTCGGTTCCGGAAGCATCGGCATGCCGTGCTTTATGTGCAGACAAGTGATAACGGAATTTTTCGAGCAGGATAAAAAGATTTACTGCTATTCGACAAACGGTGACGTGGAGGTTTACAAGGTGTCAGACCTGTGCCCGAATCCGTTCGGCCCTGATGATCTGGACTTGAAGTGACCGACTACCTTAACGGCAACAGCGAATACTCCGAAGAATATAATAAAACCTATGAGCCCATAGACTACGTCGCCTAATTCCATGGCGCCTCTGTGGGTTACTTTCTGTCCGACTTCGATCGCGACAGTAAGGAAAATGACCAGTGATGCGGCGTAGATGCCGGTTATCGCCAGTATGTAACCTTTTTTACTGAGCCATTTGATCACCGGGTAGATGACTATAAGCATCAGAAGTCCCAGGATTCCGATCACGATAAGGTGAAGTATCTTGTCGGAAAAAGCGAGGTTGGTTCCCTCGTTGATCTCAGATATCTCATCATGAGAAAAGTTTATAAGGTCTGCCACTTGGCGAAGCATTTCTTTCATCAAAAGTCCCCCTTTCCTTAGGACCATTGGATTATAGCGCTGATATAAAGGCCGTTCCCGAGGAAAATTGGGCAAGTCTCAGTCTAAAATGTGGCTATATTCAGGCAAAATAGTATAATCAAATCATAACGCCAAGGAGGTGTAGGGATATGAAGAAGGCTAATGTTTTGTTCCTGGGAAACTCAGGTGTCGGTAAATCGACACTCATCAATGCGATAATGAACGATGACGCAGCTGAGACAGGAATCGGCATAACAGGCACCACAAAGGAGCTTAAGACATACGAGAACGAAGAAGTTCCATTCAGGATCATCGATACGATCGGTTTCGAGCCTACGAAATTCCTTCAAAAGAACAAGGCAATAAACGAAGTTCAGAAGTGGTCAAAGGACGTTGCATTAAGTAACAACGACGATACTTCGATCGACCTCATCTGCCTTTGTGTCGACGGAACATCCAGTAAGCTCTTCGCTAAGACCATCGATGATTTTCTTAAGGCTATCCAGATCTGGAAGAATGTTCCGATCATCGTCATCATAACGAAGTCCTACTCATTCCCTGACCGCGAAGCCAATAAACAGATGGTCAACGATGCTTTCGCAGGCAAGAACTGCAACCTCAAGGGTATCTTCACGGTAGTCGCTCAGCCTTATGTAATAAGCGATGAGATAGTAGTTCCTCCTGAAGGAATCACGGAGCTTATCTCTGCCATCAACGAGCTCCTTCCTGAGGGAATCCAGGCTTCAAAGAAAGACATCAACACATATAATCTTAACCGTAAGAGAGTCATCGCTCACGGAGCAACAGTTACATTTACAGGTATCGGCGTAGCTATCGGTGCTATCCCGATCCCGTTCCCTGACGCTGCCTTGCTTATCCCGACAGAGACTGCGGAGATCAATCTCCTTGCCAAGATCTACGGCATCAGACAGGATGAGAAATCGAAGATGTTTTTTAACTCCATTGTTGAAGTAGGTACAGTAAGTACGGTTGCCCGCGGCGTAATAACAGCTCTTAAGGCGATCCCTGCAATCAACATTGCTGCAAGTGTTTTAAACGCCGTAATCGCAGGTGTTTTCGTAGCTGCAATCGGTGAGGGAACCATCTACGCATTCGAGCAGATCTACCTCGGCAACAAGTCCATCGAAGATATCGATTGGGTCAAGCAGATCATGGAAGGAAAACTTCAGAACGGCATGGTCGACAAAGTTACAAAGATCCTCGAATCTCTTCCTGAGAATGCGAGCAAGAACGATGTGATCAAGGCAATCGGAAAGCTTTTCGGAGTTAAGGATTCAGAATTTACCGATACAAAGAAGCTCACTTCCGGTAAATGATCCTACCTATTCGACATTAATTTTTTTCGAAAAAAAGAGAGCCTTTCGACTCTCTTTTCTATTGGAATAAATTAATAGTTTTCACAAACACCCAGATCATACAACGCATAGAAGAAATCGTAATACTCACCACGTTCTTCTTTGGCAGTCTTCACTATATCGGTGATATCTATTCTTACTGTCTCGCTGCTTTCTGTCTTTATATCAACATATGTCTCTCTGTCAGTAGAAACAAGCGTAAACTTATCTTTAGCTGCAACAGTTATCTCATCAGAAGAAACAGATCCGTCTTTGCCTACTTCTAAGCCAACCTTATCCTCTTCAAAGTAAAAACTTGCATCAGGAGAATACGCCATGAAACTCCAAACATCATTCGTAGATACAGGCATACCGTCTTCACCGACCTTAAACTCTCCTGCTATCAACATGTTACTTCCCTGACCTGCTGAATGATAGAGTTCAAAATTCTCAGGATCAGTAAATTCTGCTCCAAGATAATAATTGAAGACCCTATATCCTTCCATACTTCCTACGAAATTAACGGAACCGCCTGCAACCTTATATACATTAAGTGAACAATAATCATCCATAAGACTACATTGAGCATAAATATATATGTCATCGCCATTCATCAGCAGATAAGCAACACCCACGGATCCGACATCATCCATATAACAGTCAAGCACATACGACGCATCATTTACTTCGATAGTAACCTTTCCGTCACTTGTTCCTCCGCTTGGAATATAGAAAAGAGCTTCTTCAGTCTTAAGGACCTTCGAATAATCTTCTGTATTGTGGAACTTCAATACACGATTAGATGCAGAAAGACTCTCGACCTCCAGATCATCTATATTAGCAACATAGTCTGTCGTTTCTGTAGCGGTCTCTACTGTTGTATCTTCAGTGGTCTCTTCAGTCGTTGCCTCTGTTGTAGTCTCTGTTGTTTCCTCTGTGGTTGCCTCAGTAGTCTCTTCTTCTGTTGTATCCGCAGTTTCTATAACCGTCTCTTCAGTTTCCTTAGTCTCATCATCTTTAGTCTTAGGATCGCATCCGCTCATCAAAAGCGAACCACCAAGGATCATTGATGAAGCTAATACTGCAGCAGTAAGTTTACGTGCCTTCATGTTTTCCTCCATACAAGTTATAAAATTATACTTATTATATCAGTATCCGACAAAAATCACCTCCGATATCGGAGGTGATTTTTCTCGATACGTTTTATTCTTTCCACGGCTGATGCTGATCAGGATTAATGTAGATTCCGACTATCTCACCGCTTTCAACAACAATATGAATATTCGGGATATACCAGGTAGTATCGCTTTCCAGCTCTTCTGCAAAACTTTTAAGATCATCATAAACATCCGTGTAATCATATGTAACTATTCCGTCTTTGGAATACACATTTGCTTTGTCCATTATTACAACCGAATCAGAAACATCCAAATGCACATCTTTCTCGAACGCAGAAGAATTCACAAGTCCGTTCCAATCGACATAATAGGTTCCGTCTGATTGTTGACTTAAAAACCAATCGTTATCCAGCATGATATAACCATCAACACTTGGATCATTTATCACGGTGATCATACTGAAATCCATAGACTGATCAGTAGCATAATTATATTTATCTTTTGAAGCAAGGATCACCAGACTGTCCCATTTTTCCAATGAATCGATCTCTTCCTGCGTAAAGTACGTATAGTCACGGATATCCAGTGTCATACCCTTCATATCCTCATCGAAAGAATACCTGTCGCAGCAATAATCCCCGTCAGGTATCTTACCCTCTTCATGCTCCGTATTATGCGCATAAACAACATTACCCTTGACCATAACAGGAACAATACAGATCTCTTTTATGACTCCATCCTCAACAACGATATGTGCATTGTAGTTTATAGAATTGAGCGAAGCAGCATCAATCGTTTCCTTAAACGACTGGAAGCTGTCGAACTCATAAGTAAAATCATAAGTCTTTATGCCGTCTTCGGAGAAAACATCAGCATATGCGTAGATTACCGGCTCTTCACCTACGCTCAAGTTGATCTGATCCTCATAAGGGAAAAGAAGCGGAATATCATACTGATCGAACATATAATAGTTTCCGTCACCCTGCAACTTCAGGTACCATCCTTCATTATTCAGTTCAACAATTTTCTCTCCATAAGTGCATGAACGCGTAACATATGTATTGACCGTCTTAACAGTCATAGAGCCGTTTACGTTGTTTCCGTAGCAGCAATCTTCAATATCAAGAAAATATGCCATATCCATAAATTCCATCGTTCTCTCATCAAAATGAACATACTCGTATATATCTGAATTAATCCCATTGTTTTCCTCATCGAAAACAATATTCGACGCAAAGTATACGCCGTCTTTAACAACGCCCGCATCATGGTCTTCCTTTGTAACCGAATATGCCATCGGCTCAGATACCGGTCCCGGATCATCATCTGATGTCTCAGTAGTTGTTACATCTGTTGTTGTAGTCTCATCAGTTGTAACAACAGTCTCATCCGTATCATCATCTTTGTTTTTGGTTGACTTAGTATCCTTAGCAGAATTGCAACCGGAAAGCACGGCCATAGCCAAAATGAGCGATAATATAGCTTTCTTCTTCATAATTCCTCTCCTGTCATCAGGTTCTTACCTAATATATCGTAATAATATGGCTCAGGTTTCTCAAAACATAAAAAAGAGACTGCCTTTTGAGCAGTCTCTGATGAATGTCGTAAAATAATTAAGCTTTACCCATTCTCTTGTTGAACTTATCAACACGTCCGCCTGTATCAACAAGCTTCTGCTTACCTGTGTAGAACGGGTGGCACTTAGAGCAGATATCAACACGGAGCTCAGGCTTCGTGGAAAGAGCTTCGAATGTCTCACCGCAAGCACACTTAACAGTTACAAGCTGTGTCTTTGGATGAATTCCATCTTTCATTTGTTCTCACCTCTCATCAAATGCATGGTGCGTAACCACTTAAGCCACGTATACCATACCGGATTTTGTAGTAACTTTGGTATATTACTTTATTAGAAGTCGCTTGTCAATACATCAATCATCAACTGAGAAAGACTTTTTGACAGATAATACGAAAGAGTTATTATTTGTCGTCTTAAGCATAAAGTTGATGACTGCGTCCGTAGCCGTTGTCGTATCAACATCCGCAAGCTTCTTACGAAGCAGGATCATAGCCTCGAGTTCCTCAGGTGTAAGGAGGAGATCCTCACGTCTTGTACCGGACTTATCAACTGCGATAGCCGGGAATACACGACGGTCAGCAAGCTTTCTATCCAGCGTGATCTCCATGTTACCTGTTCCCTTGAACTCCTCGAAGATAACTTCGTCCATACGGGAACCTGTCTCGATAAGTGCAGTAGCGATGATCGTAAGGCTTCCGCCGTTTTCGATATTTCTTGCAGCACCGAAGAATCTCTTAGGTCCGTACAAGGATCCCGGATCAAGACCACCAGAAAGAGTACGTCCTGTCGGGTTGATCGTAAGGTTATAAGCACGTGCAAGTCTTGTCATGGAGTCGAGAAGGAT
>CAMYXL010000038.1 GCA_947303255.1 uncultured Clostridia bacterium | reverse complement strand
TGCCTTCATAGCTCAGTAGGTAGAGCGCATCCATGGTAAGGATGAGGTCACCGGTTCGATCCCGGTTGAAGGCTCCACATAAAAGAGGTCATCTCATGCGGGACGACCTCTTTTTTTATAGCCTGATGGATTCCGGGAAGGCTTCCTTCCTCATGATGCCCCACATCTTGTCGATGTACGCGAGGGTGTAATAATTCTCGTAGTAGTGGTAGTAGAACGCGCCCTTCGTCGTGAGGGAATAAATACCGTCTTTTTGCTCCACGAATCCCAGGAACTTCGCGAGAGCAAACTCCATGCCGTACATCTTCTTAAGAGGCACGCCGAAGAATTTCTCGAAAGCGCGGCTGTCGAGCCTGGTGCTGTACATCGTCCAGAACAGCCAGTAGACCATCCTCTGCCTTGGCGTGAACCTGATCGTAAGAGATGTTGGGATGACGCCCCCGTCGATCCTTTTTATGTATTCTTCCGTCGAAAACGTGTTGATCTTGAAACTGTCCTTCAAAAGCGTCGTGGCAGAGCATCCGAATCCCAGAAAATTCTCGCGGGTCATGGATGAATACTTCGCGCCTTCGCTGTTCGAGAAAGTCCAGATGGAATCTCTCCTGTAGCCCTTCTCATCAAAGTAATCGGTTATCCTGTCCAGCAGGTCTTTCTTCATCTTCTTGGGCATCGCGGTCACCTTGCTCGAGGTAAACGTGAAATCGATGAACGGATAGATGGCGACATGGTTCGCACCGGTCTCAAAAGCAGTATCCGAGTCTTCCTTAAGATCTTCAAAAGTCTGTCCCGGCAGCGCGAAAATGAGATCCATCGATACGGTCTCAAAACTTACCTCCGACAGTGCGCTTTTGAGGGCTTCCCTGTCGACTGCTCCTCTTCCGAGGATCTCCTGATACTTTTCTCCGAAAGACTGGATTCCGATGCTGATCTTCGTTACGCCCGCGTCCCTGATCTTTTTAAGGATGTCAGGTCTTACGTTGTCAGGGTGAAGTTCCAGACCAATTCCTTCTGTTATTACGTAATGCTCGTTAACGGCTTCTATTATCTCGCTTAGTCTGTCCGCGATGAGGGCAGGCGTTCCGCCTCCGAAGTAAAGACTCGTAACGGTCTTCTTCCCTTCGATCATATTTCCCACCATGTGGATCTCGCGGATAAGCGCGTCAATGTACTTCTGTGCCGCTTCAGCTGAATAGACTGTCTTACAGTAAGGACAGAAATTACATAGTTTACGGCAGAACGGGATGTGGATATAAAGACCCAAGTTATCGTCGTCTTTATATTCCAGCACTTTATCGTAGTCACTCGTGAACGTGAACGCCCTGGCAGAGCGCGTCAGCCACATCCTGGTAAGGTCAGTGATAATGCTCATTTCATTCCTCGAAAACAATCTTTTTCGAGAGGTATTATAACAATCGGGATGAATATATTCAACACAAATCGTGTAATTTTACACTATTGCCTCAAACCTTCTGTATCTTGCTGCTGTCAACGGGATTGCCGTGTCCGAACCAGATGGTCCTGGGACCGATGGACTTGATCCTGTCGACGGACTTACGCATCTGTTCCTTGTCGTGCCAGATCAGGGATTCGGTCGGCTTAAGGAAGTTCATGAGGGCGTCGCCGACGATGAGGTCACGCTCCTCGACATCGATTCCGATGGAGCCGTATGTGTGACCCGGAAATGCCAGGATCTTGCCGTCGACACCGTATTTTTCCAGGGTGTCGCCTTCCTCGATAAATATCTTATTGTTGAAATCAGGGACTTTCTCATTGGACAGAGTCTTAATGGATAGCCTGTACAAAGCCTTACCGGAGACGCTGTCGAACTTCAAAGGCTGAGCCATGAAGTTATAAAGGACCTCTGTGTCCTTGCCGCTCATTGCGACGGGGCATTCAAACTGTTTGGAAAGCGTCGCGGCATTTTCCGCGTGATCGATATGCGGATGGGTAAGGACTATGAGCTTAAGATCATAGTCGCTACATTCCAGCTTCACCATCTCCAGATGTTCTTTCTTGCCTGTATCAACGAGGACCGCATTCCTTCCGTTAACGAGGAGATAGCAGTTGCCCGTACCGCACTTTATACGTTTTACTTCCGTCATATAAAATCACCTTCTTCCAAGTCATTATACAACTTAGAAGAAGGTGAATGGTTTCCTTAATATATCTATTTGATTACTTATACTCTCGGAGTTCCGCAGTCAGGACAGAACTTGGATGTAATGCCTGCCTTGCCGCATCCAGGACAGTTCCAAGCGCCCTCAGCAACAGGAACACCTGCCGTCGGAGCAACCGGTGCAACAGGAGCTGCAGGAGCCTGCTGTGCTTCTCCGGGATTACCGGAGATAACATTGCCGAATCCCTGTCCCATCTTCTGGGACTCACCCATGATAGGACTCATAGCTTCCTTAGTCATGTTGATGACTCCGCCCATGGCTCCGAGTGTAACACCAAGGCTTGCCACATCTCCGATACCGCCGCCGGCACCGGATCCGCCACCGCCTGTGATACCGTTCTGCATAGCTTCCATACCGACCTGTCTTGCAGTCTCGTCCTGATATGTGTAGCCCTTCATTCTCATCTCCTGAGCCTCAGCCTCTGCCTGCATCTTATATGCATCTGCCTGTGCCTTGGACTTGATGAGAAGTGCGTCAGCTTCTCCCTGAGCATTGACCATCTTGAGCTGTGCTTCTGTCTGAGCCTCAACGATCTTACGGCTCTGAGCTGCCTCAGCCTCTGCACGTCTGATCTCTTCGTCACGAACCTTCAGTGTCTTATCTGCGAACTGCTGCTTCAGGTGCTGGAAGTTCGGATCGTCATCAGGAGTCTGGATAGTCGTTACATAGAACTCCGGCATTGTAAGACCGTACTCGTCCAATGTCTCGTTGATCTCTTTCTGCAAAGTCTCGGAGATTACATCCAAATAAGCATCGATCTCAAGGATGTTGATGTTCTGCTCCTTGATGATCCTGGCGAGGTTAGACTTAACTCTGTTAACTACGAGAGCTCTGAACTTACCTGTACCGTATGAAAGACCACCCTCTTCGCCCAGAAGTTCATTCTGGAGAAGTCCTTCAGTTGTACCGACAAGTTTGATAACGAGCTTACGTGAATCGTTAACTCTGATATTGAAGTTACCGCTGGCACCGATCTCGATATGAAGTCCCGAAGCAGGATCGAAAAGTCTTACCTTGCTGTCAGTACCCCATCTGATGCCCATCATCGTGGTCATGTTGATGAAGTAGACCTCTGCATGGAAAACATTCTCTCCTCCCGTGCCGAGCTTCATCAGGTCACGGAGAAGCGGGATGTTATACGTCGTGAGCGTATGTCTTCCTGCGGTGAAAAGATCCATCGCCTTACCGTCGCGCATGAAGAGTGCTTCCTGCGACTCGTGTACGATCAACTGCGATCCGATGGTGAAGTCTTCGTTCTTGTGCTTGTGAGCCAATACTTCATTACTGCCTTCGTACTTGATTACACTAATTACTTCCATTTAACTTTTCCTTTCTGCTAATATGCCAAATAAAATTACTAATGCTACAGGTAAACCGACGGCTATGATCGCCGAAGGTATAACGTCCACGTGGAAACCGTACGCCAGTATCATGAATATCAATAAAGGTACGGCACACAGGACCGACAGGACTTCAATGATGACCGCAGGTACTCCGCCTCTGTAGACCAGGAATCCCACGCCTGCCGATGTGACCAGGAATATCGGTATGACCGCCGCCAGCGGAAATCCCGCCACTTCCTTTAACACGATGCACAGTACCGCAGGAAGTATCAGTCCGACTATCACCGCGAGCGGTATCCGTTTCTTCTTTTCCTTCTCAACAAATTCGCTGCACTGCGCACTTAATTCTTCAGTATCCTTAAATCCCGGGATCTTCTTAAACTCCTTAAGAGCTCCCTTATAATTTTTCTTCTCGAAAAATCCCTTTCCCTTCAAATAGATCTTCAACTGATCGATCCTTTGAAGTCCCTCATTGCTGAGCCTCGTCAGATCAGAAGCTATCACTCCCACCTTCCCGCTGCTCTCATCAGCGGCACTCTTAAAAAGAAGTCTCGCTTGCTCAAGAGATACGATCGTAGGGTTTCCGCTCAAGGTCTCATTGGCCTTGTTGATATTCGAGACAATGTTGGAATACTCGTTATAATCAGGGACCAGATCTTCGAGCGACCACTTGTTCCCGCAGTGCGCGCAGACACAAGAGCCGATAAGATAATCGTTAACGATATCTCCACCGCAGATCTTACATTTCAATGTAACAGGTGTTGCGCTTACTTCTGACATTCATATCCTCCTCTATCATTTCTTCGAATCAACTAAAACATATTTTATCATTTGTATTAAATACTCAAAAATCAGTTTACAGAGTTTGAAGAACATTATATGAATATCATATCTGATAATGATGAATATCAGGAAAGGTGCGATGCTCAGGACCGAAGCCAGCTTAACGATCGAACCCGGTAATCCTCCCATGTAGATCAGGAATCCCAAGACTACTGATAAGCCGAGGAACAACGGTAAAAGTATCGCGATCGACATATCCGCCGCAATCTTAAGAACGATACAAAGCATTGCCGGAAACAGCATTCCGAGAAAGACTTCCATAAACCTGTTCGTCTTATTCTGTTTCTCTACATGTACTTTGCACTGCTCTCTAAGCTCATCCGAATTCTTATATCCGGGAATCTTCTCGAACTCCTCGAGTGCCCCCTGATAATTCTGCTTCTCGAAAAAGGCCATGCCCTTCATGTAGCCCTGCATTCTGTCGATCTTCGCGATCTCATCCCTGCTCATCTTCGCGAGGTCAGAAGCAATGACTCCGTCAAGTTCCTCACTTTCCTCAACAGCAAAATTAAGAAGTGATTTCGCTCTCTCAAGAGATACCACAGTCGGGTTATTGGATACGGCCTCATTAGCCGCGTTGATATTTGAGATTATGTTGGAATATTGACTGTAGTCAGGGATCATATCCTCGAGGTTCCATTTGTTTCCGCAGTGCGCACAAACGCATGAGCCAACAAGGAAGTTATTCACTATATCTCCCCCGCAGATCTTACATTTAAACGTAACTGGTGTTGCGTTTAACTCCGGCATTCACTTTTCCCCCATACGATCAGTTATTCCCTAACCAAACAAAATTATTTTATCATCTGCACCATTTTATATAAAGCCAGTTTAACAGATTTAGAAAAGTCTATTTCAACAATTAAAGTTTCTTCATCATCAGGACCTCATCCATAAAGGAATCACCCGAAGCAGCCCTAAGAGCATTTTCTCTTCTGCCGTATTCCACAAAACCCATCTTCTTATAAAGCGCCTGTGCACGTTCATTCGGTGCTGCAACCTCCAGTTCCAGCTGCATGAGATCAGGTCTTGTTTCCTTGGCTACACGGATCATCTCTTCGAACATCACAGTTCCTATTCCAAGTCCCCAGTACTCCTTAAGAAGAGCTATAGCAACATTGGCTCTGTGCTTCATCTTGAACTTGTCGTTCATCATCAGATGACAATTTCCTGCTACTTTTCCGTCAACGGTACAGCTTAAGAAAAGATCGTTTGCCGAATCCTTCATAAACTTGAGAAGTTCCTTTTCCTTCTCGACCGTATATCTGTCGCACTCCGATGGTACCCTCGCGAGATAATCCGTCTCACCGCATGACTTATGAAGATAATCCACAAGACCCTGCGCTTCCTCGTCTCCCGGGTTCTTGAGCAAAGCCTTGCGGCCGTCCTTTAATGTAAATTCCTTAGTTTCGTATAACATAAAAATATTCCTTCTTTCATAGATTAAGTTGCATGAAGTTTCCGTTTTTCTTAAACCCGAAATCGGTATAAAGAAGAACGCCCATGTCGGATGCCGTTATCTGAACACATCCGCATCCGTATTCTCTTGCATCAACAACGACCAAACCAAGAAGTTTTTTCGCGATGCCCTGTCTTCTGTATGCCTTATCTGTGTACATGCTTGACAGAAGGCCGATCTTTCCCGAAGGACAGGAGAAATACGGAGGTTTCTCCACAAATGACATACCGCTCGTTCCGACGATCTTGTCGCCGTCCACCGCGAGCCACGATACAAAGGTGCCGTCTTTCATATGTCTGTTGTAGTAATCAAGAAGGTATGGCTTAAGATCTATCTCCTCAGTTGCTCCTTCTTCTCTGAGCTGGCCGATCCTGATGTCGATGAACCTGTCAAGGTCGGCCTTAGTAATTCGTCTGTATCTGATCATTTCTGTCCTCTCCTTTCATACATCACCAGATCCATTTTCTCATTGACATTCTCTTCCCAATCGAGAAGTTTGAATCCCAATTTCTCATAGAAGTGGCGATTCCTTTCTTCCTGTTTAATGGTCGAAAGTTTCCAAGTAGTCTTATTATCCCACATCTCGAAAAGTCTTTTAACAGCAGCCTCTCCCAGATGCAGATCCTGAAACTCAGGAAGGATAAAGATCGGTGAGATCCACATTACGCTGTCATCGTTTAAGCTCCTGTCTCTTATAGCTCTTACGGCTCCCACTTTCTTTCCTTCGAAAACGATAAAGTAGAAGTGACTGATCTCTTCCGTGATCTTCCACAGGATCCGTTCCTTAGATTCATTTACGGGCGACATGTCATCGTGGTAGATCTCATAAAGCGGCATAAAAGCTTCTACCTGCATCCTATGAAGTTCGTCCACGTCTTTTTCTGTTGCCTTGACCAATTCCACTTGTTTCATTTTCTTTTCCTCCTAACAAAAATACCGTCTATCCGCAAGCGTCGGATAAACGGTACTGAATACAATATCAACTATTTATTTCTTACCCGAGGCTTTTGCTTTCAACCAAATCATAACGTCCGTAAATGACGCCTGCATAAATAATGTATGCTGTATAAGATTTGGTCTTAAACACGTTTAGCCTCCGATTGATTTTTGTATAACTTACTACTCAATATCCTATGTGTCAATCATCAAGTTGCATCGATATCACTGAAGTTCGTCTGGTAGAAGTGCCTTATGACATCTCTTCTCGTAACTATTCCGATGAATAGATTTCTGTCATCGACTACCGGAATAAAGTTCTGATTCATAGCTCGAACCAGGAGTTCATCGATCGAAGCCGTAATGAGGACAGACGGATTTTTGGAAGGATCGAACGGGATCTCACTAAGCTTAAAATCCTCTAAGTTTTCTATAGCCATGGTATGAGCTTCGTTGCCCTCGCCCTTAACGATGAACCACAAAAAATCACCCTCGCTGACCGTTCCCAGATAGTGACCCTCACGGTCCAAAACCGGGATTGCGGTATAGCCGTGGTAGTTCATTTTCTCCAGAGCCTGACGCACGGTAAAATCATTGAAAAGAAAGGCAACCGAAGACTTCGGCTTCATAAAAAAAGCAACATTCATATCTGTGTCCTCAAGATCCTTAAGTTGTCTCCCTTGATCATGAATCTTCCCGAATTAGCCGGGATAAAGAAACTCTCTCCTTTCGAAAACGTGAGGAAGTCATTAGCTCCGTCATCATTCTTGAACTCTATCCTTCCCGTACCATCCAAGACTACAAGAGATACAAAGCTTCTCTCGGAAGCGTAGTCCAACGACTCACGCTCGATCATGTCAACAACAAAATACTTGCAGCTTACAAGGTGATTTCCAAAATCATAATTGGAATAGTTCGGATACATCCTTGTTACCTTGAGAGCCTTATCCACGTGCAGTTCTCTCTTCTGACCCGTGGTCTCGTCAGTCCTGTCATAGTCATAGACACGGTACGTAACGTTCGAATTCTGCTGAACTTCCGCGATGATCATGCCCTTGCAGATAGCATGCAAAGTTCCTGCGGGAATATAGAACACATCACCTTTCTTTGCAGGTACAGCCATAAGTATATCCGTAAGAGTATTGTCCTTGATCCTTCTTCTGATCTCAGCCTCATCTACGGTCCTTGAAACACCGTAATAGATCTTGCTTCCCTCTTCGGCATCAACCACATACCACATCTCGGTCTTGCCGAGCTGGCCTTCATTGGTGATCGCAAAAGTATTGTTAGGATGAACCTGAATGGAAAGATCTTCCTTGGCATCTATAAGTTTGGTAAGGATCGGGAAATCATCATAATTATCACAGTTGGTTCCGAGAACTCTCTTACCGCGCATGCTTATGTAATCGATAAGAGTCTCTCCGGCATATCTTCCGGAAGTAATAACGGATGGACCGTCCGGATGGCAGGAAAGGACCCATGCCTCTGCTACTCTGTCTCCCGGATCATTGATCCCGTATTCTTCACGAAGTTTTGTTCCACCCCAAATGTAATCCTTACATGTTGGTTTTAATTTATATACCGGCATATCTATTTCCTTAGTATCAACTTTATCTTCTATAACGGTGTTCACCGTACCTACGATTTTATCACATAATGGCTGTCTTTGTAGATTTGTTGGTCCTTCTGATCACTTATGTGACCAAAGAAAAAACATTTTCTTCAAATTTTTGTTCTTTTTTCTTTAACTGTACCATTAATGGCGTTATTCATCTGATAGACTTGGCACATAAGACAAATAAAGAACATTTGATCGTAAGGAGTTAATCATTATGTCACCTATAGATTTAGCAGTTTTATTCTTCTTTTTCATAACTTTCATTAAGATTGCCGTAGATTTCGAGAAGCATATGGCAGATACAAAACCTAAGAAGGCAACCGTCCGAGCTGCACATCCGACTTATATGAGGTCTGCAAGCAGTGTAAGGAAGGTTCAATATAATCGCGTTTCCTCAGTTCCCGTCAAATCTGTGCGTGTCGGAAGACCGGTTCCTATCAAGGTCGTGGCCAGGGCCAACAGGATTCCGGTAAAGGAAGCGGCCTGATCTGCAGTAAGTGTGTTTAGGAACCACTCCTGTTTTTCCACCACCTTTTTTGAGGTTCCTTTGCACAGTGCAGATCCCGTAAAGTAAAAGCGCCACCCTTTTTTAAAAGGTGGCGCCATTGTTTTATTTAACCTGTTGCTGCAACTCATCCAAATAGATGTTAATGATAAACTTGTTACCGCTCAATGTTGCTTCAATATTTCCTCCCATAAGGATTACCAATTTCTGAGTAACCGACAAACCGATACCTGAGGAATTGACGTGTCTGGATTTGTCTCCCTTATAGAATCTGTCGAAAACTCTGGTAACATCCGGAGTTTCTCCGTCTCTAATTCCGTTTCCGATCGATATCTTGATCTTCTTTCCTTCTATTCTCTTGAGACTTATATCAACACAATCAGCACCGTGAACAAGACTGTTCTTGATAAGATTCTGGAATACTCGCTTTAATGCCTGTTCATCAGATACTGCATAAACATCTTCTTCAACATCGATGTTCGGTGTCATATTCTTTCTCTCGAAATCTTCATAGTAAGAAAGGAGTGTCGAGATCATTACCTCAGAGATGTTGGTCCTCTCGCTTTCAAGCTTATATGTGGAGTTGTTGATCTTGGTGTAGATGAACATCTCCTCCAGCATCTCACTTAAGGAGTCTATTCTTTCTGCAATGATCGTCTTATAACGATCCTTATCCTCTTCGCTGTCGGATTCGCACATGAGTTCAAAGTAACCCTTAAGAGATGTCAGAGGTGTTCTGATGTCATGTGACATACTTGTTATTGTTTCTTTGATCTCATCGTCCTTGCGGGCTGTATCGATCTCTCTGTTTCTGCACGCAACAATAATGGAATTGATCTTATCGGTCAGTCTTCTTATGGTACGTGTAGAAGCTCCGATCGATAAAGACATGTTAGTCTGATTGTTTCTTATATAATCAAGTTGCTTATTGAGTTCATGGATCGATGATAGTATAGAGATCATATAAAATGTCAGGATCAGTATGACAACTATACATATAATAAGAACAATAACTAGGGGGGTCATGAGCGTTTTTCCTCCACTTTTCTATTAAACAATATAACTGCCAAAGCAAAAGTCGCCAATATCTTTAATATGACACCAATATAGATGACGATCTTGGTAATTGAGATTTCTCCTACAAAATACGGAACATCATTCGCAAACCAGTTGATAACCGAAGGGAAAAGTATGTAAGTAAGAAAATCAAAGCGGGTTGGAAGCAAATCGACCAAATAATACGAGAGAAAAAGCGATGCAATCCAAAAGCCGAGGTAGAACATAAAACTCTTTCCCTTTTTTCTGAAAAGATGTGCGAAGAGCAAAGCATTTGCGGAATCATTGAGACACAAGATCAATTGAACAGCATAGGTATAAGCGATGAATTTATAACCGTTCTTTAAAAGCGACTGCCCGACTATTGCAAACGGTTCCAAACAAATAAGCGTAACAGTTGATATAGCGTATAAAAAAGATCCCAAGATAAAGAGAACAACGAATTCAGAAAGGACATAAAGGACTCTGTTTCTCATTCCGATCTCAAGGTTATAATATCCCCTATAGGTATAGTAGGCACAAATATAGCCGATTCCCACAATTCCGGATATTATCGGAGTATAAATAAATGAGAGACCATATATAAGCAACTGAGCAAGAGTGTAAAAGTTTACCGGCATGTCTTCTTTTGCCAGTTCGCTTATCTGAACTCTTGCAGCATATAATATCACCCCTATTAATAACATCAGGATGATCATAACTGCGGCACTTACGATAATAGCAGTTCTGGCACTTCTTCCCTTGAAGAAACGGATCAAATTCAACCTAAGATAATTAATAAACACTAGTTTCAGTTCCCTCTCATTTTTCGTTTAACGCATAAGAAGATTATAACTTAATGAGAACAAAAACAAGTCGCCGTTTGGCGACTTGTTTATTGTCTTAACATTTTCGATCAGTGGATATCTCTCTTCTGATTGAGATAACCTGCTCCGAATATCGATACTGCTATGAAGCATACGCTGACTATAACTGCTCTGAGTATCAGTCTGCTGCTCATACCAGGCTGCAGCATTGCAGCGATTCCGGTGAGCGTGTAATTTGACAAGCTGAAACCGGATGGAATCTCAAAGTTGAGCTTCATGCTAATGAAAGCAAGCAGGAGATCGAAGAAGTAGAATACCAGATCGAGGACTCCCATTCCGAAGATAAGGCTCGAAACCATTCCCAATGCCGTGCTCTTGGTAAAGCATGTGATGAGTGCAATAAACATTGAGAAAGCAAACATCGTAAGAAGTCTGAGAGCAAGCATTCCAAAGAAATCAAGGTTAAAATCGAAGTGGATCGATTTTCCCATAAGAGCTACGCAAAGGAAAGCTGTGAGGAATGCAAATATCAGGAAGAAAATGTTATATATAAGAACAGTGGCAACCTTGGAAAGGAAAGATATCCAACGGTTAGGATTTATCTTTATCATGTTCTTTCTGAATCCGCCCCTGATATCATTTGCGAAAAGGAAAGCTGCAAAAAGGCCAACCAGTATTAAAAGCGTGGAAGCTGCAGTGATAACAGAGAAGAATTCACAAACAGAACTATCATAGTACGGTCCGCCTGAGAAGAATCCCGGTCTTTCAACTTCTTGAGCCTCAGCTTCTTCTATGGCACTGTCTTCTTCCGCAGCAGCATTGAATCCTGCAGAGAAGCCCTCGGATAGGGAATTTACATATTCTTCACCGAAGGATCCTTCCTCATCGATATAAGCATCACCGGAAAGCGAAGTTGCAGTTGTAGGATCAGCTACCATCAAAGCACTGATATTGATCCTTAAATAGATAACACCTACAAGGAGTGAAGAGAGAAGGAAAATGATCGGAAGTATATATGTAACCTTCATCTTTCTCATCAAGTAAAGGTCACTTCTGAAATGGTCGATCATGAATTCTCACCTCCCTTTTTTTCTTCAATTTCTGTTCCTGTTGTCTTAAGGAAATATTCCTCAAGGTCAGAGGAATCAACACCGATAGAATCCAAAAGGATTCCTGCTTTTGCGATCTCCATATTGAGAATTGCGATATCGGAGATACGGTCATAAACGTAGATCGTCTCGATATCTACTACGCTGTAATCATTAAATCCCTGAGCATCAAGAATAGTAACAACACTTGCTGTATCCTTGGTCTTGATCTTGATCTTGTCACGGCACTTGCTCAAAAGTTCATCTCTTGTGATCTGCTCAATGAGCTTACCGTTACTGATGATGCCGTAATCAGTTGCGATCTTGGAAAGTTCCTCAAGGATGTGGCTTGAGATAAGGATAGTTACACCCTTCTTCTTGTTAAGTTCCAAGAGCATCTCTCGGACTTCAACGATACCCTGAGGATCAAGACCGTTGATAGGCTCGTCCAAAAGGAGGAAATCAGGATCTCCGACAAGTGCCAGAGCGATTCCGAGTCTTTGTTTCATACCAAGTGAGAACTTACCTGCTTTCTTCTTGCCTACGTCACCGAGACCGACAAGTTCCAATTTCTCCTGGATATACTTAGGATCATTGATTCCGTATGCGAAAGCCTTGATCTTAAGATTGTCTGTAGCAGACAAACTTGGATAAAGTGCAGGTGCTTCGATAAGAGCACCGATTCTTTTATAAGCTTCTGAGAGATTTGCTCCCAGACCGTCATATGCGAAAGTTCCGTCGTTAGGACGGATCATACCTGAAAGCATCTTCATGATGGTTGTCTTACCTGCACCGTTCATACCGATAAGACCGTAGATAGAACCTCTTTCAATGGAAATATCAACGTGGTCGACTGCGACCTTGGATCCAAATTTCTTTGTAAGACCTTTAGTTTTCAGTATCGTATCACTCATTTTATGTCTCCTCTCTGGATTTTACATCGTCATTATTACATCAGATATAAAAGTTTTCGCTAACAAAAGTTTAAGAAATGTTAAAGTTCGTCTTTAAACGCAAAAAGGACGCCAAAAAGGCGTCCCCTAGGTTATTTGATTAATTACTGCTTAGCAAGTCTGAAGCCGATACCCCAAACTGTATCAATATATTCGTCATCAGTGATCTTCTTGATCTTTGTTCTGATATTTGAGATATGAACATTGATCGTCTTATCTTCACCGATATAATACTCATCCCATGCATA
This sequence comes from uncultured Clostridia bacterium, assembly GCA_947303255.1. Taxonomy (GTDB): domain Bacteria; phylum Bacillota; class Clostridia; order Saccharofermentanales; family Saccharofermentanaceae; genus Saccharofermentans. The sequence goes on along the minus strand of CAMYXL010000038.1, from coordinate 17,418 downwards.
CTCGAAAATATCCTGCTTCGAGAATACCTTTGTAGGATGGAGCATGAAAAGCTCCAAGATCTTATATTCCTGTCTTGTAAGCTGGATCTCCTGACCCTTTACGAAAACCTCGAATGTGGACTTGTTAAGTTCCATATCCTTGAATGTGAGCTTGTCGTCTCCGCCTGCTGCGCCTGCAGAAGCACCTTCAGTAAGGTGACGGAGCTGAACTTCTACTCTCGCGATAAGCTCCTTTACGTCAAAAGGCTTAACGAGGTAATCGTCTGCACCTGTGGAAAGGAGGTTAACTCTAGAATCAAGCTCGCTCTTTGCAGATGTGATGATGATCGGGATCTTGGATGTCTCGCGGATCTTTGCCGTGAGCTCCTCACCTGTCATACCAGGCATCATAAGATCAAGGATAGCCAGATCAAACTGGTTTGCCTTGAAGTTCAAAAGTCCTTCTGTTCCTGAAAAAGACTGTGTGCACTCGAACCCGTTCTTGGTAAGTGCTTCGCATACCATGTTATTGATATTAGCGTCGTCTTCTACGATAAGTATCTTAGCTTTGCCCATATTTATTCTCCCCATCTCATATACTTCAAGGCTTCTTAAAATCAAGCCCTATAGAATATTTAATACCAAGATCACTCATTTTGGCAAGTAAAAGTTGAGGATCAAAATCACCAGGAGTAAATACGCCCGGGATATTCCAGCCTTCGGTCTTAATGAGTGAAGCACCTGCAAGAAGCGTTATTGCAGAAAAATACGATGAAGTGTTAACTCCGAATTTTGAAGGCTCGTCGGAATCTTTGCACTTGAAGTACATGAATATGTCCTTATCCTCGCCGTCCTTTTTGCCGCTTAAGACAACACCCTTGATCCTCTCGCAGATGGACTTGCCCATGGCAACATCAGTAGGAAGCACCTTGGAAAGGAAATCCAAAGGTGCGATATCAACGCCCTTAATGTTGACAGGATCCGTTCCGAGCATTCCGACATCTCTTAAGGTAGAGGCAACACTAACCGTGTTCTGCTCAAGATCTGCAAAATACCTTACGTTCTTGATCTCAGGCATGCCTCTTTGATATGTCTCTATTATAGGGCTCGAAAACATGTATATCTTGGTCGGCTCTTCATCATCGAAAGAGAATTCCGACTCGACGCTTAAAGAAGGAGTCTCGATGATCTCACCGTCCTTAAGATACTTGGCCGGCTCCGAAAGTCTCGTTAAGTCTTCCATTGAAGGAATACTGATGGACGGATCGGAGTTCTTGCTGATATCGATGATATCAACGGAAGAAATGCTGTCCAAGATCTTCTCTGCAATGGCCTGCTTGGCAAGACAGATAAATGCTGCCATGTTAAAGGAGCAGCCGGTAACACCTGTTATGTTTTTGGTTGCGAAACTCTGAGCCATCTCGAACTGCTCTTCGATAAGACATGTTCTTCCTGTCTCGTCAGCATAATACTTTGTATCGATATATGAGGAACCGATCTTTACGGCTATGCCCATTATTTGCTTGTTAAGCCAGGCAGGGGCAAGATTGATGATAAGATTAGGTCCGAAGATCCTCATCATCAAAAGAGCTTTTTCTTCGTTGGTGACATCGACGCCGGCAGTTACGATCCTTACCGGAGCATCTTTGTACTGGCGCTTTAATTCATCACACTCTTCTTTGTTTTTGGAAGCGATGCAGATCTCATCTGCCATTCCGCCCTTGCGACAGAGGATCGGAACTATGACACGTGTCACGTCCGACATGCCTATAATCAACACTTTATTCATACAATCACCTTACAACAATCAACTTATTCCATTGTACTTATTTGCCCGACTCTTTTCAAATCCTTTTGGGCGTTTTGAAGGACTTTTTTTCTGTTTTCGAGCAAGAAAAATGGGATACCTCCCGAAAGAAGTATCCCAATGTTTTCGAAGATAAAAAATTAATGTTTTTTCCTTGATTTATTTATCTTTTTCTGTTGTGTCTTCGATACTGTCACGCCCTCGTTCGAGATGTCCTTTTTGAGACCTGTGAGTTCAGGTTCCTTGTCGAACGGAAGGATGGCGTTGAGGACGATACCGATGAAGGCACCGATCGCAAGACCTGTAAGAGGGATGTTAACGGAACCGATCGAGATCGTTACGCATCCGGATGCATCGTAGTACTTGATACCGACGGACAAGCCGAGGATCAATGCTGCGATGATTACGTTTCTTACCTTGGAGAAATCGATGTGGCTCTCAACAACGTTTCTGACACCGACAGCGGAGATCATTCCGTAGAGAACGAGGGAGATACCGCCCATGACAGGTGTCGGAATAGCGCTGATGCATGCAGCGAGCTTAGGTGAGAATGAGAATACGATCGCAAAGTAAGCTGCAAGTCTGATTACTCTCGGATCGAATACTCTCGTGAGTGAAAGGACACCGGTGTTCTCGCCGTATGTTGTGTTAGCAGGTGCACCGAAGATGGAAGCGATCGTTGTAGCAAGACCGTCACCTGTGAGAGTTCTGTGAAGACCCGGATCCTTAACGTAGTTCTCGCCTACTGTGGAAGAGATAGCGGAGATGTCACCGATATGCTCAACGATGGTAGCAAGAGCGATAGGAACGATGGTGATAATGGATGTAGCGATCAAAGCTCCGTCGGCATTACCGATAAGTGAGAAGACCGTCTCACTTCCCTTTATCGGGAGACCGATCCAAGCAGCGTTCTTGATGGCGTCAACCTTGGCTGAGTCGAACAAAACGAGCTTGCCGCTGCCTGCGATGGCGTAGACCAGGTTAGGATCTTGTTCAGTTCCGATGTCGATTACTTCGCCAAATGCCACGCAGCAGATTATAGCTACGAGACAAGCACCTATGACACCGAGGATGATAGGAACGATCTTGACCATTCCCTTACCGCATACATTACATATGACAACTATGCCTATCGCGATGATAGCCAAAGGCCAGTTCGCGGAACAACTGGATACAGCGGTTCCTGCAAGTGTAAGACCGATAGCGATGATGATAGGACCTGTAACTATAGGAGGGAAAAATCTGATAACTCTCTCTGTACCGAATGCTTTGATAAGACCAGCCAGGATCAGATACAGGAGACCTGCACATGCAACGCCCAAACATGCGTATGGCAAAAGCTCTTTTTCACCATGAGGGGCAATGGCTCCGTAGCCTGCAAGAAATGCAAAAGAAGAACCTAAAAATGCAGGAACTTTTCTTTTGGTGATCAAGTGGAAAAGTAAGGTGCCTAGACCTGCGAAAAGCAAGGTCGCCGATACGCTAAGTCCCGTGATCGCAGGGACCAGAACAGTCGCACCGAACATGGCAAACATGTGTTGGGCTCCAAGTACAGTCATCTTGGGAGCGCCGAGTTTACGTGCATCATAAATGCCGTTTTCTTGTGTGCTCATAAATAACGTCCTCCCGATATTTTTGACGCACAAAACGCAACAATTATTGTGCGCCTCTATATTCGATATTAGCACAACAATTGTCAAAAACCATCCCTAAAAAAATGAAGAGAAATTGTTAAAAAATCAACACTGCGAAGCTTTCAAAGCTTCGTCGTAACTTTCAAGAAAATCCTCGCCTTTTTGAACCTCTGTAAGAGACAATCCCTGATAGTCAAGCTGTCTCATGCATTCATAGATCGCAATGGCTGCAGCGTTGGAAAGATTTAAGCTTCTGCAGTCTCCGTGCATCGGGATCCTGAAACAGTTTTCGAGATTATCGCGAAGGATATCATACGGAATTCCGGTACTTTCTTTTCCGAAAATGAGATAGATATTTTCGTCGCTTGGAACGCCTGCAAAATCGATGGAGGAGTGAGGCTTTTTTCCGTATCTCGTCATGAAGAAAAATGCGCCCTTGTTCTTGCCAACGAACTCATCGAAACTCTCATAATAATCGTAGTCCGCCCACGTGATGTGATTGGTGGTGGCACGCTTGAATTTTTTATTGTTTATATCAAAACCCAGAGGACCTATGAGATGCAGCCTGCAATCGGCTGCAACACAGGTCCTCATAATGTTTCCGGTATTCTGCGGGATCTCAGGTTCGAAAAGAACTACGTTGACTCTTCCCGCCATCAGACTGTGCCTCCGGCAGCAGTTACAGCAGCTGCTCCATGAAGTGATGCATGTTCATCACCTGATGCTGCTTCCGCAATGTTAAGGAGGTGATCACCGAGACGTTCGAAATCGGTAAGCATCTCGGAATAGATGACGCATGCTTCTCCTGAGCACTCGCCTGTTGTCATACGTGTGATCTGGTTCTTTCTGAACATAGCTGTCATATCGTCGATCTTCTGCTCAGCCTTTGCAACGCGGACGTGGATGGATGAAGTATCCTTACCGTAGAGAAGGAATGTTGTATCACCCAATACCTGGATCATCTGCTGAACTTCAAAGCAAGCCTTGTCGGAGAGCTTGTATCCTTTATCCTGCAACAGGTTAGCGTAACCTGCGATGTTGGTTGCGTGGTCACCCATTCTCTCAACGTTACCCGTGATCTTGAAAAGATTACTCAAGGTAACGGCATCTTCTTCTGACGTAACCTTAGCCAAACTGTGAGAGATGTAGAATGAGATCTCTTTGTTAAGGAAGTCTATATATTCCTCAGCTGCATCGATCTCAACCTGGATGGACTCGCTGTTATTAAGTACTGCGTTAAGGCTTCTCGTTACGTTCTTGCTTGCCATGTCATACATGCGTGCAACTTCGTTACGAACGGAAGCGATGAGTACTGCACTTGTCGTATCGGATCTGAGCATTGCCTGTGAAAGGAACTTAAGCTCATGAACACCCTCAGTTTCAGACTTCTTCTCAGGTATAACGAACTGAACGAACTTAACGATAAGTGTTCCGAACGGAATAAGAACAGCTGCGGTAACGAGAGCAAAGAGCAAGTGCGTGTTAGCTATCTGTCTCATCGGTGAAGAAGAAAGCTTCCTCATCCAATCCGTGATCGGAAGTGTGAGAGTAAGTATCGTCATCAATATCATACCTACAAGGTTGAACATAAGGTGCATCAAAGCTGTACGAAGAGCATTTCTGTTCGAACCAACAGAAGACAGGATCGCGGTAACACAGGTACCGACGTGCATGCCGTAGAGGATGAACACTGCCTGATCAAGTTCGATAACGCCTGAAGCAGCCAATGTCTGCAATACTGCAACACCGGCAGCGGAACTCTGGATCATTGCTACGAAGATGATACCTACGAGGATACCGAGCAAAGGATTGTTCATTCCCGTAAGGAAAGATCTGAATGATTCGTTATCCTTAACAGGTTCCATAGCACCGCTCATGATAGAGGTGCTTATAAAGATAAAGCCGAGACCGGTTACGATCTGACCGATAGCTGCGTATTTTTTCTTATGTGTGAAAAGAAGGATCAAAACACCGATGATCGCGATGATCGGTGCAACTGCGCTGAACTTAAAAGCAACGAGCTGTGATGTGATATTGGTACCGATATTGGCACCCATGATTACCCACAATGCCTGTGTCAGATTAAGAAGGCTCGCATTAACGAAGCCTACGACCATTACCGTAGTGGTCGATGAGGACTGTACAAGTGCGGCGATCGCCATACCTACCAAAAGTCCGAAGAATCTGTTCGATGTCAGTTTCTCAAGTATTGACTGAAGTTTACTACCTGCTGCGGCCTCGAGTCCTCCGCTGAGCATCTTCATGCTGTACAAAAAGATCGCAAGTCCGCCTACCATTGTTATGAGGCACATTAAGATATCCATACTATTTCTAATCCTCCGTCTATTCATATTTTAGTAAGCGCATATTAATAAGTCAAAAGTTTTTACAGGCAAACAAAGATACATTCACCGTTTTCTATATGTGAGATTTTGCCTTTCGAAAACATTTGACGATTCGGCAGTTTTTTCAAGCAGAACACGCATAGCAAAATCATTTCTAAAACGTCTGCGGCAACCTATTTTGGTGCTAATGAAGTTTTCGAAATAATATAGATGTATTTCTATATGTGCAGTATGTTTTCTTTTACATTTTTCGGGCGGAAAATTTACATTTATTATCCGCCGGTGCCGAATGATATAATTATCTGGTAATAAATTTTAAAGAAGGTACCCGTGATGCACCACAATTTTCTTTTCGATCTGGATCAGACACTTCTGGACTTTCACGCTTCCGAGCGTAAGGCTTTGGAGATAGTCATAAAGGCCAACGGACTATGTTTTCGAGAAGAAGACTATGCGCATTTCAAGGCGTACAACAAATCCCTTTGGCTGGAACTCGAGAAAGGAACGATATCCAGAACGGAGCTTTTTACACTGAGGTTCATGGACCTCATAAAAAGGTGCGGCGGAGACACAGCAAAGATCGATCCGCTTAAGATAAACAGCGAATTCATCAACACCATGGCGGTCAACGGTGTTCCTATGGAAGGGGCGCTGGAGTTCGTAAAAAGACTTAAAGATGATATCGAGGATTCCAGGATCTACATCGTCTCCAACGGTGCGACTGTTAATGCCGAGGGAAGGATAAAATCCACGGGGCTTGATATGTATATCGAGGAACTTTTCATAAGCGAATCAATGGGAGTCGCTAAGCCTTCGGTCGAGTACTTTGACATGGTACTTGAGAAGATCGGCGAGCCGAAGGAATCCTGCATCGTCATAGGAGATTCGCTGACATCGGATATGCTGGGCGCGAAAAACGCCTCTTTATACTCCGTGTGGTTCATGCCCGAAGGAGATATAGAAGGCGCCGTGAGTGCTTATAATATCGATTATTGTGCTTCGTCATTTGACGAGCTTTATGACATACTCAAAAGGTGGTCGACTGCTTCGAGATAACCAGCGAAGCCTTTTCCCGTGATGGTCTTGCACGCGAAATATGAGATGTAGGAGATCTGTCTGAACGGTTCTCTTTCCGATACTTCGGAGATATGTACTTCCACGGTCGGGATATTTACAGCCTTAAGTGCATCAAGGATTGCAACTGATGTGTGAGTGTATCCGCCCGGATTAAAGACGATACCGTCCATCTTGTCGAAGTAAGCCTGCTGGATCATGTCGATAAGAGCGCCTTCGGAGTTACTCTGGAAGAAGCTTACTTCCACGCCCTTTTCGTCGCAGTGATCCTTAATGAGCCTTTTAAGATCCTCGTATGTCTTGTCGCCGTAGATCTGCGGCTCTCTGATGCCCAGCATGTTTAAGTTTGGTCCGTTAAGAACAAGTATCTTCATCTCTTTAATCCCTCTATGAGTTTTGTTTCCGTTTCTTCCGAGTCCTCGAAATCAGGAAGGTCCCAGATGACGTCTGCTGCTTCCTCGTACATCGGCGTGCGCTTGTTAAGAAGTTCCTCTATCCCCTGATCCTTGCTGATCGGGCGGCCTGATACGTCCTGTCTGAGAAGTGACTTCAAAGGGCGCTTCAGATAGATCACTTCGGAATTGCACTTAAGGAAGAAGATGTTCTCGGGAACCGTTACGATTCCGCCGCCTGTGGAGATCACGCGGCCTGAACCTGAAAGGAATCTCTTACTAAGTTCGTGCTCCATCTCACGGAACTTCTTCTCGCCTTCCTTGGTGATGACTTCCGAAGGAGTTACTTTGTATTCGTTCTTGAATTCGAAGTCGAGATCTACGAATTCCTTGTTAAGCGTCTGAGCTATCTTACGCGCGATCGTGGTCTTACCTGAACCCGGCATTCCCACCAGCGTAATGTTCTTCATCTCTGACTCGAGATCTGCGATGACCTTCTCGATCAGCTCGTCGTTTTCTTCGTCGGCGGATCTGCCGTTAAAGATCGCGCTGGCCTTGTAGGCCTGTGCTACCAGCATGCTTAAGCCGCCTGCAGTCTTGAGCCCTCTTTTTCGAGCATCAAAAAGAAGCTTGGTGGTGGAGGGATTATAGATGATGTCGGCTACTGCGAAAAGATCCGTGAAGCGGGAGATGTCGATAGGTCTCTCGTCCACGTTCGGATACATTCCCACCGGCGTGGTGTTAACGATGATCTGGGTGTTCGGCAGGATGTCGTAGACATTGTCGTAATTGATCTCGCCCGTTCTGGAGCAGAGGTTGACGCGGGCGCCCATCTTCTTAAGAGCGTAGCGAACAGCCGCGCTGGCACCACCGGTTCCGAGGATAAGGCACTGCTTTGAAGCAACGTTGATACCCTCGCGCTTTAACATATACATGAAGCCGTAAACGTCCGTGTTATAGCCCTTGAACGAGCCGTTTTCCTGAAGTTTTACGGTGTTGACGGCGCCTACCTTGGCGACCTCCTCAGACACCTCATCGCAAAGCTGCATGGCAAGCTTCTTATACGGGATGGTTACGTTAAAACCGTCAAGATCCTCTTTCCTCTCGAAAATGCTCTTGACCCCATCCTCGTCTCTCTCGAGGACCGTGTACTCATAATCGGCAAACTCATTATGAATGCGCGGCGAATATGTGTGCGGAAGCGATTTGCCCAAAACTCCAAATTTCATAACATCATCCTTAGATCATTTCTGTGTAAGAACCCAGGTACCTGGCCTCGGTGCACATGGACTCGAGTTCGGCGATCATCTCCGAGAAGCCGTCGTTATAGATGGACGTCTCGAGGTCAAAGTAGAACATGAACTCGAAGTCTCTTCCCGGAAGCGGTCTGGACTCTATCTTAACAAGATTTATGCCTCTTGAATAGAAGAAAGCCAAAATCTTATAAAGAGCACCCGGCTCGTGCTTCAGGATCATCATCATGGATGTCCTGTTGGCACCCGGATAGATCTCCAGGTTCTTGGAGATGACGATGAACCTCGTGTAGTTATTGCCCGAATCCTGAACAGATTCCTGAATGACGTCGAGATCATAAAGGACTCCGCACTTAACGGAAGACAGACAGCAGATGTCGGTCCTGCCGGATTCTTTTACGTACTTAGCGGCCTCAGCCGTGTTCTTATAGTAAGTGACCTTAACATCAGGTCCGAGATTTTTAATGAACTCTCTGCACTGGTTAATTGCCTGCTCGTGAGAGATAACTTCCTTGATGTCGCTCTTCTTGCCGCCGTGGTTCATGAGGCAGCTGTGATCGACCTTAACACGTACTGATCTTACGATCTTAAATCTGTGCTGGATCATGAGATCATAGACGGAAGATACCGTTCCCGCATTGGAATTCTCAACAGGCAGAACGCCGTACTTACAAAGTCCTGCGTCGATGGCATCGAAAACCTGGGAGAAGTTTCTCATGAACATGATGCTCGGGATCTTGAAGACCTTCTCGCATGCGACCTGCGAGAAAGCACCCTCAACGCCCTGGCACGCAACTACCGCTCTTTCCGGGAACGGCTTGGAGTTCATCTCGGAAACTGCGTCATCGATGATCCTCGTGGCATCAGTCCGGGATCTGTTGACCTTTCCCTGAAGTCCTCTGGAGACCTCGAAAAGGAGCTGGTACAAAGGAGCCACGTAAGGCTTCGTTCTCTCGTCAGCCATGTCGTAAACGGATGCGAGCTTTTCTCTTTCTCTCTTGCCGTCGTAGATCATCTTGCCGCTGTTCTTCTTAAGTTCGCCGATCTTCTCGGACACTTCCATTCTCTTCTGGAGAGCTTCCAGGAGCGCCTTGTCGGCCTTATCTATTTCTTCTCTTAAAACGCTTAGATCTTCCATTGTCGTTCTCCTTTAGATCAAGTCTGCGATCGCCAGTGCCGCTGCTGCCTCAAATACCGGAACAGCTCTCGGCACGATGCACGGGTCGTGTCTTCCCTTCGCCTTCAGCGTGGTGTTCTCCTTTGTCTCGAGATCCACCGTTCTTTGTTCTTTTCCTATGGTCGGAGTAGGCTTTATGGCACAATCGAAAACGATCGGTGCTACATCACCGCCTACGCTTATTCCTCCTAATATTCCGCCGCATCTGTTGGTCTCGAGCTTAAGCTTACCGTCCTCAAAAACCAAACTGTCGTTGTTCTCGGAACCTCTTAGTTTCGCTGCTTCAAAACCGTTGCCGAATTCGATTCCCTTAACTGCAGGAATAGCAAAACAGATCTGAGCTATCTTACCTTCGATACCTTCGAAGATCGGTCCGCCAATACCTCCGGGCATTCCTTCGATGACTGTCTCGATAACGCCTCCGATGGAGTCTTCGGAAGTCCTTGCTTCCTCGATGACCTTCTTCATCTTCTCACCTGCTTCATCATCGATAACAGGGAATTCCTTGTTTCTTACATCCTTAAGTTTCTCGAGATCGAGAGCTCCGTCACTTATTCCACCGATGGACTTGATCCTTGATGAGATCCTGATGCCCTTCTCGGCTAGATACGTAAGTGCCAGGAATCCTGCGATGCACATCGGAGCCGTAAGTCTTCCTGAGAAAGATCCTCCGCCCGATGACTTAAAGTTCGGACCGTACTTAAGACCTGCAGTAAAGTCTGCGTGAGACGGCCTCGGTGTACGGAGAAGATTCGAATAATCTGACGGTCTTATATTCGTATTCAATATATGAGCTTCGAAAAGTCCGTTTTCCAACTTATCGATGATAACCTCATCAGCTTCTTTACGAGGAGTAGACCAGGCATTCTGACCCGGAGCTCTCCTCTTCATAAAGGCACGGAGCTTCTCTTCATCGAGAGTCGAGAACTCAAGACCTTCAAGTCTTACGCCGATGTCTTCGCTATGGGACTCGCCGTAGATTCCTACCTTGATCTTGTCGCCCGAAAACCAGTTGTAGTCTTTCATTTAGCTTCAACCTCCGTTCCTTCCAGAAGTTCCCAGAGACCCGGGAATGATTTGCTGACACATTCATCATTATCTATATTTATCGTCTTGCCCGTCCATGCGGCGATGAGACATGCAGTCTGTGCCATCCTGTGATCGCCGTACGTCTTGAACGGTTCATTCTTGTCGCGTTCCTTGATGCCGCCTTCTACAAAAAGACTTCCGTCCCTGTACTCGCAGCTGGCACCTACGCCTCTTAATGCTTCGATAGTTGCTTCAACTCTGTCGCACTCTTTGAACTTCAAACGCTCAACGTTCATGATCTGAGTTCCGTCCTTAAAAGCAGCCGCGAGAACAGCTACATAAGGAACGATATCAGGATAATCGCGTGCGTCGAGAATAAGTCTTCCGGCAGATTTCCTTCTCTCGGTAATAGTGATGGCATCGTTGGAGAAATCCAGGATGATGCCCATCTCCGCCAGGATATAAAGGATGAACTTATCCTTCTGGAAAGATCTCTGGTTAAGACCGTGCAAAGTCATCTTGCCATTTTTGCAGAGTGCGCCGAGACTTAAAAGAAATGCTGCGCTTGACCAGTCACCTTCAACGTCCAGATCGAGGCTGATCTTATCAGTCGACGGAACCTTAACTGAATAGAGGTTATCGTCATCATCAACGTTGACGCCCTTGCTCTCCAGTGTTCCGATGGTAAGTTCGAAGTATCCCTTTGACTCCAGGTCGCCGATAAGTCTTACCTTACTATTAGGAAGAAGGATCGATGCCATGAGCAGTCCCGAGATGTACTGGGAAGATATATTTCCTTCAATATCGAAAACGCCCTCCGAGAGCTTACCGGATACGATAAGTCTTCCATTCTCCCTGTCTTTCTCGATGCTTATGCCGTGGCGTAAAAGACACTCTTCGAGCTGATCGATCGGCCTATCCATGAGCTTACCCTTCGGAAGGAAGATGAGTCTTCCGTCGATGCCTTTGTGGTAGAGGTAAGCTACGCCTACGCTTATCATGAAACGGAGGGTGGAACCGCTCTCATTACAATTCATTATTATGTCGCCGCCTTCTGACTCGAGAAGAGCTTTGATGCATGCTTTGGTCGCTTCGATATCCTTGTTGTCGGAAGAAAGAGGCATTGTAAGTTTAGCCGTGAGATTTGGATCGTCCTTTTTCGAGAGGACATAAAGGAGAAAACTTATAATGAGTTCTCGGTGAAGTACCGACTTGGAGGCCGGGACTTTGTAATCCAGATCTATGTTCTTGATGGTTACGTCACGGTTCATAGATACCCCTTAAGTTCATTCGGCTCGATGGTCTTGAGCTCAGCCTTGCCGATCTCATTGACCAGGACAACGGTTATCTTGGAACCGCGCTTCTTCTTGTCGTTCATGATACCGCCCAGAAGATCTTCGAAGGTGGAATCATCCTCGTAAGGAAGATCGTAAAGTTTAATCATGTCGACGAGTTCGTTATATATAGGACTCTTGCGAGAGATCATCGCCATACCCTTGGCAACAGCGTAACCGTGGGATATGGTGAAATTGCTGTTACGCTCGATGGCATGACCCAGCGTGTGTCCGAAGTTAAGTGTCTGACGAAGTCCGTTATCGAGTTCGTCCTGCTCGACTACGTAAGCCTTGAGCTCGACGCATCTTGCGACTACATCCTCGAGTTCAGGAGAATTCTTGTCGATCTTGTTCTTGAGTTTCTCGTAAAGATCCTTGTCGCTTATGAAAGCGTACTTGATCACCTCAGCCATGCCCTCTGCGAAGACCTCGTCACTTAGAGACTTCAGAAGATCAACATCGCAGATGACAAGTGACGGCTGATGAAATGCTCCGACCAGGTTCTTTCCTTCCTTAAGATCAACGCCTGTCTTTCCTCCGACAGATGCATCAACCTGTGCAAGGAGAGTCGTAGCGATCTGATATACCTTGATGCCGCGAAGATAGATGGAAGCCGCAAAGCCTGCCATGTCGGTCGTAACACCGCCGCCTAATGCTACAACTGCATCAGTCCTTGTAAATCCGTTCTCGGCAAGAAGTCCGAGCATATTAGCTATCTCGCTTAAGTTCTTGCTCTTCTCGCCTGCTTCGTAAACATATTCAACAACTTCAAAGCCGACATCTTCCAAGCTCTTTTTCGTCTTCTCGAGATAAAGAGGTGCGACATTTGTCTCACTTACGAGAAAGATTTTTTTGATCCTCGTATCACCTGTCTGGATGAACTTACCGCAGTCCTTCAGAAGATCGCGGCCGACCATGACAACATATCCGTTTCTTACTTTAACTTTGATCCTTCTCATCTGTCTTTCTTGGAGCCGTCCAGCTCTTCCTTTCTGTCACGTCCATCTTCGAGAAGCTTTCTAAGCGTCTCGACGTCGTTATTTTCCATAGCTTCTTTGTACTTGTTGAGTTCAGTAGTGAGACAATCGATCTCTTTTATAAGATTATCCTTGTTCTCCATAAAAAGCTCAGACCACATGGACGGGTTGAGCCATGCGACTCTCGTCATGTCCTTGTAGCTGCCTGCCGAGAATCCGTGGTGTTCAGAGGCCGTCGGGCTCTTAACATATGCATTTGAGACTAAGTGTGCCATCTGGGATGTAAAAGCGATCATCTCATCGTGCTTATCCGCATGTGACAGACAGAACGTGCCGAACTGGCATGGCTCGAGCATTTCCTTTACTCTGTCTATCAGGTTCATATCATCGAAAACAGGCGGTACCAATACGATCGGAGCGCCGTTGAACATTGTAGCTCTCGAGTGCTTCAGCCCTGAATATTTGTTACCTGCCATAGGGTGTGCGCCGACGAAAGTAAATCCGTACTTCTCTGCTACCTTGAAAGCTCTGTCACAGACAATGCGCTTATTACCGCAGGCATCGATGACAAGTCCTTCCTTGTTGAAGTTGCTGCCGTTATCTTCGATATACTTTGCAGCTGCTTCAGGGTAGAGACATACGATAACGAGATCACATGTTTTAAGTTCTTCTTCGGAAAGTTCGCCGTCAACAAAACCGGACAGTTTACCCATGATGACTGCTGACGGATCGATATCGCGAACAAGGACTTCATGGCCGGCTTCTTTATAAGCCTTTGCAAATGATGCTCCGATAAGTCCCAGGCCTACGATTCCAACCTTCATGTCAGATCACCTCACGAATCTTCATTACGCGTTTTGCAACGTCATCAAACTGTTCAGGGGTAAGCGACTGTGCACCATCACAAAGTGCATGCTTAGGATCATTATGTACTTCTATCATAAGACCGTCAGCACCACATGCCGCAGCTGCCATAGCCATCGGCTTAACCATTCTCGCGATACCTGTCGCATGAGAAGGATCGACGATGACAGGAAGATGCGAAAGTTCCTTAAGCATAGGAACAGCCGACAGATCCAATGTGTTTCTCGTATATGTCTCGTAAGTTCTTATTCCGCGTTCGCAAAGGATGATGTTCTCATTTCCGCCTGCCATGATGTACTCGGCACTCATAAGGAACTCCTTCATCGTGTTTGCGAGACCTCTCTTAAGAAGGATCGGCTTGTCGATCTTACCGAGAGCCTTCAAGAGCTCAAAATTCTGCATATTTCTGGCACCGACCTGGATCAAGTCAACGTTTTCGAACAAAGGAAGGTGCTCTGTGCTCATGATCTCAGTTACGATCGGCATGCCTGTTGCTTCCTTTGCCTTAAGGAGAAGGTCGATACCATCAGCCTTCAGGCCCTGGAAGTCGTATGGGGATGTCCTTGGCTTGAATGCGCCGCCGCGGAGGAGTGATGCGCCGGAAGCTTTTACTTCCTTGGCGATCTCAACGATCTGGCTCTCGCTCTCAACGGAACAAGGTCCTGCTATAAAAGCAAAGTTCCCGCCGCCGATCTTCACGCCGCTTACGTCAACGACGGAATCGTCCGGATGGAACTTTCTGTTTGCGTTCTTAAAAGGCTCGCTGATCCTTGTAACGGATTCGATGATATCAAGTCCGCTCAAAAGGTCAGTGTCTACCTTTGTTGTATCTCCGATAAGTCCAAGTACGGTCCTGTATTCGCCCTCTGAAATATGGACGCGCAGGCCCTGGGACTTGAACCAGTCAATCAAATTGTTAAGCTGTTCTTCGGTTACACCGGGTTTGATTACAGCGATCATAAATTGTTACCTCTTTTCTTGCTACAAATACTACGCTTTTGGGTTCCTTCTCTGCTAACAAAAAACCGCCCGGAAGTGATCCGTGCGGTCCTCATTATCAATCAATGACATCGAACTTTATTTGCACAAACCACTTCATGCCTTGCTCTTTGCAAAGTATGTAAAAAAGTAATATGTGCCAAAATAAAAATTCTTGTTCATATTAAGTCTCCCAAAAAAACTACGGAAGTATTACACCACGATTGACCCGCAATGTCAACAGTGAAAACACATACCGGCTTATATGTGAGTTATTTTCGATATTTGATCGAGGGTTACGGTGTCAGCCTCTGTCGATTCAGCAGCCCCGGAGGACTGAAGGATGATCGAATCTATTAACTCATCACCGTTACCCGGAACTACAAACTTATCAAATATCATGTTTGCTACATTAGTCCTGAGATTAGTCTTCTCCTTGAATTTCTTCATATCAGGAGTGTCTTGGCCCTTAGAACAGTACAAAGCCTTTTCTACAGGCACATAACGATATCTCTTCCCGCTCATATTGCGTCTGAGATCGGATGCGTAAAACACATCTTTCTTTACTCGGGAATAGATGAAGACTCCTATTGCAGATAACAAGGTCAATACACCAAACACAATCAAATATGTCAGACTTATGGAGAAAGTCTTAAGTGCGACTACTGCCAACAAAGCAAATACACAAAATGCTGCAAAACCGGTTCCCTGAAGAGCGAAAATATTACGCTCTCTTTTTAGACACTTGTTACAGACACAGGTCCTCTCAACATGCGAAAACCTCTCATAAATGTGAGTGGTCGTCTTTGTTGCCACTATATAGTTCTTATTCTCTGATGTTATTCTGGAATCTACTACAGCAAATCTGTAAGTATTCTCCGCCTCGTTTTTGCATCGTACACATTGATTCACGATGAATATCCTCCCTTATCTTATTACCTCGTGAATTATATACAAATGCGGCTCAGATAACAACAAGAAACGGCTCCGCCGAAGCGAAGCCGTTTATGTAAATTCTTTATTATCCTCTGTCTATCGCGTAATCCTTACAGATTTGTGTGAACTCCGCTGAATTAACGAAATTATCGAAAACCTGCTCTTTGGTCATTCCGTTCTTCATCTCACCGAGCCAGAAATTCATTCCGTCGTCATCAGGTTCACGTCCCATAACTAAACTGTTCAACATAAGCCATAACTTCACTATTTGTATAAAGTCCTAGATCCTCACATAGCTTTAGATACATATCGTATTCTTCACGACCTTCTTTCTTATCTTCCCCATCGATAATATAAAAGTCGAAATACAAAGTGCAATTTCCAACTAAATAGTAAGCTGAAAAGTGCCCCTCCCTAGTCACACCAACATCAGGGTATATATTTCGATATTCGATGATATAACCATCTTTAACATTTTCATCATAAACTGTTAAAGACTCATTTCCCATCATGGCCGTGGTTACAGGTTCTTTCGGGGTTTCAGGTTCAAAAGCTTTTTTTGCAGCGTATCTGAAGTCATATTCGCGTATACCCACAAAGCCATTTATGTACATAGAACGGTCATCACTTTTTTCGGTACCATTTGGGAAATAGTATATTTCACCCTCCTCATGATGAGATGAATCAACCCCTTCGGTGTATATTTCATAACCTGTCACGTCAACACATTTACTCATTATGTCATCAAAAGTGTAAGATTTAGTACAGGCACTACAAATAAGAATGGTAGATAGTAATAACCCCAATACTTTCTTCTTCATAAACTCACACCCCTTCCATAACAGGATCATGAAAAATCACATTGTCAGGTAATTGAGGCATTATTTTCAAGTATATGCCTTGGTGATTATCATTATCATTATACATATCTTGTGTTACATAAATATCTACAGAAATAACATCCTCGTCCAAGTCAGTATAGAAATCATAGGTTTCATTTTGCCCCACTATTCTCTTGAAGCCACAAATATTTAACCATGATCTATAATCTTCCGTCATAGCAATGTCTTAGTTATTTCTTCTGTTGAATAGCACTTAGGATTTACCGTATCAGTAAATACATTTAATGGAACCAAACTAATAACCAATAACGTTGCTAAAATAATGCTTACTAGCCTATATACTCTCCAATTCAAACCTTCCGTCTCTCTGTATCAAATATAAGTTATCATGATTCCATTTTTAATCAAGGTCACTGTTCAAATTTCAGAGTAAAACACCCTCCAAAGATTGGAAGGTGCTTTCTCCGTTACATAATCGGCTTATCAATCCCTGTCGATAGCATAGTCCTTACAGATCTGTGTAAACTCAGCGGACTTAACAAACTCATTGAAGACATCTTCTTTTGTCATTCCGTTCTTCATCTCATTAAGCCAGAAGTTCATTCCCTCATCTTCAGGATCGCGGCCCATGAACGTCTTATACATTCTGGTGATCAATTCCTTGTTATCGAAATCATGATCATTGAATTCCTTAGAGAAGAAGAACTCATGTGCAGCCTCTGAACCAGTAAGTTCAAGGTTTGTGAGACCAAGACTCCAGAAGTTGAGACCGTCAGTCTCAGCATCTCTTCCAAGAC
>CAMYXL010000037.1 GCA_947303255.1 uncultured Clostridia bacterium | reverse complement strand
GTTGTGTTTGTTCCTGCTGTAAGTGTCGGTACAGTAATAACATAATCTACATTTACAGTATTACCCATACCGTCATTGACAATACATCTGTACTCCTGAGTCTTTGTGGCAACATAGGAATAAGAAGATGTCGTTCCGCTATAACTAACGTCTCTATATACATTATCGGATCCTTTAAGTTGCCACTGATAGTTCAGATTTCTTCCTGCAGGAGATGTAACTGACGGCTTAAGAACTACTGTACTGTTGTAATTGACTGTTTGATTTGTATTTAAAGACGAATCAATAAGAGCTGCCGACTTTACAGTAACGTCAAAGTATACGGTTACCTCATTCAGATTATCACTTACAGTACAACCATAGCGTGTATCCGAAGTCGGTGCCGGTGAATAAGAACTCAATCGTCCAACAGAATTGTTTGGATCAGTATCAACAAACCAATTATATGTAATACTATTTCCGGAAGTAGATTGAGCTGTTACAGACAGATAGGCAGAATCACCCTTGAAAATAGACAAGGATCCTTCGTTCTGAGTAACCTTCAAATCTGATACATTTACTGTATAGGTAATTGTTTCAGAATTACCGAAATCATCAGATACAATACACTTGAATTTTGTAGTACTGTCAACGGAAGTTGTGTATGTCTGAGCACCTCCGTAATTTGCATTTTCTACATTGTTTGTCCAACGATAATGAAGCTCACTTGGAGCACTGCATGATGCATTAGCCGTCAAAGTAAATGACTGGCCTTTTCCAACAGTGAGCGCAGTTGTGTTGTTACCTAAAGTAAGAGTAGGAACAGTGACCTCAAAATCGACATCATAAGTATGACCAAATCTGTCGCTTACTACACATCTATATGAAGTAGAAGTAGCAACTGTTGTGTTGTACGTCTTTGATGTTTCACCTGAGATATTGGAATAACTTGAACCATTCTTGATCTTCCACTGGTAAGATACTTCACCTGTATTGGATGTAACATCTACAGTGAGTTTTACCGGTGCATTTTTAGCAACAATCTGATTCTTATCATCTTCACTCGTGTTATCGATGAAAGAAGATTCTATTACTTTTACTGAGAATGTAACAGACTTAGAAGAGTATCCGTCACTTACTACACAAGTAAAGTCAGTATCAGTAGTCACATTTGTAGGTTTATATGTTTTTCCCTGGGAATAAACAACATGGTTAAAATCGTTGTCCTTATACCATCTGTAAGTAAGTTCAGTTCCGGCATCTGATTCAGCATATACTGTCAGTTCAGGAGTTTCACCATTATAGATCTCTACCGTGGTATCAGAAGGAACAGTAAGAGTAAATACCTTTACCAGATAATTGATAGTAATGCTGTTGCCGTTTCCATCGGTAACAACACACTTATATGATGTATTCTGTGTAGCTGTGGAAGAATAGTTCTTGCTGTCTGTTCCGACAGACTTATTGTTACTGTCGTACCAAGCATAATGCAGAGTACTGCCGACATTACTGGAAGCATTGGCAGTTAATGTAAATGTATCCCCGCTTCCGATCTTTATAGTTGTTTCATTATCACCGGTAGAAATATTGGAGACGGTAATTACAAAATCAACATTAATGGAATTGCCGTAAGTATCGCTTACTACGCAACGATATGTCTTGGAAACATTAACGGTAACAGTTTTAGAAGATGTAGTTCCTCCAATATTTGAATAGCCGTTTCCAACCTTTGTATACCAGGCATAATTGAGTTTTCCGTCACCTGAACAATTTGTATTCAAAGTAACAGTTGATCCACCAGGAACACAGCGATTCTTCTCGCTGTCCGGTGTATTATCGATGAGCTTATGGACATCATCAACCACAGTGATCGTGTAATAAACATCCACATCATGGATATCCCAGTCTTCATCTGCGTATTGGAATTGAAGATGAACATAAGTAGAGTTATCAGGAGTAAAAGTGCATTCCGGCTCAACCAACAGATAGTCGTCTTCGATTTCCGAAATAGTTCTTATTGTGGCTCCGGAGCTGGTACATTCACTCCAAAATGCAGCCCAAGTCGAGTAACTGTCATCCATGCTGTATTTGAACTTAAGTGTCACTGACTCGCCACGAGATATGGTGATATTTCTGTCAGCTTCCGTAGTAAGATCCTGAAACAGATCTCCTGACGGAGTTGGTTCCGGAGTGATAGTCGGATTTACTGATGCATTGGTAACCTGAATCAAGAATGAACCTGTTCCTGTTTTTCCTGCACAAGACCAGTCAAATTCTACAGATTCTCCATAGCCCTTCTTAACAGCCTTCATCTTGCCGTTTTGGAAAGTTACAAGGCCTGAACTGCATCGCCAATTGGAGATCGTAAACTGTGAAGGATCAACAGCAAAAGAGTTTCCGGCTGAATCTGATTTTCTGCACTTCATAAGAACTTCCGGAAGATCATATTCCTTATCAAGTTCATATGTGTTATACATTCCGGTGGAATTCTTAACTGCGGTTGCTGAGAAAACGCAATTATCAAGATCCATGGAAACAGTTGAATAAGTTGTTGAATCATTAGGAGCAACATAATTAGTATTGGAAAGTGTTGAACTCATTTCCAATGCCCAGTAGTGCTCACCATTAAATATAACGTGTGCGATACCAACCGCCACATATTCGGAATCAAGAAGGGCTTCTCTCTGATACTGAGTTTCATCTCCTTCTTCTTCCCAGAAAAGATAAGCTTCATAGGTGGAAGAATATCCGTAACTTCTCAATTCACACTCGGAAGATACTCCGTTGATCTCGAGCATGTTGAAAGTCGTTCCGTCAGGTCTCAATATAACGTCATCGGCGTAAGTAGTACCCAACTCCTCTGCTCTCTGAATAGCGATCTGCTCAAGAGTATAGTCGTATGTGAGCTGAACATCGATGTCATTTCTGCTTCTCAACGCATTAATGAGATCCAACATCTCACGAGCATTGGACTGATCGTGTTGGATCGTAACATCAAAGTCGATATTACTCGCAAAAACAGGAATGTCAAAGACCGATAAAGTGAAGACAACGATTAGAGCCAGAGCCAAAGCTCTCGCTGCGTTACTGAGCTTGTTTTTCACAGCAAATTACCCCCTGCCCATCTTCCTTTCTTATATTAAATAATGGATGGGGAACGATTTCAATCAAAAATCTGTTATTATTTGAAAAACTCTTGTATTTTTCTGTAAATTTTCTGCTCTTTTTAGCTCAATGAAGACACAAAAATATGCTTTGTATATCAAAACATTGCTTTTGCGAAAAGAACTGCTTTCTTAGGGTCTCCGTTAAGTTCGATCGAGCCTTCGGTCAATGCCTCATAGAAACTTTTCTTGCCGCTCAATACTGCAGCGAAAACATCAGTATCTGCATCAATGTAGAATGATGCGTTGTTATATTCGTAAGGAGCAACTTCCGCAACCTTATCCTCAACCTTAACGTACATAGGTCTGAACTCCAAAGAGCCCTTCAATGTGATCTGTGTGGAAATGAATTCTGATGTAAACTTCGCCTTGTATGCCTTAGCTGTCACGGCATTGTAGATGCTCTCGAAAGTAGGCTGTACAACCGGCTTTTCCTTCTTTACGCTTGCTTTCTTTGCAGACTTTGGAAGTGCATTTGCTTTTACATCAGTGCTCATATATTAATCCTCCGATCAGTTAAGACTTCCCTCAACGTTTTCGGCACGCCACTCGAGGTACTCGTCATATGTCATTCTCTTGTCGATTATACCACTATCGGTAATCTCAATGATACGGTTTGCGACAGTATTTACGAGCTCTCGGTCATGTGATGTGAAAAGGATCGGACCAGGGAACTTTTTGATGCCTTCGTTGAGTGCAGTGATCGCCTCGAGATCGAGGTGGTTCGTAGGATCGTCAAGAATGATGATGTTGGAATTCGTAAGCATCATACGTGACAGCATAAGGCGCACTTTCTCGCCTCCGGAAAGAACCTTCGCACTCTTTGAAGCCTCCTCGCCCGAGAAGAGCATCCTGCCCAAAAAGCCTCTGATATAAGTCTCTGTCTGGTCTTTCGAAAACTGGCGCAGCCAGTCAGCCAGGCTCAGTTCACAGCCTTCAAAAAACTTGGAGTTGTCCTTAGGAAGATATGATCTGGAAGTCGTGATACCCCACTTAACTTCGCCCTCATAATCTTCTTCCTCACCTGCGAGGATATTAAGTATCTGCGTGATCGCTACTTCGTCCTTACCGACAAATGCGATCCTGTCATCTCTCTCCATCGAAAACGTTACATCGTTAAGAGTTTTTCTGCCATTGTTTTTTGCAGAAAGACCTGTAACGAACAAAACGTCATTACCAATCTCTCGATCCTGAGTAAATGAGATGAACGGATATCTTCTTGATGACTGCTTAACTTCCGGAAGCTCCATGTTTTCGAGAAGCTTCTTACGGCTTGTTGCCTGCTTGGACTTGGAAGCATTTGCAGAGAATCTCGCGATAAAGTCCTGGAGTTCTTTTCTTCTAGCTTCGATCTTCTTGGTCTGGTCACGGAGCTGACGAAGTGACAGCTGTGTGTACTCATACCAGAAATCATAGTTGCCCTGGAAGAGCGTAACCTGCTTGAAGTCGATATCAACGATGTGTGTGCAGACCTTGTTCAGGAAGTGACGGTCATGGGATACGACCAAAACGCAGTTCTCGAAGTCCATGAGATAGTTCTCGAGCCAGCGGCAGCTGTTGAGATCAAGGTGGTTGGTAGGCTCGTCAAGAAGGAGCACGTCTGGATTACCGAACAATGCCTGTGCGAGGAGCACCTTCACCTTCTGACCACCGGTGAGATCTCTCATCGGACGCTCATAGAATTCTTCGCCCATTCCGAGACCCTGAAGAAGGATCTCCGCATTACTTTCTGCGGACCATCCGTCGAGCTCGGCAAACTCACCTTCGAGTTCACCTAAGATGATTCCGTCTTCGTCGTTGAAATCAGGCTTAGCATAAAGTCTTTCTTTTTCTTTCATGATCTCGTAAAGACGCTTGTGACCCATGATTACGGTCTCTCTTACGAGGTAGTCATCGTACTTAAAGTGGTCCTGCTCGAGGACTGACATTCTCTCAGTCTTCGGAAGATTTACAAAGCCCTTCTGCGGCTCAACTTCACCTGTCAGAACCTTAAGGAAAGTGGACTTGCCTGCACCGTTCGCTCCGATGATGCCATAGCAGTTTCCCTTCGTGAATTGTATATTTACTCCTTCGAAAAGCGTTCTGCTTCCGAACATCAAAGAAACGTTTGAAACGTCAAGCATTGGTATTTTGTCCCCTTTGATTATTTTTTCCTAAAACATTATAAAGGCGGGGCACTGCCCCGTCTACTGTACAAATAACACCAAAAGAAAAGTCCTTAGAACTGTTTCATTGTAACCTTCTCAATCCAAAGTATCCACGAAGTAGGGACTATCTTTGAAGCGACATGCAAAGCTTTTTGGGAAACCTTGTAAACGTAAAGTCCCCTGCCTTTTCGACATGCCTTGAGAGAAGATCTGGCGAGCTTGACCGGATCAGCCGCACAAAGTGCTCTGATACCCGTGAATTCACCTGCCTTGTTATCGGTTGCTTTCTTAAGGAACTCTGTCTTAACAGGTCCTGGACAAACGGTAGTAACACCGATATTAAACTTCTTAAGTTCAAACTGCAGTGCTCTCGAAAAACTCGTTACATACGCCTTCGATGCAGCATAGACCGAAAATCCCGGCTGCGGAAGGAAAGCTGCGGAAGAAGCGATATTGAGGATCCTCGGACCGTCCTTGAAAGACCTGCCGTGGCCCGTCATATACGGAAGGCATATCTTTGTTGTTTTCGTAAGACAGTTGCAGTTGAGATTGACCGTGTTTTCGAGATCTGACAAAGAGATATCATTCACGGTACCGCGCTTGCCCATGCCTGCGCAGTTTATGAGAAGCTCCACCTGAGGCTTTTCCTGTTCGAGTTTGGAAGACAGGATATCAAGGCCCTTGCTGTCAGTAAGATCAAGAACGACCGGAATGACTCGTTCTTTTCCGAGTTCCTCCGACAGTGCGTTCAGCTTGTCCGCACGTCTTGCGATGATCCAGATCTGTTCGTATCTCTGGTCGCCTACAAGTTCTCTTAAGAATGCCTCTCCGATACCTGATGATGCACCGGTGATAATTGCCGTCTTCATGGGCTCCTCCACAATTTTTCTCTAAAAGATTATAACCTATGGCCGCCGAAGCGACCATAGGCTATAAAAAAACAGTATCCTAGAGATCATCAACTAATTTAGGATTGGCGTTGAGTCAGCGCCCGTTCTTCTCGGCTTCCTCCATCGCTCTCAATTCTTTCATTGCCTGAGCATGATTGAAAGCGGTTTTGCTCGAGCTCGATGACGACGATGTAGTTGTCTTCTTTGAAGGACTTGAACTTACTTTGTTCGTCGTTACCTTGCTGGTTGCCGTTGAAGGTCCATCAACGCGAGGTGTCTGCTTTGTTCCGCCTCTTACTCTAGATGCAGATCCGGAAGCTGCATTTGAATACATAGGTCTGATTGCAGCTGTATCTGACTTCTTAAGATATCCGTTAACGACCTTCGGTGCGTCTTCTTTCTTTTCTTCAACCGGTGCGGCATCTTTCTTGAACTTGTCCTTGATCGCTCCGAGAGGAATAAATTCAAGTGCAAGTTCTGAATTTTCAACACCCTGGCTCTTAAGTATAGCAAGTCTTACTACGACTCCTATTCCTACGAGGATGAGGATG
This sequence comes from uncultured Clostridia bacterium, assembly GCA_947303255.1. Lineage (GTDB taxonomy): Bacteria > Bacillota > Clostridia > Saccharofermentanales > Saccharofermentanaceae > Saccharofermentans. Next base: position 23,781 of record CAMYXL010000037.1, on the reverse strand, counting down.
AAAGCCCACCAGCTCATTCCATCTTTCTTACGTCCGCCGTGAGGAGAGATTATTCCGTTAACCTTGATCGGAGCAGTAGGAGTTGGAGTAGGATCTCCGGTTTCGTCAGTTCCTTCATCGATCACTACTGCTACATCAGCTGCCTTAGTCTCATCTGCTACTGCAGCTATAGACTCTGCAGGTTCTGTCTCCTCAGTGTCTTCAGGCTCAGTCTCTTCAGTAGTCTCGGTTGGTTCAGCTTCTGTTTTTGCAGAAGTCTCCGTTGTATTAGTCTCATTCTTCTTTTCATTATTGTTGTCAGAAGAAGGAGCATCCGTTGTCTTCGGTGCTGTTGTTGTTGCAGCACTGTCAGTGGAAGCAGACTTGGTCGGTGCTGCTGTTGCAGAAGAACCTGAGCTTTCTGAATTCGAAGAAGTTGAAGACTTGCTGTTATCCTGCGTGCTGGTCGGAGCTGCTGTAGGAGTAGACGTAGCCGTATTCTTTGAAGTGTTATTGTTGTTATTATTGTTGTTGTTATTGTTGTTGTTATTCTGATCCTGTTTTGCAGGTTCAGCAGCCTTTGGCTCAGCCTGTTTAGCCTCTTCAGCTTTCTTCTCTTCAGCCTTAGGATCAGCAGGTTTATTCTCACCAGGCTTCGGTGCCGCAGGTTTGTTCTCTTCCGGCTTAGGTGCTGCCGGCTTATTCTCATCAGGCTTTGGAGCTGCAGGCTTGTTCTCGTCCGGCTTTGGAGCTGCTGGTTCAGCCTTTGCAGCACTTCCTGTTGAAGATGAACCTACAAATGAAAGATAAACATTGTAACCATCTACGTAGTCACAGAATCCATCACCTGCAATATTCATTGAAATACTGTATGATCCCTTATCATTTGCAGTTACGTTAAAAGTTACAGAACTTCCACTGGTTGAATAGGAATTAACACCCCAGACTTCCGCTCCGCTGAGCGTCATATTAAAATTCACTGTTACTGAAAAAGTAGAATTTGGTTGGTAGCCGCTGCCCGATACGCTTACATTGGCTCCACATGTTCCATTGCTTTCCCAAACGTTTGCAACACTAACTGAATCGCTTGTGCCATCAGCAAGTACATCATTGCCGAATCCGACAGCACAGATTACCATCAGTAAAGAAATCAAAAGAGCTGTAAAGCCCCTTAGTCTTTTATTGCTGTTCATAACGAATTCCCCCAAACAAACACAACGATGCAACAAAAATACAATACTATTATATCATGGAATTATGCATTTTTCAGCAGAACACTCATCGCATACCGACTTCTTTTGTGCATATTGCACAAACACCATTTGGATGCCAAATAATCGGAAATTGTCCTTTTTTAGAATCGTTAAAAACTAGAACGTCCACTACCGCAACGTGTTTAGCGGTAATGGACGTATACTTCAATAAAAGAATACTAGTGTATATCGTTTTAATAGTCAATTTTCTTTTATCGTTTTTAGTGAGATTTGCCAACATTTAATCATCGCTTTCAGGCAGTTTATACTCACTTTCAGGGGCATCAGCCATGTTTGACTTGCCGACATCCGTTATAGACTTATGATTAACTCCTCTGTTTCTGGTTGCTTCAGAAGCAGCATTGGAATATACAGGTCTTACGGCAGCGGTGTTGGATTTCTGAAGATAACCGTTAACCGCTTGCGGTGCAGGCATATCATCAGCCTTCTTTTTCCTGAACGGAATAAATTCCTTAAGAAGATCTTCGTTATATGTTCCGATGGCCTTGAGGTAGATCAATCTTCCTACGATAAGAACTGCAGTAATGATAAGAACATACTTTGCAATACCCCAGATAATGGCACCTGCGCTCGGACCATCATTATCGTCCTTCTTTCCGATGAACCCTCCAAGCTTCGTTGGAGGTTTGGTAGGTACGTGATCAGGATCTTCCGTCTCTTCTGTTTCATCGTAGATCTTCTCATCTGATCTGTCTTTTTCACCGTCACCCGGATTCTTAGGTACAGGTGTAGGAGTCGGAGTCGATGTCGCTGTAGGTGTAGGTGTCTCCGTCGGAGTCGGAGTAGGTGTAGAAGTCGGTGTAGGTGTCGCCGTGGTCTCCGAAGGTTCTGTTTCATCAGAAGTCTCAACAGGAGGAACCGGTGTTGGTGTAGGAGTTGGTGTAGAAGTTGCCGGCACAGGTGTCGGAGTTGGTGTTGCCGGCTTAGGTGTCGGTGTAGGAGTTGCCGGTTTCGGGGTTGGTGTCGGAGTAGCCGGCTTAGGTGTTGGAGTAGCAGTTGCCGGCGGGGGATTGTGCTCGACACTATCCACCGTAATGCTTTCGATAGAAACACCGGCGATCATATTTCCGCTTAGTTTAATGTAGTATGTTCCGTCAGGAGAACTGTATGCACTGTAACATGAAATCTTATAAACATTGGTGTATGATCCATCAGATTGGACACTCACTACACTGTCACCGGAACTCGAATAGATGTCATTTACATCAAATTCAACAGAGACCGTAACAACATCGCCGGCTTCAAATCCGGATAATGTCAGATGAAGATGTGCAAAATCAGGATCTCCCGAATCACTAGTAACTGAACCTGACGCGCTTCCTTCAGCAAATACCGTCTCGCCTGCTACCCAAGATACGGATAGAAAGACCAGACAACATGTCAGCAAAGAAACAAGAAATCCAATGTATGTCTTTTTGCGCAAGATATATTACCCCCAACTACGTTCAAACACTGAACACATTATAACATCTATTTCACGTTAGTGAGACTTGAAAAGAATATTTAATGCAACGTATACAAAAGGACCGTCTCACTTTTGTGAAACGGTCCTTATCATCAATTAATCATCTCCATCGAGTTCATCCAATGAATGCTCATTTATATCTGTCTCAGGAGTCTTAGGCGTTTCCTTGACAGGTGCTTTGTTCTTGGCTTTTCCCTTCTTACCCTGAGGCCTCTGCTTAACGATGGAGGCTTCCTGAACGAACTCTCCTTCTTCATCGCCTTCCGGTCTCGGAGCAGCTTTGAACGTATTCGAATAAACAGGTCTTACGGATTCAGTATTCGATTTCTGCAAGAATCCCTTGTGAGATTCAACAGGTACTTCTTCCTCATCAGGTTTGTCACGAAGGAATTCAGGTCTTAATGCAGCAGGAATAAATTCCTTGAGAAGATCTTCGTTATAAACGCCTTTGACCTTGAGGATAACAATTCGTACTATAACGACGACTACCAGGATTATTACAACGAACTTAACGATATTCCAGATAACATCACCGACATCGATTTCTTTTTTCTTGTCCTCGACCTGCTGAATAACCTTAGTTGCTGACTTAGTAGGGATCTCACCTTCAAAGTAGGTCTCTGACTCTTCAACTGCCTCTGTCTCTTCAGTATTCTCGGTATTACTCCTGTCAGTTTCGCCGTCACCCATAGCCTTAGGTGTCGGTGTAGGTGTCGATGTTGCTGTTGGCGTAGGAGTTACTGAACCTGTCGGAGTAGGTGTAGGAGTAGTAGATCCCGTAGGTGTTGGTGTTGGTGTAGAAGTCGGAGTCGGTGTAGCCGTTGCTTCCGTATCCGTCTCTGTATCTACAGGAGCAGTAGTCGGGACCGGAGTTGCTGTCGGCTTAGGAGTAGCTGTAGGAGTTGGTGAAGCCGTCGGCTTGTTAGTAGGAGTCGGCGTAGGTGTGGATGTCGGTGTTGGTGTAGGAGTATCCTCTGATGCAACATCGTATCCTGCAATCGAAAGGGAGTAGCTGGCTGAATCGCTGCCACTCGCAGTGACTCTTACGGATGAACTACCGCTAATAACACTCGGGTAATTTGCAGAAGTTATCTTAACGTAGATCGATTCACCGTCAGAAGAAACGGAATCACAATTCGAGCCACTGACACTTCCGGTATCAATAACACTATCGCTCAGATCGATAGAAACCGTAACGCTCGTACAATCTTCACAGCCGGATAACTTGAATTCAAAACTATAGGTTCCTCCGCTATATCCTGAACTGAGATCTATAACGGATTTTCCTGCAGCGGCAACATTTCCAAACAACGCAAACAACATGGTCAACGCCATGATCACGGAAATGAACAATTTCTTTTCTCGCATATAACTGCTCCTTAATTTTACCACCGTCAATAATTATACACTGTCTATAAAGATTTTTTAATATTTTTTATCAAAAGACACAATAAAGACTTTTCGTAGTAAAATGCTGATAACAAAAGATTTGGGAGGATACTCAAATGATCATATGCTCAAAATGCGGAGAAACATTACCGGACGATCTGAAGTTCTGTCCGTCTTGCGGAACAGGAACAGCTACAGCTGCTAAGGTTGATGAAGCGGCTGCTGAAGCGGTATCAGAGCCTGCTCCGGCGCCTCAGGTTGAACCTGCTCCTCAGGCAGAACCGGTCATTCAGGCTCCTGCTGTTACGGGAACAGATACAAACTATCAGAATGGAAACACTTATACAGGTGCTGGTCAGAATCAAAATCAGAATTCAGAGGAGCGAATGAACTTCGGTCTCGCTATAAAGAATTTTGTAATTAAGATCGTTAACTTCACGGGAACAGCAGGCAAGAAGGAATATTGGTTCGGTGCGCTGTTCTTCCTCATCGTTATGATTGTGGGAGTCGCAGTTGACTATATTCCGTTCGTTAAGTATGGAGCATATCTTGTACGTGCCGCTGCCTGTCTGGCGTTCGTAAGTGCAACGGTAAGAAGGATACGCGATCTCGGTATGCCATGGACCAGGATCTTCTTCTACCTGATCCCTGTTTACGGTCAGATCCGCTACTTCGTTGAGTTGACTAAATAATCCACAAAACAAAAGGGAGAAAGATACATGAAAAAAGGGTTTAGGACTGTGGCGGCAGTTATTGTCGCAGCGGTTGTGCTTACTTCGTGTTTTTCGAGCAGAAAAACAAAAGAGAAAGAAACTGATTCTACCAAGAAGACTACAAAGGCCACAACAGAGGCTACTGATGAGACTTCAGAAGTAACAGACGAGACGATCGAGACGACGGAAGAAACGACGGCGGAAACGACGAAAGAGTTCGAGCCGATCGACGAGAGCCTGCCGTTCAACGAGAAGCTCGAAGCTTTGGACGGCGTTGTGCGAGTTGATGAAATGAGCACTGACACTTACGTTGTCTGGTTCAATCAGCCGATCGACTGGAATGATCCTTCTGTGGGTTATTTCAGGCAGAGAGTTCAGGTCTGTAATGTGGAAAGCGATATTACTAATCTGAATGTCAGCGGATATCTTCTCAATGATGATTATTTGAGTCTCGGTATGCAGAGTTACTGGCAGTATAACTACTACACGAACTGTGTAAATGCGGAATTCAGATTTTTCGGACAGTCGACGCCAAAGGGTCTTGATGTGAATGATCCTGAGCTTTGGCAGTACCTTACAAGTTACAATGCAGCCTGCGATTTCCACCATATTACCGAGCAGCTTAAGAGGGTCTTCCCGGGTAAGTGGCTCATGTCAGGCGGAAGCAAAGGCGGCATGACGACCATGATCCAGTCCATGTATTTCCCGGATGATATGGATCTTTATATCGCGACTGTGGCGCCGTTCAGCGACGGTCCTCAGGCTGCGGATTTTTATGACAATATCTACGAGACCATCGGCAACGATTGCTACGGCGAGGAGCAGGCCAAGATCTACCGCGATACTGTCCTCGAGTTCCAGGTGGAGTGTATCAAGCACAGGGACGAGATGCAGGATGCTTTCTATCAGGCAGGTCTCGATGACGGCGCCGTCTATACGGATTTCACCACGCCGGAAGTCCTGTTCGATCTGGGCGTATTGGAGTTCGCGACATACACATGGCAGTACAACAGAGACTTCGATAGCATAAGAAATGTCCTGGATTCCAAGGACAGTCCTGAGTACGTATCGGATCTTCTCAAGCTTCTCCTGTCCAGGTCCATCCCGCTCGACTGGAGCACAACAACACCGTACTATCCTTACTACATCCAGGCAGCAATGGAACTCGGTGAGCACGAATATGATTTCTCATTCCTTCGTGCCGCTCTCGAAAAAGACGGCAGCGGCGCAGAACTTGTCATCACCGAAGACATGGAAGACATGCTCCTTTATAAGGTCGTTTTCCCTGAATCGATCTATGGTTCCATCACGTATGATCCATCCGTAAGACAAGGAGTCATGGAATGGATGAATACGACAGAGTGCGACGTTCTCCTCCTTTACGGCGGATGTGACGTATGGTATGCAGTAAGACTTCCTGACGTGGAAGACCGCGATAACTTCCATACTTTCGTCGATCCGAAGTCAACTCACGATGAGATCGTCATGTATATTGATAAAGATGATCAGGCAAAGATCTTCGAGATCATAGATGAAGTCCTTGAAGTCTGATCAGAACAGCTTAAAGAGGTTGACCAGGATTTCCTTGAAATTCTGACCTTTACGCTTGAGAACGATAACTCTCGTTACGACGAAAACGATCAGTGCGACAACAACTAAGATCGCGATCACAGCTACAACTTTAAGGATATTTCCGAGAGCCGATAACTGAAGTTTGTTATCGGCTTTCTTTGTGCTTACTTCGTCAGAGACTTCCTCTTCTTCAACTTCCGTTTCAACGGAAACTGAGACAGCTGTCTCACCTGATGCCTGAGTATCTTCTGTCGGCAAAGTCGTTTCTTCTGTCTCGTCTGAAGGCTCAGGTGTATCAGTCGGTCCGATAGGATCAACACTTCCGCTTATGGTTCCGAGGCTAACGCCGTTAACGCCGAGAGCGATCTCATGGTCGAGGCCGATCGGTTTGCCGTCGGATGTTTTCCAGAGGACCTCAGAGACAAAAGAATACTTCTCTTCATCCCATGTGACAAAGTCATCCTTTACAAGTCCGCCGGTATCACCGGAATTGGCGTTAAAACACCAGAATGTGTAGTTGAGATTATTCTCGCCTATGAGCTGTCTTAAGTAAGTCATCCATGTGAGGTTGTCACCCGACATGAAGCCTCCCCACTCACCGATGAGGATAGGAGCGATGTTCTGATCCTTGATGTAGAACCAGTAGTCATACCAGTAATCATCCATCAGCGACTGATAGGAAAAACCCGAATCGAACCACGGCTGCTGATAAACTGCCGGACCGTAGTCGTGAGGGGAATAAACGATCTGCTTGTTCCTCTCGGCTGAACCGAGATCTACTGGATAATCCTTAACGCCCATGAGGTTTCCGCCCCACCACGCGTTATAGTAATCGCCTTCGTTCATGGAAGTGAAGTTGTTGGATTTGATGTCCTTAGGGAATATCTGATTACCTTCGATAACGATGAGTGCGTTCGGATTATTATCGAGGATAGTGTTACCTGCGAGAGCCGCTACATACGGCCAGTTGTTCGAATCTTTGGAATCGTTCCAGATGGCACGGTTCTGCTCATTGCCTGCGCCGTGAGGCTCGTTCTTAAGATCGTAAGCTATGACTGTGTCGTTATCCTTATAGCGTGCCGAGAGCCAGTCCAAAGCCGTAAGGTAATCTTCGGCCGAGATCTTATCCGTGTACCAAAGCGGAGCATTGTGACCTGATGCGTCAGTCTCTGCGCTGTGGATGTCGAACATGACCTTGATACCGTAAGTCTCACATCTCGCGAGAGCATAATCCAGGATCTCGAGACTGTTCATTCCTGAAAGTTCCGAGTTGGTGGACTGATTGAAATTGGCAGTGGGATATGTGCCGCTTCTCCAATTGAGAAGAAGCTCAGCTGAGATCGGGATACGAAGAAGGTTGAATCCTCTGTCGGCGATAGCCTTCAATGCGCCGTCCATGCTGCAGGACCAGCATCCGTCGAAGATGTTCGTTCCCGTGTTATAACCGAACCAGTTAACGCCCGTAAGCCATACTTCTGTTCCGTTCTGATCGACGATCTTGCTGCCTTTTGTGGTAAGCCAGTCGTCACCCTTCTTTCCTTCTTTGTTCTCCGCAGAACCCGTAACAACAGGATCGCCGGAAGATGTCGGGGCCGTTGTTGGTGCAGGAGTCGATGTGGATATCGTACCGCTTGTGGAATCACCGGTGATCGATACGAGTTTTATCTCGTTGATGTTCGAACCGTTGACCTGGATACCGACGCTGCCGTTAAATGCCCAGTCGTTCTGGCCGCCTCTTGTAACTTCTGCAGTTACTTTGCTGCCGTCTACCTTGTACGTATCAAAGCCCCATCCGGATGCATCCGTTACCGTGCCTCCGAAGTCAGCCACAACGGTTATCTTGTTATAGCCGTCGCAGTTCTTGAGCGTCAAAGTTATCTGACCGCCGCTCTCCCACGGATTTGTGGAATCAACAACAGCTTCCGGATCCGCATACACGGATCCGAAAGCTGTACCCATTACTAATATTATTGTCACGACTACTAAAGCCGCTGATCTGAGAAATGCTTTTCGCATAGGAAGTTCCCCCAAAGTAAATTTGCCCATGCGAGAAGTATACTACTTATTTAAATCTCGAGTCTATAACTCTCTTCATCTTACCTTCAGACTTAGGAAGTGTATTAGGTTCAACCAGCTGAACTCTGATGTGAAGACCCGTGATGGATGTGATGTCCGCCTCGATGGCCTTATTGAGCTTAGCAAGATCACCGATAGTATCGGAGAAGAGGTTAGGCTTAAGCTCGAGCTTAACGTAGATGGAATCCTGATTGTTGATACGGTCTACGAAGATCTGATAGTTCAGTGATACTGCATCAGTGTGCTTACCGATAGCTTCCTCGATCTGGCTCGGGAAGAGGTTAACTCCACGGATGACCATCATGTCGTCAGCACGGCCCGTGATCTTCTCGATCCTAGGTGTTGTTCTTCCGCATGCACACTTGCCGTGATAGATCCTCGTAAGGTCATGAGTGTTGTATCTCATGAGAGGCAGAGCTTCCTTAGTGATGGATGAGAATACGAGCTCACCGAGTTCACCGTCAGGGAGCGGCTTACCTGTCTCAGGATCGACTACCTCAGGCCAGAAGTGGTCAGCCTGGATGTGGATGAGGTCGCCCTTATCGCATGAGCAGCCTACTCCAGGACCGCATACCTCAGAAAGACCGTAGATATCGAATGCTCTGATACCTGCTCTCTCCTCGATCTCCTGCTTCATCTCGACTGTCCAAGCCTCAGCTCCGAAGATACCTGTTCTAAGGTTGAGCTGACTCTTGTCGACGCCCTTCTCGTCCATCTTGTCGAGAAGGTTGAGCATGTATGTAGGTGTACAGAAGATAACGTCCGGCTTCCAATCCGTAAGTATCATGATCTGTCTGTCAGTTTGTCCTGTTGATACCGGGATAGCTGTAGCACCGAACTTCTCACATGCATAGTGAGGGCCGAGGCCTCCCGTGAACAATCCGTAACCGTAGGAGATGTGAGCCAGGTCGTTCTTCTTCATGCCTGCCATCGCGAAAGATCTGCAGAGCATATCGGACCAAAGCTCGATATCGTTATGTGTATAGCCAACAACCTTCATACGGCCTGTTGTACCGGATGAAGCGTGGAAACGTTCAACTTCCTCTCTCGGTACAGCCAAAGTGCCGAACGGATAGTTGTCTCTGAAGTCGAATTTATCCGTGAACGGGAGCTTCCAGAGGTCCTCTGTTCCGTTGATGTCCTCAGGCTTAATTCCTGCATTGTCGAGCTTTGTCTTGTAGTAAGGAACCTTCTCGTAAAGTCTCTTTACGCATTTTCTGATCCTCTCGCTTACAAGCGCTTCACGCTCGTCGTCGCTCATGCACTCATTCTTTTCATCCCAGATGAATGTCTCGATCTCTTTTGCCATTTTTTTCTCCTTTCGCTCTTGCTTTACGGATAAACAAAAATCCCGCCAACGGATATGTTTCCGTTGACGGGACGTATAATATACGCGTTACCACCCATCTTCAGCCTTTTCGAAAAAGACTGCTCTCAGCAAGAATCCAACAATTCTTCGTCCCTGATAACGGTGGACTTCCGTGAACGCCTACAACATGATCTTCAGCATCCCTGCTCATGAGCGAACTTCATCATTCAAGCTTTGCAATGAAGGTTCTCAGTCTAAGACCTTCAATCCCTGTTGCCGCGGAAGAAAGACTACTCCTCTCAATCGACGCATTTGAATATGTGCTAATTATATGCACAGTTTTTTGATTTTGCAATAATTTTTATTTCATCTTGGCGATGACTTCATCGACAGTCTTTGCATCTGTGATCTTCAGCTGCCTGATGATCGTGCTGAGCGATGCCTCGTTTCTGTATTTGACAGGGATATTCTCCTGATACTTATCGATGATGTTCTGAGCTTTATCAAGCTTCTCCTTCATGGTAGAAGTATCATCGCTCTCTTTTCTGCTGTCACGGACCCGCTTATTGTACTCCTCGACCTCATTGTTAGCCGAAGCCTGAGCCTTCAGTGCATTAGAACGTCCGATGAGCAAAAATATGACAGTAAAACCGAATCCGATAAAGTATGAGCAAAGGGTCAGCACCAGCGATTCTGCCATCATTCCTATGAGCGCTAAGATGACCGTAAAAATAAAATAGACTACCGGAGCAAATGCCAGATAACGCCAGTAGAACTTCATGAACGTGTGCTTCTTAAGCTCCTTTCTATCGAGAAGAACGTCATCTTCAGTTTCTCCCGGCCTGTTTTCATAGGATCTCTTCAAAGAGAGAGCACTCCTATACTCCGTGAGTTCTCTTATAAGTTTGTCTTTGGATATTTGTTCGAACTCCCCCTGCTCATCGCTGATCATTTCATGTCCGCATTTCGCGCAGATCAGATCACCGTCTTCGAGTTCGAAGCCGCATTTGCTGCAAAAAGCCATCGTATTCTCCCATTTCTCATCTCGATCTTCCGGATCGTATTATACTTCGATATCAAGCTTTCTTCCTGTAGGCTGATAAGGCTTATAGATTACACCTGCTGCATCCAGCATCTTTCTGGCAGCAACAGCGTCCTCAGTATCATGATACTTGTCGCTATAGTAGATAACTTCTTTGATGCCCTTCTGAATGAGCGCTTTTGTGCACTCACGGCAAGGGAACAAAGTAACATATACGCGTGTGTTCTTAAGGTCAGCCGTTCCGCAATTGAGGATCGCGTTCATCTCAGCATGACATACGAAGGCATACTTCGTATCGAGCATTCCGCCTTCCCTCTCCCATGGGAATTCATCGTCGGAACAGCCTCTTGGCATTCCGTTATAACCGACTGTCATGATGCGATTCTCATCATTAACGATGCAGGCTCCGACCTGTGTGCTCGGGTCTTTGCTTCGCTGTGCAGAAAGACTTGCAACGCCCATAAAATACTCATCCCAGGTGATATAATCGCTTCTTTTCATGACAAAACACACTCCGTTTCAATAAAGATATTTTGATTCTATCGTAAGAAAACTTATCTTACAACACACTCCCCATATCCTCACTCCAGATTCCAGATCTCGCCGTTCGGCATGAGCATCACATCGCCTTTAAGCATCTCCAGAACGTCCCCGTTTAAGTCCTTTACAACGGTCTCTACCCAATATCTGTAATCCGCTCCGTCACCTTCTTCATGCCATCTGCTGAAGAACAATCTGTCATTGTCTCTCAGGAAAAACGAGTCGTGATCATCCATCTTAAGCTTCACTTTCTCAGGCCAGACGATCTCGAATTCATTATCACCGACACACTGCCTCGTAAGAGTCAGCGGTGAGACCTCCAGTCTCAGATTGTAGCAATCCTTCACGTCCGACAAAGGCATCTCTGCATGAACTGTCGTAGTATGATCCGCGCAGTCAAACCTGATTATCTGAATGATGCTTTTATTAAAATCCACATTTAGGATATATATCCCGTTCTTCTCGAAAACACATTCTCCACAGTAGCTTCCGTCCTTCTCAGCCACCGGATGACAGACGGTTCCGTCAGGATAATGTACCAGACAAAACTTACGTCCTTTTATACGGATGCCGTCCTTAAAAGCAGTCTCCGCTTCATAGAGATCTCCCTGCTCAAAATCCGATCCGTAATACCAATCACTATTTGCTCCCGGAACCAATTTGATATAAGAGATCCCGTCCGTTTTTATCTTCTTCATCGAAGACTCTCACTCTCTCATTCTATTATCGACAGATGATCCGTGCAGGCCGGAAGATGCATCATATGATGATAAGTCATCGGTGTAAGTATCATTCCGCCTCTTGTTAATCTTCCCCAGAAGACCAACAGCCATACTGATCTGAAGTCGGTTGTTACACCGCCGACTTCAAGTATCCTCATTACCCACTCTTCAGGGACCATGGATTTGATCTCTTCCAAGGTAAGTTTTTTAATGATCTCTCTGGTGTTCTTTCCTACGACGATCATGTATTCTTTCAACGCTTCGGCATTGATCTTCTTACCGAATTCAACGACTTCATCAGCTTCCAATGCGTTACCGGTATCGGTTATAGTTGCACCGATCTTCTGCTGCCACTCATCGTTGAAGATCTGATCCTGATCAGCCATTAAGATGTTACTTACGAGATCTTCGATCCTGTATGTGTGCCAGAACTGCCAGCAAAGAGGGACCATGTCTGTTCCTGCATAGTGAAGATCCGTATCCCATATCTGTCTTGGGACCAGAGCATTCTGATTACCCTCTAACATATAATCCAAAACATAATCAGCTATGGTTTTCTCCGTTGATCCTGAGACTTCTGCAGGATGGACCAAAGCATGGACTTCAAGTGTCAGGTTGATGATCTTTTCCAGATCATCGCCGTTCATGGCTGCTCTCAGTTCTTCATTCTTTTGTTCAAATGTCTTATACAATGTTTCTTTATTCATATAGTTCCTTTCATCTTACAGATTTTCTTCGCCCCAATGCTTAAGTTCGAGAAGGATCGGGACAATGCTTTCTGCTTTCTTTGTAAGAGAATATTCAACCCTGACAGGCATCTCGTTGTACTGCTTACGGTCTACGAGACCTGCTTCTTCCATTTCCTTAAGGGAGTTGGCGAGCATGGTATTTGTTATTCCGTAAACTCTTCTTTTGAGTTCACCGTATCTGATGGTACCCACCTGATCCATTACGCATAAGATCATGATCTTCCACTTGCCGCCTACGATATCGATGACTTTCTTAAGACCGCAGTCTTTGCCGGCGATATCATCGCATAACATCTCTTTTTTTCGGGACATAAAAGACCTTCCTTTCGCATTACTCAGGTTTTTGATACCAGGGTAGAATAAACTGCGTACTTGATACATATTTTATACCATGTACAATTGAATTATCAACAGAGTTTTCGAAAAGAAAGTGAGGAAATAGATATGGAATACAGATTTACAAATGAGAATTTCGAGCAGGAAGTAATGAGAAGCGAAGTGCCTGTATTGGTGGACTTTTACGCAGAATGGTGCGGTCCTTGCAGAATGATGTCACCGATCGTCGAGGAGATGGCGGAAACTTATGACGGAAAGATCAAGGTCGGCAAAGTCAACACCGACGAATATCCCGAATTGGCTCAGTCATTCGGTGTTATGTCTATACCGAGTTTCTTCTTCATCAAGGACGGAAAAGTTGTAGATTCAGCAATCGGCGGAATGCCGAAAGCAGTCTTGAACGCAAAGCTGGAAAACCTCATCAGCGCATAAGATCAGGCGTTGATCTGATCCTTGTTCGAACAGACGTCGATAATGTTTATAACGAGAGCAGCTATTCCGAGAGGAACCGCTATGACAGGGATCAGTATCAATACCGGAGCTTCGTCAAGGCTGTTGAGCCAGACAGTTGACACGATCGAACTCAGGGCAGAAATCATGACGAAGATCGCAACAAGGATCCTGAACGGTTTATACTTTTTGAATGGTCTTTTCTTTGATTTGACATAGCTTATGATGTTGAAGAGAAAAGCCAGGATGATCAAGATGAAAACGATACTTTCGAGACCGAAGACCAAAAAAGCCGGGGCGTACTCCTCTGCATCAGCGCCGCCAAACGTCATGGCAAAAGGACCTGCTGCAGAAGCCAATGTCGACATTAACATTCCGGGGATGTTCGTGAGTAATACACCTATGGTTGCGATCAAGCTTACGAGATAATCGAGAAACTTGATCTTAGATCCGGATTTAGGATTAACCGCTACTGAAGGCTGTGGCTGTTGATATTGAGGCTGCTGATATTGCATTTGAGGCTGGACAGGAGGTGCTGCATACTGCACCTTCTGTCTTCCGCATGCACAGCAGAAGTTGCCGTTGTTGATCTGGCCGCATGAACACTGCCAGTTTGAATTGATGTTGTTCTCACTCATAACCTGATGTTCCATTTAATTAAGGCTTTCAACAGCTTCTTCAATAGTGTTTATGTCGTCCTTATAAAGGCGTTTGCGGATCAATTGAGCTCCTCTTAAGGTCCTGTACTTTGCAGGCAGGATCTTAGAGAGTTCATTTGCTTCAGCTTCTGTATCTCTGATTTTCTGATCAAGCTTTTTAAGTGAATCTGATTCGAGAGCCTTCTTACGATACTCTTCGATCTGTTCATCAACTTTTCTGTGTTGTTTGTCTCTTAATTTCCACGAGATGCCTACTCCGATTATCGGAACCAGGATCTGGATAAGACCCAGAACAACCATGAAAAGCATCATGTTATCCATTTCTCTGAAAATGCCGGCACCTATCAAAGCCAGAACCCATGCACCAAAGAAAAACACGACAAACGGCCAGAAATAGTGGAAGAATTTATTCTTATAAACTCCCTCAGGAACGGCATTTCTGCATCTGTTCCTCTCGAGTTCGTATTCTGCTTTTGCGTCTTCGATACGAGAAAGGGTACTGCAATACTTGTCCAATCTTCTGAACAGTTCTTCCTTTGTCTCCATCCTATTCCCTCCTATCCCCTGAAGGTTATCCGAGTATACTCTTACTTACCGCATACGCCTCGCTCATACAGGCCTGGAGGTTATAACCTCCCGAGATTCCGTCTATGTCGAGTGCTTCTCCAATTATATAAAGTCCTGAAACGATTGTCGATTGCATGGTCCTTTTATCAACTTCTTTGAGCCTGACTCCGCCTCTTGTAACATAAGCCTTATCGATGTTCGGAGCTTCTTCTATACCAAGTTCCAAATGCTTGATCTCTTTACAGAGTGCTTTTCTGTTTTGCTTCGTAAAGTTCTGCGCATAAAGATCAGTAACTTTTGCACGTGCAGACAACTCTCTTGATACGGATGAAGGAACGTACTTAGATGCCAGCGTTGATACCTTGGTATCAGGGTGTTCGTCGATCATCTTCTGGAACTCCTTATCGATCTGCTCGTCGCTCATAAACGGTGTGAAGTCGAGCTCGATCCATCCGTTCATGTCAACGATGTCTGTCGGTATCTCACGGGAAAGTTCCATGATGGCAGGACCCGTAAGTCCGAAGTCTGCGAACAGTACATCGCCTTCAGACGATGCGGATTTGGAACCCGAGCAGTAAAGGCTCGCGTTCGCGTTAACTGATACTCCGCTTAATGCAGAGGTAAACTGTCTTGATGCTTTATCGACTTTAACAGGAGCGAGTGCCGCTCTAATAGGCTCAACCGTATGGCCGAGTCCTGATGCGAAAGCATATGAATCACCCGTTGATCCTGTCTCAGGAAATGATGCTCCGCCGCACGACAGGACCAGTATGTCGAACTTGAAATCGCCCTTTGTCGTGTATACGTCAAAGCCGTCTGTTTTCGCGATGTCCAGAACTTTGGCATCACATATGGTCTTAACCTTGTCGGAGATGTAGGAAACTATCGTGTCCCTTACTTTTACCGCGCTGTCGCACACAGGGAACATCCTGTTATTGTCTTCTTCCTTAAGCTTAAGCCCAAGGTCTTCTTCGAAAAATCTCACCGTATCATCCGGGCTGAATTCCTTGATCGCAGGATAAAGAAAATTACCTGCTTCATGAAGTCCTTTTTTGAATTCGGAAGGTGTTTTTCTGTTAGTGATATTGCATCGACCGTGGCCTGTGAGCGTAAGCTTCTTGCCGAGTGTCGATGTCTTCTCGAGGATAGTTATTTCAATGTCATCGTTAAGGCCGAGTTTCTTGAGCTGACACGCCGTAAAAAGACCTGCTGCTCCTCCGCCGATTATACCTACTTTTAGTCTGCCTTCCTTCACTTCAAAACCCCTAATGATCAGATCGTTTCCTTACCGCATGATCTCGCGATCCTGTCGCAGAGATCTTCGTAAGAGATGCCCGCAACTTTTGCGGCATCCGGAACGAGACTGGTATTAGTCATGCCCGGGAGGTTGTTTGCTTCGATGAACCAGAAATCGTCAGCCTTCTCGTCATAGATCATGTCGATACGGCCGTATGCCTTCATACGAAGTGCCTTGAAGATCTCAACTGCGAGACCCTGAGCACGTTTTGTCTGATCTTCGGTAAATCTTGCAGGACAGATATGATCCGTAAGTCCTGCCTGATACTTGTTCTTGTAATCGTAGAATCCTTCGTGAGGAATGATCTCGATGATCGGAAGTGCTTCGTTATTAACGACACCGACGGTGATCTCTCTTCCCGTTATAAATGCTTCGATAAGTACTTCCTGCTTATAGCTTGCTGCATAGGAAATTGCCTTATTAAATTCGTCGTCTGTCTTTACGATGGAAACACCGCAGCTGCTGCCGCATCCGATAGGCTTAACAACGCATGGGATGCCGATCTCTTTTTTAACATCATCGATGTTGATCTCTTCAGCAGGTTTAATGATCCACTTAGCTGTCTTGATTCCGCGGCTCGCGATGATAGCCTTGGAGATATCCTTATCCATTGCAAGTGCACAACCAAGATATCCGGAACCTGTGTAAGCGATGTTATATGCGTCCAGAACTGCCTGAAGCTGGCCGTTCTCACCGTGTGATCCGTGAAGTCCCAGGAATACGGAATCAGCGTATTTACATACCTCGATAACGCGAGGTCCGAGCCACTCTCTTCTTCCTCCGAAGCTCTGGATAAGAGCCTCGAGATCAGGTTCGCTCTCTGGGATGTCGTAGTGGAACAGATCGCTCATTCCTTCTCTGAAGATCGAACCGATTTCAACACCTTCATCGACACCTTCATAGAGATCAACAACTGCAACTCTGTGTCCTTTTGAGAGCAATGCATTTGCGATGAGACTTGATGATGTTTTTGATACGTCACGCTCAGGACTTAATCCGCCTGACAAAACCACGATCTTCATAAGAAATTTTCTCCTTGAAACACTTTGATTTTTAAGGATTGTAGCATTCTTTTTTCGGCGAAAAAGCCGAGATACCAAGGTTTTACAGAACTGTATACTTAACGTAACATTATTGTATTTTTTGCGGTTAAAACGTTTTGGTAAGATATATATAAATCTAATAAAGAGGAAGAAAAATGCTGGGAATCTTATTCATTTTGGTATGTGCTGTATTCGGGTACGAACTCGTATCTTTTCTCGTGCCTGACATCAGAAGACTCTATGTTGCGACTGCTGTCTCAAAGAAGTCTCTGACCAATATCCCGGACCTCCTCTTCAAAGTTCCCGCCGGTATCATCACAGGAATCTCCATCGCGACTTTCCTCACATACTATGCATCCCTGGGATTTTCTTATGTTCTTACTCGAAAACAAACGGCCATAACGGCAGGAACTGCTGTCGTCACAGTCATCATGTGCTACATGATCTTCATGTTCATCGACAAAGAGCGCAAAAAGAAAAAAGAAGCAAATCCCAAGATCCCTAACTTCGATAATTCCATCAAGAACACTTTGTTCTACGGAATCTCCATCGTGCTTTTCACGACCGTCGCATCATTCCTGTTCTTCTACACTTTCAGGATCTCCGACGGAATGCTCATAAACGGTTACTCCGTTTTCTCTGACCTGTCGCCTCACACGGCAATGACATCGTCATTCAGCGTCGGCTCCAACTTCCCGACACAATACATGCATTATTCGGGAGACGGAATTCAGTATCATTTCTTCTTCTATTTCTTCTGCGGCATCCTGGGTTTTCTGGGTTTCCCGATCGACTACGCGATCAACGTTCCTTCGATCATCGCCATGGTCTGCTGCTTCATGCTCCTGGGACTTTTGGGAGTCCTTCTGAGCGGAAGAAGGTTGACGTTCTTCTTTGCTCCGCTTCTCGTTCTTTTCAGAAGCTCGTTTAACGTCTTCTCATCTTTTTCGAATATGATGCAACACGAATATGGTGTCACGAGAAGCATCAATGTCCTGCTGCATTCTTTTTCCTGGTTCAAGCAGACTCCTTACGACGATTGGGGCATCTGGGCCATCAATGTTTACGCGAACCAGAGACACCTCATGTTCGGTGTCGCCATGATACTTATCCTCGTGATACTCTTTGTCCCATATGTGAGACGCCTGTGTATCTCTGTCTCATCCGGCGGATTTAAGAGTATCTTCCTTACGAAGACTTCCTGGATCCCGAGAAAAGGCGATCCGCTCTGTCCTTATAAGAACCTGATCCTCGCGTGCATTCTCGTTATCGTAATGCCTTATATCCACGGATCAGCTCTCATCGCAGGACTTCTGATACTCTTCGGTATGGCGATCGTCAGCGAGAACAGATTGAGTTATCTCGCAGTTGCAGTAAGTGCCGTAGTATCTTCCTACATTCAGACTAAGATATTCTCGGGTTCTTACACAAACATGGTCAAGTTCTCTCTTCAGAGCGGATTTGTAAGTAACGAGAGCACCTTCGGAAGTCCGTACCGTTATCTCATTTACATCACGGGTTTCACGTTGATCTCGGCTGTACTGTTTGCTATCGCGAGACTTGTTTTCGATATACTTAAGAAGCGTCCTATATACATGTCGCTTCTGTTCGTATCGTTCCTTTTGCCGTTGGTATTCGCATTCAACGTAAAAGTATCTCTTGAGATGCTCGCTAATCACAAGTTCATTCAGATATCTCTCATCTTCATTGATATCTTTGTGGCTTCCCTTCTCGCGAACCTCGCCAACCTTCCTTTCGCTCCGAAAAAAGACACGGATCTTCCTAAGCTCCTGCCTCTTGATAACGATAAATTGGAAGAAGCTCTCAATAAGGATTCCGAAGAGAAAAAGAAGTTTGTTCTGCCTCTTCCGGCATATATTCCGGCACAGATCCTGTCAGCTATTATCGCACTGTGTCTTCTCGTGGGGCTTACGGGTACGGGCATCGTTGAATGGTGCGTCTATATCAACATAAACAAGGGACATATCGACGTTAATACAAGATCCGAACTTGTTGACTGGATCGAACATAATACAGCTCCGTCAGATGTTTTCCTGACGCCTATGTGGTCAGTTAACCGCTTCTTCCTGGCAGGCCGCCCGGCTTACTACGGCTGGCCGTATTTCGCATGGTCCGCAGGTCACGACACATATACTCGTGACGAGATATATCAGTGGCTTATAACAGGTTGTAACGGGGACATCGATAAGTTTGTCTCTTACTGCAAAGAACGTGAGATCAAATATCTTGTTTTCGATCCGGAATTCTATGACATTCAGAATTCTGAAGGCAAGCCTATGTACAATGCGGAATTCTTTGCATCAAACTTGAAGCAGGTAGCATACTTCCCAGAGGACAATCACACTATCGTTTATCAGATCTACTAATGCTCTCCTAGTCACGAAAAATCCTTCGGCATAAGGTTAGTGCTTGTTTTCTGTTTTATCAGATAACACCTTCATCATGGCTTTCTTGATTCTGCGAAACTATTGCGTTATATATCGTATCAACGAAAACTATATTCGTCCCTTAATATATTTTTTCTTACATCATCAACCGTGTACAACTCGCCATAGTTTAAATAGAACAAAGGATTTTCTTCAGGAAGAATACTTGGCCAGGTTGCTACATATGCCAAAAGCACAAAATAATCATAGTACAAAAATGTGTGCTCTATATCAGTCGAAGACAGGACTTGTTTTGGCAAATCTGATACATTCATGCGAGCATCAACGTTATTAGTTGAATCAGAAGAATACATAGTAAAACTGTAGTAATAATCCCCTGGATTATTTGGATAAATAAATGAATAGTCGAGCCATAAAGGACTGAAAATCAGCGGATCAGAGTGTAACTGATTTTGTATTGATAGTCTGATCCACATATCGCCGCAGTCATAATAGAAGAAATCTCCCTCTTTTTGCAAAACATCATAGGAAAAGAATCCAGATTCACATACAGGCAATGAAAAATCACCATCTTCATCCCAATCCATCTCCTTCCAACCAAAATCAGATAACAGTTTTCTTAACAGATACTCCTTACTTCCGTTTTCTGATTCAATAATGTAATCATCTAAGTTAATTGGTAAGCGAATCGCAAGCGTTTTTTCTTGATCCAAAAATATCTCATAATCGTATTCCCCGACATCTATGGTTGTTCCTGTTGTTCCTTCAGTAACAACAGATATTTGGGTAATAGGATCTAATTCTGATACACTCGATTCAACGGAATTCCTAGTATTGCAGGCAGTGATACAAAAAAGACTTGTAATAACCAAAAGAGATAAAAACTTGCATGAGTTTCTCTGTTTAATCCCAGATTTCACATATTCCTCCCCGCATCCCTTATCTACTTTCCAAAATACTATGATTGACATAATCTGACAATACTACAAATAACAATCAACTTCTCCTATATCTGGGAGAATATGGTACTTCCCTGAGGATAATCACACTACCGTTTATCAGATCTACTGATCGAAAAGCCTCATCTGTTTACTGATCCTGCTCTTCATTATCTCCTTAAAAGTTGAAGGTGATAATATCTGTAACGCAGGGCCGAATGTCATAAGTCTTACGATGATCTCAGTCTCGTCATCAGGCTGATAGAATATCTTTACTTCGTAATCCGTATCAGAGACCTTACGAACTTCCTTTGCAAAGTGAGAAAAATAGTTCATCATGTCATCTATATCCGGATTGATCAGGCGGAATACGACTTCGTTACGGATCACATAATCGTCGTCACTGGCGTGAGAGATCTTCTTTTCAGATTTCTCGGCAGTGATAATATTTTTCATATTGACCTTGTCACCGCTTCCGAGGACTCTGAACTTGTCGTCCTTATCCGAATACTCGATCTTGGACGGAAGCATCAACACATTTCTCCTGTGACCTGATCTGGTCCTGACGGAGATATTAAGTGTAGTTCCCTCTTTGATAGCTTTTACGACAGTCATGAAATTCTTGATATAAGTTTCTTTCTCGTACGGATCACCGTCGTTGAACTTATCGTATATCTCGTATTCTTTTGAAGTATAGAGCGGCTCGACATCATCAAGTCCTTCCAATTCTTCGCCAAACAACTTGAATCTCGGATCCATGGATATAGCTTTGAGCCACCTCTTCTGAAGAGTGGTCAAAGGCATTGTAGGATGGTTTTTAAGAACGGTGGTTCCGTCTTCTCTCAGAAGCTTGTTAGATTTGCTCGCCAGAAAATCCGTTATCTCTTCCTTGGTGAAAACGCTGCTGCAGGCAATGATCATGTCCGTAACATCCTGCGTAGTGATCTTACGAAGCTCGGCAAGATACAGGAGGTATCCGCTTATTCCAAAAAGCATGTTGGAATACTCATTAAACAGTTTCATCGTTACCTCCGTACATCTCATTCAAAGTCTTAAGGTCATCTTTGAATACCTTAAGAACTTCTTTGTTGGAAAGTTCTATCTTAGTGATCCAACCCATAAATGTCCTGATCCACGGAAGTATCTCATATGTGTCGGTAACATCTGCCTCAAATCTGACCATGCCCTCCGAGAGTTTAGTGATCTTACCGAATCTTTTTTCTCTGTTAAGTCGAAGCAGGACATAGTCCTCGGCAGGCTCGAACTCCAGTTCGAACATTACATGCTCGGTCTTTTCACTTAACTTCAAGATCCAGACATTTTCTCTCATCTTCTCGAGCTCATCATATCTGGCGTCATACTCATCATAGTTCTTGCCTGTTTCCAGCTCTTTTATCTCGTCTATCCTGATAGATTTGAATTCTTTTGTCACGAGATCATAGCATGCTACACGATCTCTTCCTGCATGAGAACATGACAGGACCTTCAGAGGAACTATCTCATTTGTCTTTCCTTCATCGAAAAGTATCGGAACTACTGTAATCCTTTTCGAGATGGCCTCGAAAATGTTCAGAAGGACTCCGTCATTAAAGGCAAGTGCCGTGAAGTGATGCTTGAACTGGAAAAATGATTTAACGAATTGTCGCTTATACTCGATTGTGTATCCTACTGTTCCGCAAGGAGCGATCTCTGCGAAAAATCGCAGGAGTTCCGGACTTGGGATCTTCGCGCAAGGAGCCATGGTGTAGTAGTTCACGCCGTTTTCTTCTCTCTTGACGAGGAGACCGTCTTCGACATAAGTCTCGATTTTCTTATAGAAACGTTCCTTATCGATCACATAATCAGGATCGAACTCCCTGGCATAACCGCTGGAGATATCGTAGACCTCTTCAGCAGTCTTTTCATCGTTATGAAGGATATCCATGATATAGAAATGAACATTGAAATCGAATTCGTCGATCTTCTTCATTCTCCACAGCTGCATCAAATGACTCTTAGGAAGATCTCGACTGTCGATCGTCTTGTAGATATATTCACCCTTCTCATTGGCGGAAAAATCTACCTGTTCACCCATATATGAATTGACTGTGTTTACTACGGAACCGTTAAGGAAAGCAGACGAATTAAAGCCGCGCGAATGATATTTACGCGAAACTTCACGAATGACATTGATGTCGTCAATCATGTTTCTATCAATCATAACTCTTTTCCCCTCAACTTAGTTCATATAATAACAGATATCAGACTTTTTTGTCACCTATAAAATATAATGTAAACGAATTAAAAACACCTTCTTGCGGGGGGGCAAAGAGGTGTTTTTATTAGGGTTATGAAGTGTTATGAAAAAGAGAGTGTCTTAAGCAATCAGGTTGCAGGCGAAGTCTTCGCGCCTGAACCTCAGGTTTCCGAATTTCTGTTTAACAGATGTATAGGAGATCTCATCGATGTCTTCGTAGAACTCTTCGTCATCACTGAAGAGCATGATGATCTTAAGTTCATTCAACTCTTCAGAAGTTAACTCATAAAAAGTTCTGGCGTCATTCATTTCATATATCTCCCTTCTGTACGCTTTTCGTCTTCCTTGAGTATATGATATTACTGACGCCAAATTATAACTATCGATTTTGCTTACGTTAATCTAACAATTTTGTAAGGTTAGTCCTCGTCGAAATTGATCCTCTCTGCTTCAACAACCAGTGGCCTGTTCATGATACGGTCGTTTATGTTAAGGATATATTCGCCCAAAAGACCGATAAAGAACATCTGTACAGAGCCCAATACGAACATACCGATAACGACCGGAGCCATACCTGCAGGGAATGAATCCCACCAACAGAGCTTCAGGATGAAGTATACGAGAGCTACGAGCAAGCTGAAGAATGAGAAGATCGCACCGCCGATGGTCGCGATACGAAGACCGATCTTCGTATATGAAGTGATGGAAAGCATTGCTGCATCATAAAGTCTGTAGAAGTTATTGCTGGTCTTACCTGCTCTTCTCTGAGGCTGCTCATAAGGGATCTCTTTTCTCTCGAAACCGAGTTCAGCAACGATTCCTCTGAGGAACGGCTTAGGATCCTTAAGATCACGGAGAACCTTGATAAAGCTCTTGTCGTAAAGACCGGAACCTGTGAAGTGCTCGATCTGCTCAACATCAGAGAACTTCTTGATGATCTTATAATATAGACTTCTTAATAAGTACATTATCTTACTTTCCTTACTGGAAGTCTTGATACCGATAACGATCTTATAA
>CAMYXL010000036.1 GCA_947303255.1 uncultured Clostridia bacterium | reverse complement strand
GGCGGCAATCTTACAGTCCTGGAACTTGTTGAGAAGTATCTTGAGACCAAGATAAATGTTCGCCCGACGACTCGTAAGGGATACGGAACAGTGATCAATATCCTGAAGAAAGATCCGATCGGCCTAAAGAGGATCGACCAGATTAAGATGTCTGATGCGAAGGTATGGCTTATAAAGCTTCAGCAGAAGGAAGGCAGGGGTTACAGTTCTATCCATTCGATTAGAGGCGTATTAAGACCTGCATTCCAGATGGCGGTTAATGATGACCTTATAAGGAAAAATCCTTTCGAATTTGAACTTGTAGAGGTCGTTGTAAACGACAGTGTGAGACGTGAAGCTATTAGTCGCGAAGATGAACGCAGATTTCTTAAGTTCATTAAAGAAGACGAGCACTTCAGTAAATACTATGACGGTATCTACATTCTGTTTAAGACCGGTATGAGAATCTCGGAGTTCTGCGGACTTACGATCTACGACATCGACTTCGAAGAGCACACGATTAGGATCGACCATCAGCTGCTTAAGGACGGTTCCAAAGGATATTACATCCAGGAGACCAAGACAGAAGCCGGAAAGAGAACGATACCGATGACACCTGATGTTGAGGAATGCTTCAGAAATCTGATCGTCAACAGAAATCCTCCCAAGAGGGAGAAGGTCGTCAACGGAAGGACAGGATTTCTGTTTTATGATAAGAACGGGAACATAGAGTATTCACTTCACTGGGAAAAATACTTTAAGTTCGCCAGAGAGAAATATAATAGGATATATAAGGACGAACTTCCGGTCATTACACCTCATGTCTGCCGTCATACCTATTGTTCCAACATGGCTAAGTCGGGCATGAATCCTAAGACTTTACAGTATCTTATGGGTCATGCGAGCATCAGTGTTACGCTCGATGTTTATACTCATGTCAATTTGGACGATGCCAGAGCAGAGATAACAAGACTCGCTATTGTGTAAAAAGCCTCGAAAGCCCTGAAAATACGGTGGGTCAAAATTCAAGTTTTGAACCCAATTTTGAACCCACTTACGGGCTAAAATATACTACGATATGCCACGATATGCCACTTGGGCATCAGTTCAAGGGTAGTCGCGAAACCCTTGCAAATAGGCGCTTATCGTAGCATAACAGGGCATAACGTGATAATGATAAAAGTGTTATTTATTTGCCATGGAAATATTTGCAGATCGACAATGGCTCAGTCCATGTTTCAGGATATGGTCAACAGACGCGGACTTAAAGGTGAGTTCTTTATCGATTCTGCAGCTACTAGTACTGAAGAGATAGGTAATGGTCCGCATTACGGTACCGTGTCTAAACTTCGCGAGGTCGGGATTCCGGTCGTTGCGCATCGTGCTCGTCAGATGACTCGTAGTGATTATGATAAATTCGACTATCTGATCGGAATGGATACATATAACATCCGTAATATGGAAAGGATCGCAGGCGGAGATCCTGACGGTAAGATATTCCAACTCTTGAAATTCGCGGGGATTGACAGAAGTATTGCCGATCCATGGTATACAGATAATTTCGATGAGACGTATGATGATCTTCTTATAGGTCTTGGAGCATTCCTTAAGCACGTGGAACTTAAGATGATCTGATCTCGCGTGATTGTAATTAGCGGTGTTTTGTGATTTCCTAGAGATATATCTTTTGGGAGGTTTAACTATGAAAGTGTTTAAGAAGTTTGCATGTATAGCTTTGGTTCTCGTGATGACTTCATGTCTTGCGGCTTGTGCCCCAAAAGAGTTTGAACATCAGAAGATGGTGGATTTCTGCGAAGATCACGATATGGATGAATACGACGATTATGATGATTTTATTGAAGAATGCAGTTCATATTTAACTTTCAGAAGAGACACTGAAGATGGTATTTATCTGTCCTGTGACAAGAGTGATGCCCAGGATATTTATGATGTTATCTTTAACCGCTTTGGCCCATATCCGAATTATGATGTGGAGCAAACCACTGTGTTTGTATATAGTGATGAGGAGGGCGGTGTAATTCTTTGCTATCTGTTTACGATGGAAGATGAGAAAGATGCCAAGAAACTATATAAGAAATACAGCGATCAAGACAGTGAAGACTGTGAGACAGGCGAAGGTAAGGGTTATACATACTTTATAGATAATGGAGATAGTCCTAAGGGAGTACCGATGCTGGAGGGTTTCTATGTGTGCGGAAAGACAGTATTAACTTTTAAGACTATGTCTGAAGAAACCGATCTCATTGATGACCTTTGTGACGCATTTAAGGTTAAATCTCCAATGGAATTAGACTGATATGGAACTGATAAGAGAAGTCTTTGACTGTGCACTGGTTTTTAAAAGGCGCTCCAGGATTGATGACCGCGGAGTCATGACTGTTGTAAATGATGAGAGCATCGATGGTTTTCGAGCAAAAGAGACCAGGATATATTCCATGAACGTAAAGGGAACCTTCTTCGGCATACATTACCGTGATGAGGAAGATCCGATGAACAGGGTCGTTTCTGTCATAAAGGGCAGAGGCATGGATTATCTTATTGATCTTCGAAAAAACTCGCCGACGTATCTCAAATGGGAGAAACTGGAACTTAGCGAAGAAAACGCACTGACTGTTTTGATTCCTTCCGGAATAGGACATGCGTTTCTGTCGCTTGAGGAAAACACGATCCAATGTTACTCAACTGAAAAAAGCGGCAAGGACAGCTACGTCAAGTCTTTGAATTACCTCGAGGAGAAGATCGGGTTGCAGCTCGAGATTCCGATAGCAGCCATAGCCGATTATGACGTGAATGCTCCGTATATCACATGACAAATGTCATTTGCCTGAGATCGTCCTCTCGTAGAAAAACATGAACTGCTGCATGATACCTGCAGTCTCAGGATAAAGAGAGGTGTCGAATGAGCCGCCGTAATACTTATCAAGGATCCTTTTGATCCAAACATCAATAGGGAAGATGCCCGTGCGGCTGAAACCGAAGAGCATGGTGCAGTTGGCTACTTTGGTTCCTACGCCAAACATCGAAGTCAATATCGTATAAAGTTCTTCGTCGCTCTTGGTCTTTAGTGATTCCAGGTCGATCTTGCCGGAGTTTATGTCCTGAACTGCTTCGATAATATATCTGTCCCTGTAACCGACGCCCATATTAGTGATATCTTCAAGTTTGGCTTTGGAAAGAGCTTTGCAGTCAGGGAATGTGTAGTATGTTTTCTTTTCAGGTTTGATGAAAGGAGCAGACAGGGAAGGGAGCTTTATCTTTTTGCCGTACTTCTCGCAGATCTTCTCGACAGAAGTCATGATCGACGGGATAGAGCGCCTTTGTGAGATGATATAGCTTATGAGCGTCTCAAAAGGTTCCTGTTTTAGGATCCTGATGCCGTATCCGAATGCTGCTGCATCCTTAAGATACTCGTCATCCTCATCTATGCTGTGAAAGATCTTGACGTAATCGCGGTCCAGATCGAAATAGTCGTTCCAAATGTTTTCGAAATCTTCCTCATCACAGGAAAAAGCGAAATCATCGCCGCCGAGACACGCAATCTGAAGGTATCTGTCTTTTGCGATGAGCTCCACGTGGGTATCGTCTAAGATCTTAAATCTGAATGCCTGGCCACTAAGGGCGATCTTGTGTGGGTCAAAGAATGGAATAGTTTTTTCGAGCATAAAAAGCACCTTTTTTGTTATTCTGTTTCTCAGTATACACTTTTTGGGGTGTGTGATGTAAAATTATTCAAATGCTTTTTCGGGGGTAAACATGAGAATATCAGATATATACAAGAACAAGGACAGGGTTTTGTCTTTTGAGATATTTCCGCCAAAACACGATGAGGAATTGACGGATATCGATGCTACGCTCGAGATAATGAGCGATCTGCATCCTGATTATATTAGCGTTACCTTCGGTGCCGGCGGTTCATCTAATAACAATAAGACCATAAGACTTGCCAGAAAGATCAAGGATCAGTATAAGATCGAGCCTGTTGTGCATCTGACATGTCTTACATATTCCAAGGAAGAAATCGACAACTTTTGCCTGGAACTTAAGGATAACGGAATCGAGAATATCCTTGCTCTCCGCGGCGATATCAATCCTAACTTAGAGATGAAGGATGACTTTAAGCACGCATCTGACCTTATCACATACATTAAGAGCAAGTATGACTTCTGTATCGCAGGAGCATGCTATCCTGAGTGCCATCCGGATTCACCGAACCGCGTATCGGAGTTTGAGAATCTCCGTAAGAAGGTGGATGCAGGTGCGGAAGTCCTTCTGTCTCAGCTGTTCTTCGATAATGACCTGTTCTACAGATTTGTGGAAGACTCAAGGATCGCAGGTATCGATATCCCGATCACACCGGGTGTCATGCCGGTAGTAAACGCTGCTCAGATCAAGAGAATGGTTACGACATGCGGAGCTTCTTTGCCACCAAGATTCGAAAAGATCGTCAAGAGATATGAGAATAACAACGAAGCTCTCATGGATGCGGGAATCTACTACGCGATATCCCAGATAATCGATCTTCTCGCCAGCGGCAGCGACGGAATTCACCTTTATACGATGAATAACCCGACAGTAGCCAAGAAGATCTGCGACGGAATAAGAAATATTGTTTAAGATAAAACGAAGGGGTTGTCAGTCAGACAACCCCTTATGTTTTGCTTCGTTGCAGTGAGACGTGCCTTGTTTTGGGAAGTGAGTCGGCGAGGTCTCACCAAAGAAAAGCAGCGAATATCAGAAGTAAAGATCGCGCTTACCATCGTTGATCATGGCAAGACGCTTCTCACATGTTTCGCGGGCAGCAGGATTAGGAATGTTCTGAAGCTCGCGCTGGATGAGTTCCTCACCGATACGCTTAGTGTCTTCGGAAGCGTAATCGTTAAGATACTCTCTGAGTGTCAAAAGTGCATTCGGATGACAGCAGTTCTGGATCTGCTTGCTCTTACAAAGAGCCATGAATCTGTCACCGGTTCTTCCTTCTCTGTAGCAAGCAGTGCAGAAGGATGGGATATATTTCATCTCCATGAGCCAATGAACGACTTCGTCTAATGTTCTGTTATCGGAAACATCGAACTGTGCGGAGTTATCTTCCTCCGGCTCCGGCTCAGCATAACCGCCGACACTTGTTCTTGAAGCACCGGAGATCTGTGATACGCCGAGGTGGAGAACCTTTTCACGTACTTTCTTGGATTCTCTTGTAGAGATGATCATACCTGTATATGGAACTGCGATCCTTATGAGGGCACAGATCTTAGCAAATGTCTCATCATCGATTCCGTTATCAAAAGTTGATGGATCGATATCGTCAGCTCTCTTGATACGTGGAACAGAGATAGTGTGAGGACCAACGCCGTGAACAGCCTCAAGGTGTTCAGCGTGCATGAGAAGTCCTGCGAACTCATACTTGTAGAGCTCGAGTCCGAAGAGAACGCCCAATCCAACGTCATCGATTCCGCCTTCCATAGCACGGTCCATAGCTTCCGTGTGGTAAGCGTAGTTGTGCTTAGGTCCTGTCGGATGGAGTTTTTCATAGCTTTCCTTATGATATGTCTCCTGGAAAAGGATATATGTACCGATGCCTGCTTCCTTGAGCTTTCTGTAGTTCTCAACTGTTGTTGCAGCGATATTTACGTTAACTCTTCTGATGGCACCGTTCTTGTGCTTGATTGAGTAAATAGTATTAATACACTCGAGAATGTACTCGATAGGGTTATTTACCGGATCTTCGCCGGCTTCGATAGCAAGACGCTTATGACCCATGTCCTGAAGTGCGATAACTTCTTTCTTGACTTCTTCCTGGGTAAGCTTCTTTCTGCAGATGTGCTTGTTCTTCATGTGGTAAGGGCAGTAAACACAGCCGTTAACACAGTAGTTGGAAAGGTATAATGGAGCAAAGAGCACGATCCTGTTGCCGTAAAAGTCCTTTTTGAACTGCTCGGCGAGAGCATACATCTTCTGTACGCGTTCTTCGTCTTCACACGCCAAAAGAACAGACGCATCACGATGTGACAAGCCTTTTCTCTCTTCTGCTTTCTTTAAGATGGAATCTACTAATTCTAGATTGTTTTTGTTGGCCTCAGCGTAATCAAGGGTCTCTAAGATCTCCTCGTGATTGATGAAGTCTTCAGCCTTCAGCGATTTTGGATCGTACATATTCAATTATCCTTTCTTCAGAGTCAGAACGCTTCTTTCTCTTTAGTCGAAAAGGTTATAACATATTTATATAAAATAATCAAATGTCTTCGAAAACGGCGTTGGAATAAGCAGTTTTAGCTGATATTCCGTCCAGTTTGCCGATCTTTCCCGATAAAGCGCTTATCTTATCCTGAGGTGCATCAACAGAAAGGCAGATAATGCTTATTCCTCTTTTGTGATACGGAATTCCCATTCTTCCTACAATGTATTCAGAATACTCGGAAATGATGTGATTTAGTTCATCTATGGAAGATTTGTTTTCGACGATAACGCCGATGACAGCGACTCTTTGTTGCATAAATATCCCACCTTTCGATAAAAGGATACCATAACGGTTGAATATTTTTAAAAGAATGCAACAATATTATTTAGTTAATCGTGATTATTATGGAAGCAAATATGAAAGGAAATTACTCATGTCTAGAAAGTCAAACGCAATCAGACAGGCTACATTGATATTGTGTAGTTTGCTTCTGATACTATCCACGGTTGTGTTTATCGCCCCTAATTCAACACTCCGTGCTGATACCAAGGATGGTGAAGTCGTTAACGTCACTTCCACGGTAAATGTTCGAAAAGAACCGACTACAAAATCTGACATCGTTGTTTCTATTCCTAATGCCACAAAGCTTAAGGTAGAAGATACGGTCAGTGCTAAATCAGGAGATACGTCCGGTTCTTCCAAATGGTGTAAGATCAAGGTCACCGTTAATAACACGGAGTATTCGGGTTACATTGCAGAATCTTTCGTAAAGATCTCAAATACGAATACAACTACAACAACTCCTACGCCAACGACAACTGCTACTCCGACTCCAACAAACACAGATAAGAGTTTTGAAGAGCAGATCAAAGATTTCCCGGAAAGCTATAAAGCTTCACTTAGAGCTCTTCATGAGAAGCACCCTAAGTGGAAATTTATTGCAGAGACATGTCCTAAGGATTGGACCGAAGTATTGAACCTTGAGACAAGAAGCGGCTGTTCTCTCGTTCAGA
This sequence comes from uncultured Clostridia bacterium, assembly GCA_947303255.1. GTDB lineage: Bacteria > Bacillota > Clostridia > Saccharofermentanales > Saccharofermentanaceae > Saccharofermentans. Next base: position 24,265 of record CAMYXL010000036.1, on the reverse strand, counting down.
ATACAGTTGATAATGCTTGGAAATCTAAGGCATCTGATGCTTATGATCCTGCAACTAACACATATAAGGTTATTGATTCACCTAACTGGGTAAATGCTTCAAGACCTTTGGTTGCTTATTATCTCGATCCTAGAAATAATCTTAATGATGACGGAATCTTCCAGTTTCTGGATCTTTCCTACGGAAATTCAGCTATTCCTACCAATCCTGATCAGTACGTTTCAAAAGTACTTGCAGGTACATTTATGAATAACGCTTCCGGTAAGTATGCTGATTCTACTCTTGAGTACTGCAAGCTCTTCACTATTGCAGGTTATGAATCATCCGTTAACCCTATCTTCCTTGCTGCAAGATCAGTACAGGAGGTTGGATCCAATGGAAGTACATCTTCAAACGGAACTTCAGGTTTCTATAACTTCTACAATATCGGTGCTTATTCCGATGCTACGAATTCCGCATATGTCGGACTTAAATTTGCTCAGTACGGTAACGGCGTTAAGGATTCTGCTTATAACAAGCAGTATTTGATCCCATGGGATACACAGGGTGACTCCATTATCGGTGGTGCAAGATGGATCAGTGATTTCTACGTATCAAAGGGTCAGAACACTATCTATTTCATGAGATTTAATGTATCTCCTAAGTCTGCAACAAAGACTTGTTATCACCAGTACATGACAGCTACTACATCTGCTACAGCAGAGGCAAAGAGAATGTTCGGTGCTTATGATAAATCAGGTCTTGTTAATGCTGAACTTACATTTATCATTCCTGTTTATAAGGATATGCCTGCTGAGGCTTGTCCGCTCCCGACAAAGGAAAATGCAGCAAATGAGATTCTTTTCCGTGCACATGAACTTATTATCGGAAGAAAGCCTTCCAATGATGAACTGAGTGCTCTCAATAAGCAGGTAGCTGACGGAAAAGATCCTGTAGCTGTAATCGCTACATTGTTTGAAAAGTCAGAGTTCCTGAAGAGAAATCTTTCTAACGATGATCAGATCAAACTCGTATATCAGGTACTCCTCAACCGTGATCCTGATGCAGAAGGATTAAAGTACTATCAGGGTCTTATGAATGAGGGTTACAGCATCCTTTATCCTTATCAGATCATCTCTGCTAGTAAGGAGTGTCATGACTTCTTTAATCTCTACAGTGTAGATGCAGGAACATATGTTGATACAGATAAGGTCGATGTAAATCTTAAGACAATAAAGCCTTTCGTTGAGAGACTTTATACTGGCTTCATGGGCAGAGAATATGATATCGGCGGATTGAGATTCTGGATCAACCAGCTTGCTACTCAGACAGATTCAGGTCAAGATGTTGCTGCTCAGTTCTATAACAGTGCTGAGTTCCAGGGATTGAATTTGTCTGATGAAGAATACGTTAAGAGACTTTACACTACATGTCTCGGAAGAGAAGCTGAGTCTGAGGGCCTCCAGTACTGGTTGAATCAGCTCCAGAAAGAGCACCTCTCCAGACAGTATGTACTTGCAGGATTCCTCAATTCTACTGAGTTCAATCAGCTTTGTGATACATACAAGGTAAAGAAGACAACATATTCAAGCAATTCGACATATAACCTTACTTTCAATCAGGCAAAGGCAGAAGGTTTCATTACAAGACTTTATACTTTGGCGTTGTCCAGAGATCCTGATCCGGACGGATTCAATTTCTGGGTTGGTGAACTTAAGAATGGTTCAAACGGTAGAGACGTATCTTACGGATTTATCTTCAGCCCTGAGCTTTCCAACAAGAATCTCAGCAACGAAGAATATGTTGAAGTCATGTACAAGATCTTCCTTGATCGTGATTCAGAAGCAGACGGTAAGGCATTCTGGGTAAATGAACTCAATAATGGTGCAACAAGAGAATCTGTATTTAACGGATTTGTTTCTTCGAAAGAATTCGAGGGTCTCTGTGTTGCAGCAGGCATTAAGCCGACAGCATCATTTAAGGCATAAAAAGTCTGCGACAGTAATGTTTTCTAAGGGCACCTTTTAAAGGGTGCCCTTTTAATATGCGGTAAAAGTGTGGCAAAGGAAAAATGTTGCAACAGGATATAAAAAAGCTTCGTCAAATAAGTGTCGGAAAAACGACAAGAAAATTTTTCGGAGGAAAAAAATGAAACTGAGAAAAACATTAAAAATGCTTGTGCCGATCCTTGCTCTTATCATGCTCATCGGTGCTTGTAACCAGGCTGAAGCTAAGGAAACAAAGGAAACAAAGGATACTACAGCTGAAACAACAACTACAGAAACAACAGAAGAGGAAGATAAAGAGGAAACCGAAGACGTTGATGATCCGGAAGACGATGACAGTGCTTTTGTAGAATTTGATTATTCTGATTGGATTCCTGATCAGAACATCGAGATCGATGAAAACTATATGAAGTTCTATGACCACGAGACATTCTATTCGTCAACAGATTTTGAGGAGACGAAATATATTGAATCTGCGGATGAAATAACTAATGAAGTCCTTAAGGCTGAAGCCCAGAAGTTCCTTGAGGATGGATATTTAGTGACGACCGCTGAAGAGAATGCTAAGTGGCTTGTCGGTGAAGGATTCTATGATGACCAGGGTTTGGCAATTGCATATCTTTACAACGGAGTATGCGCTTGGAAAGAAGGAACTTCATCATATGACAGTGTTGATTGTTATCTAGCTTCTCAGGATATCGTAGAACAGCTGGGTTATGACAAGGTAAGTGAAGCGGACGGTATCGTTACTTATAAGGATAATCGTAACAAACAGTGCCCGTCTGATGCTGTTATCACATATGATCCTGAGAATGAACTTCTTAAGATTACAAATCATTATGAATGGGATCCGAATTTGACACCTGTAGGCTAATGGGCTTTTACAAAAAACGGGAAAAACGAAATGGGTTAAACAAAAGACCTCAAAGCGAGAATTCGCTTTGAGGTTTTTCTTATCATAAGCTTTTATCAAGTTTGAAGTAATTGTTCAATTGGCACTTTGTGTTTCCGTTATATAGCTTAACTCGCTTGTCTGCCTTTGCTCTGTTGGCTCTCTCGAAGGAATCATCAGGAGTTATGACTGAGAGCCTTACGCCTTTCTTGCAAAGACCTTTTTTGGTCAGATAGTTAAAACCGATCATCTTATAGATCTTATCGGCTTCTTCCTGTGTAAGAAGCCGGTTGCCGTATGGCGGATTGGTTATGATCAAGTGACGGTCAAAAGAAGTAAGCTTATTAAGTGCATCTATAGTCCTGTCCTTTGCATCAGCAACATCGAATCTAATAAACGATTCAACACCTGCGTTCTTTGCGTTCTGACGGGCATTTGAGACCGCTTTAGGATCAATATCGGATCCGAAATAGAATATATCATCGAATGGATCACTGTTCTCGAGACTTAAAGCTTCTTCACGAGCCATATCGTAGGCCTTTGGACCGATGTAGGGAAGAGTCTCATAAGAAAAATGTCTGTTTTTACCAGGGGCAATGTTAAGAGCCATGAGAACGGCTTCGATAAGGATCGTTCCGCTACCGCAGAAAGGATCGACCAAGGCTTCGATATCAAACGGCTTATAGTGAGCAAGAGAGATCATTCCCGCTGCTAAAGTCTCTTTGATAGGTGCTTCATGTGTAAGCGGTCGGTATCCGCGTTTATGAAGTCCGTCGCCGGATGTGTCTATCATAAAACGAACCTGATCTTCCACGATTCCGAACTGTATCCTGACTTCGCCCTTTGTTCTGTCTTCGTTAACGGATGCTCCTTCCGGAAGTCCTCTTGAAGAAAGAAGACTTTTAACGATAGCCTTTTTTGAAAGGCTCTGGCAGGCGCTGATGCCGAACAGTTTTGATTTTCTGGAAAAACCGTTGACTATGAAAACATAATCCTTTGGAATGAACTCGTTCCAATCAAGTTTGGCAGTTCCTTCAAAGAATTCGTCAAAGGTCTCAGCCTTAAATGTGCCAACCTCGAAAAAGACACGCTCTCCGCGTCTAACCCACATATTTACCGTAGCAACATCAGATGCCAGATTTTTCTCATCTACATCCAATGTGACAACTCCGTCTGTTACGGTAATATTCTCTTTTTGATAGCCGATAGCAAGGAGATCTTCCTTAACGAGGCTCTCAAGTCCGAAAAGTGCGGTAATAATGATTTTCATAGTATATTTTTCCTTTAAAACAGTAACGAGATTATAAGCCAGAAGCAGTTTTCTATCAAGGTCAATCGCGAAATGCGCGATATTGTAGCATACATGTCGAAAACGAGATTTTTGTGTCCGCGAGTGGTGGACACGAACTTTGAGAAATTTTGTTCTTTTCTGCCGTAAAGCCTTATATTTCGCGTTAACATTTTTGTAACATTTCTGTAATTGTTTTGAGAAAAAAGTCAAGTGTTTTTTGAAATGCCCTTGTTTCAAGGCTTTAAGCAGCATCCAAAAATGGAATGGTTGTCTTAGAGTTATCAACGAAGTTATCCACATTATCCACATTTTTGTTTGTGGATAATGTGTCTGTATTGTCGCAATGTTGACTCAAAAACTACATAATCGGTGCTTCTTTGTATATTTTGTACAAACGGATAATGTCCACATCGTTTCTTTTCGAAAAAGACCAAAAAAACCTTCTAAAATTACAAATATATTACGTAAATTAGCGGAGCCTTTGGTATAATCATTAAAAACCTAATGAGGAAGTGTCATATGAGTGATCTAGCAATCAATGCACAGAGAGCCAAGGAAGCATCAAGAATCCTGGCTACTACTTCTTCGGAGCTTAAGAATACAGCTCTGGAAAATATTGCACAGGCACTTATTAAAAACAAAGATGCCATTATCAAAGCAAATCTCGAAGATCTTACAAAAGCTGAAGAAACCGGACTTTCGCTGCCTCTTCTTAAGAGACTTAAGTTCGATGACAAAAAGCTTGATGAAGTTACCGCAGGTATCAGAAGTCTTATAAAGCTTGAAGATCCGCTTGGAAAGATCAAGCTTCATACGACTCTTGATGACGGACTTGAGTTATACAGAGTTACATGTCCTATCGGTGTTATCGGAGTTATCTTTGAATCACGTCCGGATGCGCTCGTTCAGATCGCGAGCCTTTGTCTTAAGAGCGGCAATGCCGTTTTCCTTAAGGGCGGATCAGAAGCTAACAATACTAACGGCGTTCTTGCCAAAGTGATCTACGATGCAGGTGTTGCTTCAGGACTTCCTGAAGGATGGCTGTGTCTCATTACATCAAGAGCAGATGTTACTGAGATGCTCGGACTTAACGAATACATCGATCTTATCATTCCTAGAGGATCCAATGCTTTTGTTCAGTACATCATGAAGAACACAACGATCGCTGTTATGGGTCATGCTGACGGTGTATGCCATACATATGTATCTGAAGATGCAGATCTTGATATGGCTCTTAAGATCGTCGTTGACGCAAAGACTCAGTACGTTGCAGTATGTAACGCTACAGAGACTGTTCTCATTGACAGAAAAGTTAAGGATAAGTTCCTTCCGAGACTCGTTGAGGCATTCAAGGCAGCTAATGTCGAGATGCACGGAGATGATGAGATCAGCGCCGAATATGGCTTTGATAAGGTAACAGAGTGGCATCACGAATATCTTGATTATGCCGTTTCCCTTAAGATCGTAGACGGAATCGATGAGGCGATCGCTCATATCAACAGATACGGTTCAGGCCACACTGATTCTATTATCACGACTGACGATGCAAAAGCTGAGAAGTTTACATTGTCCGTAGATTCCGGCTGCTGTCTTGTTAACTGTTCTACGAGATTTTCTGACGGATTCAGATTCGGATTCGGTGCAGAGGTCGGAGTAAGCACGAGTAAGCTTCACGCCAGAGGCCCTGTAGGACTTGAAGGACTTATCTCCTATAAGTACAAGCTTCTCGGTAACGGCCATATCGTTGGTGACTACGCTAGCAATAAGTGCACTTTCAAGCACATACATCATAAAATTTGATTTTTGGAGGAGTTATGAAGGTTGTAATTTCATCAGATCATGCAGGTTATGATCTCAAGATCAAGGTTAAGGAACATCTCGAGAATAAGGGTTACGAAGTAATCGTCGAGGGTGCTACAAGCGGAACTGAGCCATTCAGCTACGTTGAGGCTGGTCAGGCACTCGCTAAGGATGTTTTGGAAGGAAAAGCCGAAAGAGGTATCGCTATCTGCGGCACAGGTATCGGAATCTCCATCGTAGTAAATAAGTTCAAGGGCTTAAGATACGGTCTTTGCAACAACGAATTCATGGCAAGGATACTCAGACAGCATAACGCCGGTCAGGTTCTTGCAATGGGTGCCAGAGTAGTAGGACTTGGTGTAGCTCTTAACATGGTAGATGCTTTCTTTGATGAGCAGTTCGCAGGTGAGAGACACGCCGTTCGCGTAAATGACATCAAGAAACAAGAAGAAGAGTTATTTAAATAAAATAAAATAAAAGTTTTGTGTATATTTTCCTCGATATGAGTGGTAAACTTTTTCGAGGATAGAGAGCAGGAGGTATATCTTATGGATAACAGTAACGTATTTGTATTTGATCACCCGTTGATTCAACACAAAGTATCTATTCTCAGAGACAAGAATACTTCAACTAAGGAGTTCAGAGAATTAGTCTCAGAGATTGCTATGCTTATGGCATATGAAGCAACAAGAGACCTTCCTCTCGAGCAGGTTGAGATCGAAACACCTGTTGCTATCGCTAAGACAAACGTAATCGCAGGCAAGAAGCTCGCTGTCGTACCGATCCTCAGAGCAGGTCTTGGTATGGTAGACGGTCTTGAGGCTCTTATCCCTAACGTAAGAGTAGGTCATATCGGACTTTATAGAGACCCTAAGACTTTGAAGCCAGTTGAATATTATTGCAAACTTCCTGAAGATATCGCAGAAAGAGACGTAATCGTCCTTGATCCAATGCTCGCTACGGGCGGATCTGCATCAGCTGCTATCAGCTTCCTTAAGGAGCGAGGCATCAAGAGCATCAAGTTCATGTGCCTTATCGCTGCTCCATGCGGTATCGAGAAGCTTACAACAGATCATCCTGACGTAAAGATCTATTGTGCTGCTAAAGATGAGAAACTTAATGATCACGCTTATATTGTTCCGGGTCTCGGTGATGCCGGTGACAGATTGTTTGGTACAAAATAATCGCGGTCAGACAAATTATTAAACGCCAATGACGGAGTTCGGATTTTTATCTGAACTCCTTTGTAAGTAAAAAAGACTAAAAATGGGAGGTATATATATGGATCTTGTGTTATCCACTGGTTCATGGTTATCCAGATTCTGGCATAGTTTTCTGGATCACCTTATCGAGAAGATAATACCGGGTGGAAATATAGGAGAAGAGATAAGCCATGGAATCCTTCAGGTGAAGGAATACTTCACGGTCGGCGGTCAGGAGTTCGTTATTACGGACGCAACCATAGTTTCCTGGATTGCCATCGCGATCATCATCATATTGTTTGCTGTCGCGATCAGAACGAAGGAAATGATCCCCGGTAAGGGTCAGACGATCGTAGAGTTCCTCATTGAACTCATCATTTCATCTGCAGAGGGATTTGGTCTTAGCAGAGAACAGGCTGAGAGCATCGCACCTATGATTGGTACGTTCGGAATGGTAATCCTTTCCTGTAACGTTATCTCATGGTTCCACGTATCGCCGCCTGCCAAGAACATTGCTTTCCCTGTAGCATTGGCTTTGTTGGCGATCATCTACGTAATCATTACTTCTATCAGAATGGTTGGTATCAAAGGTTTCTGGGGATCACTGAAATCACCAATGGTTGCAATGGTTCCGTTTAAGATCTTGGATTATCTTATCAAGCCTATTTCGCTCTCTCTCCGTCTTTTCGGTAACGTTTTCGGTGCTTTCATATTTATGGAATTCCTTTCCATCGTTACACCGATCCTTCTTCCGGCTATATTTGGTCTTTGGTTCGACCTCATCGACGGTATGCTCCAGGCGGTAGTATTTGCTTATCTCCTCATGTCTTACATCGGTGAAGTAGTTGAAGGTGCTCACGAAGCCGAGCTCCTTGATAAGGAGAAGCAAGAGAAGAAAGCTCAGAAGAAGGCTTTGAAGGAACAGCAGAAGCAGGAAGCTTTGGAATTGGCTCAAAAACAAACAGCGGCAGCAGCCGTAGAGAATAATTAAGAAATAACTTTTCGGAGGTTTTGATATGAACACATTACTTAATATTATGCCTGTATTGTTGGCTATGGATCCTAAGGGATTCGCAGGACTTGGCGCTGGTATCGCTATCGGTCTCGGTGCTTTGGGCGGCGCAATCGGTATGGGTCTTGCAGCTGGTAAGGCAGTAGAGGCAGGTGCTAGACAGCCTGAGATCTTCAGTAAGATCCAGACACTCCTTTTGACAGCTATCGTATTTATCGAGTCAGTTGCGATCTATGCCCTCGTTACGGCATTGCTTTTGATCTTCACATTCTGATTTTTCGAAAACACTAAGATTGAAAAAAGAGGAATAGAATATGCTTTATCAATATATCTTATTGTCAGCCGAGGCTGCAGAAGAACCGGGTCTTTTCTCACCGGAACAGTTGGGCGGTTACCTGTCCACAGCTGTTATCGCGATCATAACGGTTCTTATCTCATTTTTGATCATTAAGTTCATAATCTTTAAGCCGATGATGAAGCTCCTTAATGACAGACAAAAGTTCATTAAGGACAAGGTTGAAGGTGCCGAGAAGGCTGAACAGGATGCTCAGGCAAGGATCGATGAGAGTAAGCAGATCATCGATGCTGCAAGAACCGAGGCAGCTCAGATAATCAACGAAGCCAAGGAAAATGCAGAAAGCCAGGCAAGTATCATTATTTCCAAAGCAAACGAAGAAGCTCAGCAGACTTTGTTGAAGGCTGATGACGAAGTTAAGAAGATCAAGAAGACCGCTCTCGAAGAAGTCAAAGACGAGGTTACAGATCTCGCCGTTGAAGTTTCCAAGAAGGTTATCGGAGAGATCGTTTCTAAGCAGACACTCGAAGAGCTTTGTCTGAAGCACGCAAACCGCATACTTGATGCAGAGGTGAACAAGATCGATGGACAGCAATGATAAGAAAATCCTTATAAAGCTCGTCTATGCCGAAAAACTTGACGATGAGAGAATCAAACTCATCATCAGGCGTTTTGCCTCGATCAACAAGATCAAGAATTACGAGTATGAAGCTAAGCGCGATGAATCCCTCATCAGCGGTTTTGCTATCTATGCTCTTGGTCACAGATACGATTACAGTGTAAAGGGCCAGCTCGGTCGTATAAGTGAGTTCATCAAGCGTAATCGTAAGGTTGTGGACGAGTCGGAGATCAAAGAGAATGATATCTCCAACTTTACGGGTCAAGAGATCAAGGAGAGTATCGAGGAAGCTCTTTCCATGTACCAGGAAGCTCCTACGTCAGCTCTCTACGACAAGAATCTTTGGGCTACAGACGAAGAGATCGAAGCTGACGACAGCATTACATTGACGAGTGTGACCAGAAAGCTCAAGGAAACATTCCTTAAAGTTACGACCATAGACGAAGTCGGTACCGTAAAGAGCGTAAGCGACGGCGTTGCTATGGTTGAAGGTATCAATAAGTGTAAGTCAACAGAGCTTATCTCTTTCTCGAGCGGAGCTACAGGTATCGCAATGAACCTGGAACTCGACAAAGTAGGCGTTGTCCTTCTTACTATGGGAGAGACAGTTACTGAGGGCATGATCTGTAAGAGAACAGGAGAGACGGTTTCTATTCCTGTCGGTCACGGCCTTTTGGGACGTGTCGTAAACCCTCTCGGAAATCCGATAGACGGTAAGGGAATCATCCGTTACAACGACAAGAGACCTATCGAGTCACCGGCTCCTTCGATCGTTGAGAGATCGCCGGTTAATCAGCCGTTGCAGACCGGTATTACTGCTGTTGATGCTCTTACTCCGATCGGAAGAGGACAAAGAGAGCTTATCATCGGTGACCGTCAGACAGGTAAGACGGCTATTGCCATTGATACGATCATCAATCAGAAGGATAAAGATGTTATCTGTATCTATGTAGCAATCGGTCAGAAGATGAGTACTATCGTTTCTACCGTTAATACTCTCGAAAAACATGACGCACTTTCATATACAGTAGTTGTTGCCGCGAGTTCATCTGATTCGGCATCTTTGCAGTACATAGCTCCATATTCCGGATGTGCTATTGCCGAGCAGTTTATGTATAAGCATCACAAGGATGTTCTTATCGTTTACGATGATCTGAGCAAGCATGCTCAGGCTTATCGTGCGATATCACTGCTCCTGAGAAGACCTCCGGGACGTGAAGCATATCCTGGTGACGTTTTCTATCTCCATTCAAGACTTTTGGAGAGAGCAGCTAAGCTCTCATCCGATCTTGGCGGAGGTTCAATTACTGCGCTTCCTATCATTGAGACACAGGGAGGAGATATCTCTGCATATATCCCGACCAACGTCATCTCCATCACGGACGGTCAGATATATCTCGAGTCGGAGCTTTTCTTCTCAGGTCAAAGACCTGCTATAAACGTTGGTCTTTCTGTATCCCGTGTTGGTGGTGCAGCTCAGACAAAGGCTATCAAGAAGGTTGGCGGACCGCTTCGTATCTCTCTTGCTCAGGCTAGAGAAATGGCTGCTTTTGCACAGTTCGGTTCAGACCTTGATGAGAATACACAGCTCCAGTTGAAGCGAGGAGTAGTAATGAATACTATCCTCAAGCAGCAGCAGTTTAATCCGCTCGATATGGAAGAGCAGGTTATCCTTCTTTACATTGCTACAACTGACCGTTTGAACTTTGTAGCCCGTGAGGATATCGATGACTTTGTTGACGGTTTCCTCGACTACATTCACGTTCTTTATAACAGTGTGTATAAGACCATCCGTAAGTCCGGTGAATTTACTCCGGAAACTCAGAGCAAGGTCGATGAGATCTATGATGAGTTTAAGGAGAAGTTTGTAGCCGAGCATACTGAGTACAGAGAAGAGTAAACAAAAGAAGATACTATATGGATAATCCTAATGAGATAAAAAAGAGAATAAAAAGTGTTGACGACATCGGACAGATGACACGTGCGATGCAGCTCGTCAGCGCGTCTAAAATGCGACGCTCCAGGGCTTTGCATGAGACAGTTTATCCTTTTTTCTCTCTTTGTGCCGAGAGTATGCTTGAAATACTTCACGGTGATTATCAGATAGATAATCCATACTGTAATCTCGAGCAGAAAAAAGAAGGTACTTGGAAGATCGCTTACTTCGTACTAAGTGGTGATCAGGGATTAGCAGGTGTCTATAACAACGAAGTTGTAAAGACGACTGAGCAGCACGTTCAGCAGAAGATCCTTGATAATACTGCCAAGGGACTTTCAACTTCCTACACGCTTTATGTTTTCGGAAAGCTTGCTAAGGAAAAACTTAAGAAGAACGGTTACAACGTTGACCCTGAGTTCTCATATCCTATCTCTGAACCGACGTTTTATCAGGCAAGGGAAGTGGCAACGATAATCAAGGAGAAGTTCCAATCCAACGAATATGACCTTGTTTATCTTATCTATACCAAGATGGAATCTGCCATTAACATGAAACCGATCATCTTAAGACTCGTGCCTATCGATAAGAAATCCATTACAGCTGTACTTCCGGAAAACATTGGTGATCCTGGTGTAGCTTTGGAGGAAGGCTCTGAGATGGAATATAGTCCGAACGCAGGAACGGTATTTAACTTCCTCATCGATACATATCTTAACGCTATGGTCTACGGAGCGATGGTGGAAGCTTATTCAAGCGAACAGACAGCGAGAATGACGGCTATGGACAATGCTTCCAAGAATGCCGATGAGATGATCAAGAAACTCGAACTATTAAGTAACAGAGCAAGACAGACTAAGATCACAAATGAACTTACTGAGATCATTAACGGAGCCGAGCAGGCTGATAATATTTGACGAGAGGTGAGCTATTATGGCTTTAGGTAAAGTAGTACAGGTAATTGGACCTGTTATCGATTGCAAGTTTAACGAAAATGAGTTGCCTCATATAAATGACGCAGTCAAGATAACAAACGAAGATACTGAGATATATGCAGAAGTCCTTCAGCAAAGAGGCGAAGGAATAGTTCGTTGCGTATCATTCAATGCTACTGAGGGCCTTATGCGAGGCGTTAATTGTGAGTCTTTGGGTTCTCCTCTCAAGGTTCCTGTAGGTGAAGAGATCACAGGAAGACTTTTCAATGCTTTGGGTCAGCCAATAGACGGACTTGGAGAAGTTAAGGCAGCTGACTATTGGTCTATTCACAGAAAAGCTCCGTCATTTACCGAACAGTATCCTGCTGAGACAATGCTTGAGACTGGTATTAAAGTTATCGACCTTCTCGTACCATTCAGCCGAGGCGGAAAGATCGGTCTTTTCGGTGGTGCAGGTGTAGGTAAGACAGTCCTTATCCTTGAGCTTATACGAAATATCGCATCCGAGCACGGCGGATATTCAATCTTTACCGGTGTCGGTGAGAGAAGCCGTGAAGGTAATGATCTTTGGGGCGAGATGAAAGCTTCAGGAGTTTTGGATAAGACAATAATGGTATTCGGTCAGATGAATGAGACATCAGGTTCTCGTATGAGAGCTCCGTTGACAGGTCTTTCAATGGCTGAGTATTTAAGAGACGTTAAGAAGAAGGATGTTCTTCTCTTTATCGATAATATCTACAGATTTGTACAGGCAGGTTCTGAGGTATCGGCGCTTTTGGGACGTATCCCTTCAGCCGTTGGTTATCAGCCTACTCTTGCTAATGAGGTTGGTGAACTTCAGGAAAGAATCACATCAACTAAGAATGGTTCCATTACATCCATTCAGGCTGTATATGTTCCTGCAGATGACCTTACTGACCCGGCTCCTGCAACGACTTTTGCGCACCTTGATGCAAATATCGTATTGTCCCGTTCAGTAGTTGAGCTCGGTATCTACCCGGCTGTTGATCCTTTGGAATCTTTCTCCAGGATCCTTACTGAGGATGTAGTCGGACGTGAGCATTATCATGTTGCAAGAATGGTTCAGGAGACTTTGCAAAGATATAAGGAACTTCAGGATATTATTGCGATCCTTGGTATGGAGGAACTTTCTGAGAAAGACAGACAGATGGTTTCAAGAGCAAGAAAAGTTCAGAAATTCCTTTCTCAGCCGTTCTTTGTAACTGCTGACTCAACGGGTTTTGCACCAAGATATGTTCCTGTAGATAAAACAGTTAAAGCCTTTGGTGAGATCATTTCCGGTTCTCTTGATCATATTCCTGAGCAGCACTTCTTCATGAAGGGCGACATCGATGATGTCTACGAATCTTTTAAGAATGAGAATGTATAATGGCAGAAGTTAAGAAACATCAGATACTGGTTACCGTAGTAACGCCTTATCACAACTTTTTCGAAGGAAAAGCTGATAGTATCTCTTTGCCTACACAGGATGGTTCCATCGGCGTTATGTCAGGCCATATGCCTATCGTTTTTGCTCTTTTTCCGGGAACATGTTCTTTTAACATTAACGGGGAGAAGAGGTACTGTGTCATAACAGAGGGTTACGCTGAGATAAGTCAGCATATGGCATTGATCGTTTGTAACTCTGCTGAATGGGTAGAGGATATCGATGTTAGACGAGCTTTTAAATCCATTATCGAGAATGAAGAAATCTTAAGAGATCCGACTATCCATGACTTCAGAGACATGGCTTGTAAAGATAATATCAACAGAGCCAAAGCCAGACTTCATCTCGTTGAGTCTCATGGTACAGAAGAACAACAGCGTATTTTGGAACAATTAAGAAATACCGAAGACTAATTGATCTTAAACCGGAATACTTTATCTCCGAATCTTATTTCATGCCCGTCTTTTATCTCGTAAGTCTTTTCTTTTTCTAAAGCCCTGTTTTCAAGATATGTATTATTCCTGTCAGAACAATCCATAACATAAAAACAATTATCTTCTTTGAGTATCTTGGCTTGAAGGGCAGATATCTTTTCATCATCTAAATAAATATCAGATATAAACCTGTCAGAACCGATCGTTGTTTCGCTCGCATATATTCCATATGCCTTTTTATCATCAACAGATTCTATGGATGCGAAAGAAAACAGATTACAGTCCTCGTCTGGAATATCAGGATCTTTTTCAAAAAGAATCTGTGTGCGATCTTTAGATAGATCACTGCTCTCAGGTTTATTCATATCTTTTCTGTAGTCATATAAAGTCTTGACCAGAAGACAACAAAAGATTATTCCAAGAATAATAGAACAGATCCTGTCCAAAAACAGAACAGAAAAGATAAGTGTAATGAATGAAAAGATCATTAGCAGAAAGAAACTGAGCTTATTGATGTTAAGTTCTTTCTTAGGCTCAGTAGTATTCGTCAATATGGATTCAGTTACTTTACTGTACAACTCCTCATTATTTGATTTTACGGAATATATAAGGGAAGTAATCTCGTCTTCTGTTAGTGAAGTTTTGAAGAAATCACAGGAAAGCATTTTTTCAAGTTTCCTATAATCTAATAAAGATATGTCGATAGTTGATTCTGTTATAAGAGGAATATAACAGAGCTCTATCTTTTCATGTTCCTTGTCGAAAAAGATAAAATCGGGATCCAAAATAAGATTGTCAGCAGGAAGAAGATAATCAGCCAGTTTACTTATTAAATTGAAAAGATCACCTATGGCTTTGCGTTTTGTCTTTAAATCAGTATTGATAGCTTCTTGTTCAGTTATATTGATCAAACCTGAAAAGTCATACAATAACTCATTTCCTTTTCTCGTTTCTTCGTCGTAGGCACATAGTAAACCTTCGACCAAATGCTCCTTAATAGTATCCCATGCATATTTGTAAACCTGTTGCATATCTGTGATCTCATATACCGCAAAATAGCCATAGGGACCTTTTCTGATCTTCATGTAGTTTTACCTCTGATTAATTAGAATTTTGGATGTATTTTTATAGACAGATAAATGTGTTTTAAGTTAATTGTTCAGAGGGAACCAATTACTTTGTTATCATCAAAGCAATAATCCATGACTTTTTTACCGTAAGATATCAGACTCTCCCTGAATATCAAAGCAAGTGTGACTAGTACAGCAATGATGATAACTATCTCTACGGTTCCCATTCCTTTTTTATTGCGAACTTTTTTCATTGAACCTCCTTTCTAAATACGCAGGGATATAACTGCAGGAGTCATAGCAACGAGCAATACACAAATAAAATCCAGAGTCATAGGAAGCATCATTCCAAGTGATTCTCTTTCCTGTTTTTTTCTTTCTGCATTTCGTGTCAGATTCCAGCAAGCAGATGCTTGAAGTGACAGAAGATTTAGTACTTCAGAAGATCCTAATCTGCCGTATCTTGATATAAGCAGAAGCGCTGCTTGAGCTTCTGGAACTTTAATTCTCAGTGATAACTTTTCAATAGCATCCGGTGCAGGTATACCGGATAGGATCATTGCTCTTAAATTCTTTATCTCGAATGAAAGACTCTTGTTATTCGGGAATGCTTCTGAACATATTTCAATGGCTCTCGGAAGGAGCATTCCGGCCTCCAACAGAGTTGACATCAAACACAAAAAGAGAGGAAGATCTCTCATCAGTTCTTCTTTTCTTAAGTTGCACTCTCTTCTTATATCAAGATAGTTTAAGTAGGAGACCGGAATGAATATGAATAATGACAGCCATATAGGTTTATTGATCAAAAGAAGAATAGCTGATGCAAGTAAGGTTAACAAAGAACATGCAACCAGTTGCTTTTTTAGATAATGTTCATATGCTTTCCGAGGATTGTTAGATAATTCGCTCAGAAGTTCATATCTGGATGAAATAAAGTTCTGAGGGAAAAGCTTTAGTGCATATTTTGTAAGTATATATTTTTCATCTTTATCTGATTCGAATTTTCTGCTTTTTCTGACCGTAGTATCATGCGTCATATACTTAAACAAAAGTGCGGCAGCAATAATACATAAGATAAATGCGATCGTCATAAGGACATTACCCAAGGGAACACTTTTTGCTTCCGAGATATAATCTCCGCCCATATGATTAAGAGCGAAAGTTATAACAAACGGCATAAGACAAAGCATCATTGCTTCAGCATTCTTTCCTGAGTTCTGCGCCTCGATCTCATCTTTAACTGCACTCATTTCCGACATCATCTGACAACTGCTTCTTAATATCTCCAAAGAGTTATTACCGATCCTTCCCGCTATTCCCAGGGCATGGAAAACGGGAAGGATCTCAGGAAAATGGAGCTCCCTTGCAAAAGAGTCAAGGGCAAAGCTTAGGTCTCTATGCATATTGATATTGTGTTCAAGTTTAATAAGCGGCTCTATTACCGTGCTTTTCTTTCCAAATGTCTGTTCAATTACAGGACGCACTTGGCAGACAGACCTTTCTATTGTGTAGCCACTGCTGACACTCGTACAAAGAGATTGTAGAAGTACCAGAAGTTGAGTTCTGAGATGTGTATATCTCATGGAGAACAACCTGTCAGTAATGGAAATAAAAGGGAAGATACTTAAGATCACAGAAAGTATGATCCTGACTACAAGATTATCTATAAACATTGAGGACAGGAAGATGATCAATATAACTATTATCGGATAGATCCATAGCATTTTGATCCTTGTTGATCTTTTAATGCTCTTAATGTCCTCATCATCTGAACGACGAGATCTTCTGAAGTGTTTCATCAGAGCAATGTTGTTCAATTTTCTCGCCTCCTTCGTTAGTGAATAAAGTCATCAGTTTAAATTCTCCGTCAACAGGAGGTAAAAGACTGCTTATCTCATCAACGTATCTTTTTCCGTCTTTATTTCTTGTTATATGGATAACCAGATCTATACCCATGGAGATCTGAGATATAACTGCATCAAAGGGAAGCCCAGAACCTGCTATAACCATACCGGTCAGCCTTTCAAGCATCTCATAACATGAATTGGCATGACCTGTGCACATGGAACCCGGATGACCTGTATTAAGTGCATGCATCATATCTGCGCTCTCGGTGCCTCTGACTTCGCCAACTATAATTCTGTCAGGTCTCATGCGTAGGGCTGCTCTTATTAATGTTCCAATGGTTACTTCGCCGTTTCCCTCAGGTCCAGGAAGTCTTGCCTCAAGGCGAACCAGGTTAGTTATTCCCTGAAGGCTTAATTCGGCAGAGTCTTCTATCGTTACGATTCGCTCGTCCTTGGGTATAAAGCTTGAGATCGTATTCAAAAACGTTGTCTTTCCGCAACCGGTACCGCCGCATAAGAATATTGTCTTTTTATTCTTAACGCATTCATATAAAAACTTGGCGATGTCGCTGCTTATAAAACCCTGTTTGATCAATGATGATATATCGTGTCTGATACCTGTAAATTTTCTGATGGTAAGAATAGGACCATCTGGTGCAATTGGTGGCAGGACAGCATTTGCCCTGGAACCGTCAGGAAGTCTCAGATCGGAGATAGGATTTGCTTCATTTAATGGTCGGTTAGAATTTGCAAAAAAGCACGAGATTAATGTCTGGAGGGAGTTTTTATCTTTAAACCTGATCTCCGATCTGAAAAGCTTTCCGTTTTTTTCGAAAAATATATTGTCAGGACCATTTACCATGATCTCTGTTACGGCAGGATCTTGCATCATCGGCTCGATGACATCGAGTCTTCTTAGACTGTTGAAGACGTTTAAGGCCAGTTCTCGTTTCTCGTTTAGTGATAGTCCGAGTTTTTCTGAATCCTCACTTATGACGTTTGCTATGATCTCTTTTAATCTGGCGTCGTCAGGTTCGCTCTCGTTTCTTATCGCAGCGAGTACGTATCTTGAGATCTTTTCTTTTATTATTTCTGTATCATATCTTAGTTGCTTCATATCGTTTACTCTTAATAATGTTGTCGCAGTAATGCATGGTTACAGGAACCTCAGGCGGAAGAGATCTTGTTATTGAACCGATCTCTGATTTGAATCCCAGGTAATCGTTCAGAAGTCTTTCCGGAAGAAGGAAGTGCAATTCATCAGCAAGACCTGCGATCTTGACGAAATCCTTGAACTTAAAACCTTCAGCAACTACCAGGACATTTATCGGAAATGTAATGTCTGTCGTAAGTTCCTTGGAAGTTTCGATGAGATTTAATACTGGATTAATCCCGAAGTCGAATACATCATCTGTATGTACAGGTTTACCCGGTGTGATGAAACCATTTGTTCCGGGAGTGCTGTATGCCATGATATCTTTGGGTTCTAAACTCTCGTTAGCTGCAAGACGGAGGATATCAGTTATTCCGCCTGTCGAGTTTTCGAGGCCTGAAAATGATGAAGGCATCCTGATACCTGACATCAGATCTATACGAAGGCACATATGAGGATCTTTCCTAAGATAATCGAATTCTGTATCGATCAGATTCTCTCGTTCATCCATATAAGCATATGAGATTATCATGATAAGTTTGCCGTTGTATGAATCTGATTCGGATGTGCCTTTTCGAACAGGAGAGGTCTCTTTATAATGGTTCATTATCTTCTTAGCAAGATACTTACAGTCGATTATGCGGCCTTTGTTGAATTCATCGTTGTATATGGTAGAGATATTAAACGGTATATCTATGTTGCTGCATTCACGACTTATCTGTTCAGAAGTGTATTGATCACTGTCATATAAGACGTGTATCTTTTTTGCCAGAGGTATGTCAGAAGGATTTATACCACCTGAATTGCCTCTTACGATGTAGCCGTCAGGGAAGTAAGTAGATAGTCTGAATTTCAGAAGTTTAAATAGATAGTCTTCTTTCTCGAAAATGATGATCCCGATGTTCATGTTATACCTCCGTTCTTTTGATGTGGTGAGAGGTATTCTATAATGCTTCGGATCGAAAAAGTGTCGACAATTTTCCGTAATTCGTTGCAAAAATCGACAAAAGTCTCGATTTTGGTTAACTCTATTGACTTTTTTCGAAAAGAGATACTATAATGTTCTGTAATTTTTTGATTGTTCATACTTATCAAGAGTGGTGGAGGGAACCGGCCCTATGAAGCCCGACAACCGCGGAAAGCAGCGGTGCCAAATCCGGCAGGGAAACCTGAAAGATGAGAGGCAAATATACAGATTATAGAAGCCTTCCTCTTCGGGGAAGGCTTTTTTGCTGAAGGTAAGAATGAACGAAGAAAGGCGGTTTTTATGAGAAACAAAGTTGGTAAATGGCTCTTTACTTCGGAATCGGTTACTGAAGGACATCCGGATAAGATCTGCGATCAGATCTCTGACGGTGTATTGGATGCGATCATTGCCCAGGACAAGACAGCTCGTGTAGCTTGTGAGACATGCTGTACAACAGGTATGGTACTCGTTATGGGTGAGATCACAACATCTGCTTATGTAGATATTCCGACGATCGTAAGAAATACGATCAAAGAGATCGGTTATGACGGATCAGATTCAGGATTCGACTACAAGACATGTGCTGTTCTTACATCTATCGATGAGCAGTCTCCTGATATTGCTCAGGGCGTTAATAAGTCCCTCGAAGCAAGAGAAGGTGATACAGATCCTCTCGATACCGGTGCAGGTGACCAGGGTATGATGTTCGGTTATGCTAATGACGATACAGAAGAACTTATGCCTCTTCCTGTATCTCTTGCTCATAAGCTCACATTGAAGCTCACATCTGTTCGTAAGAACAAGGTCGTTAACTTCCTCCGTCCTGACGGAAAGAGCCAGGTTACAGTTGAGTATGACGGTAACAAGGTTAAGAGAGTTGATGCAGTAGTTATCTCTACTCAGCATACTGAAGATGTATCACATGACGATCTTGAGAAGTTCATTATCGAGCAGGTTATTAAGCCTGTTGTTCCTGCTGAACTTATCGATGCTGATACTAAGTTCTTCGTTAACCCTACAGGAAGATTCGTTGTTGGTGGTCCTCAGGGTGACTCCGGTCTTACAGGACGTAAGATCATCGTTGATACTTACGGCGGATTCGGCCGTCACGGCGGCGGAGCTTTCTCCGGTAAGGATCCGACGAAGGTTGACCGTTCTGCTGCTTACATGGGCCGTTACATCGCTAAGAATATCGTAGCTGCAGGTCTTGCTAAGGAGTGCGAAGTTCAGTTTGCTTATGCTATCGGTGTAGCTAAGCCGGTTTCCGTAATGGTCGATACATTCGGTACTGGTGTTATCGCAGATGAGAAGATCACTGAGATCGTTAAGAAGAACTTTGATCTTCGTCCTGCTGCTATCATCAGAGACCTCGATCTCCGTCGTCCTATCTACCAGAAGACAGCTGCTTACGGTCACTTCGGCAGAACAGATATCGAGCTTCCTTGGGAGAAGACAGATAAGGCTGAGATCCTTAAGGCAGACGCCGGTATCTGATGGTTTTAAAGTTGATATCAATGCTGTCCTTCGTTCGCGGAGGGCAGCTTTTTTTCGCGAAAAAGAAGACTTCATTGCAAGTTATACTCATTTTTTTGCAAAGTATCTCAAATTTGTTTTTTTGTGAGAATATATATGTATGATGATATTGAAGAGCTTTTCAAACTAAAGAACGTGAGGTGCAACATGAAACTGAAACTTATGCTTGACCCTGATGACCCGATCAGAAGTGAATTGCAAAAGTTGGGGATAGAAGATGATGTTAATGCCGAGTATCAGATCATCCGCAAGAATTCCGGAGTTCGTTACATACAGGGTAAGCTCAAGGAACAACAGTTTTTTGTTGATGTCAAAGACATTATTTTCATAGAAAGCCTCGGCCACGATGTGGTCATTCATACCAAGGGCGACAGCTATAA
The DNA here is from genome assembly GCA_947303255.1 of uncultured Clostridia bacterium. Lineage (GTDB taxonomy): Bacteria > Bacillota > Clostridia > Saccharofermentanales > Saccharofermentanaceae > Saccharofermentans. The sequence goes on along the minus strand of CAMYXL010000036.1, from coordinate 3,467 downwards.
CTCGCGCGAGCGTCTGAGGTATCTCGAGACTGTTCTTGACACCGATACGTTCTTGAGGATCAGTAACTCTACGATCATTAATAAGAAGCATATCAGAAGGATCGAGGCATCCGTATTTCAGAAGTTCGTGCTTCATATGAGTGACGGTACAAAGACTGAGGTTACCAGATCTTATTACTACAACTTTAAAGACGTATTCGGAATATAGGAGGTGCGTTATGGCTTTTAGTGCATTATTTATAATTCTTCTTCTGGTAGCTTTACCTGTTTCACTTGCTTTTACACTTATCGTGTATTTTATTTATAAGTTTTTCTATAACAAGCATCTGAACAAGGCTATCCAATCAGAAACAAAACTTCGTAAATGGCTTTCACCGTTTGTTGTGGTTCTTATAACCATCGGTTGCTGCGTAGTATGTGTATTAGGTATGACATACATGGTTTATATGTTCAAGTACAATGTGAATAGCGGTTCATCAACAATGAATCAGGCTATGCTTCAGATCAATGAGAAGAACGGTGAGTATGAAGTTAAGAGTAACACCGGATTTCTTATGCAAAAGCAGTTTGATCTTGACGGAGTGAGCATCACATCGTACAACAACGAGAATGAACTGTTCGCAGTTTTCGATATCAAGGATTCCGAGAAGGTAGATTACTTCATAGTCTATGAAGGTGAAGAATCCAAGAAGGTCGAGTATAAAGATCTTGACGATAAGTTCCTGAATCCGTTTGAGATGTATATCGATATCCAGTACGAGAATGAACCTATCAAGATCGAAGTCTATAGCGAGGATGTGGCTGAACCTATAGGCGAGGCAGTATTCCATTAATGATCAAAGGGGACGCTTTTTCGAAAAGGAAGATAATGAGACCAAAGTGTGTTGATTAACAAACAAAAGTTTGTTAGGCTTGAGATATGAAATCTCAAGACGAAGTAAGTAAATTGTATATACCTGAAGAACAAGACGTCGGGACATCTGTTTCCGACGTTATTGTTCTGCCTACAAAGGTTGTTTTCGAAAAGAACGGCTTCGTGATATTTTACTGCGGAAGTTTCTCCGTAAAGGGTAATTTCGCAGGAAGTATAGTTCCGGGGTTAAGATACAAAGTAAGCGGTGTTGTAGGTCTTTACGGAAGGGTTCTTCAGATAACTGCAAATAAGATCGAACTGATCGAAGATAAAGATTCTAAAGCACCGATCATTGCTTCGTTCATAAGAAGTAACTTCGACGGGGTTGGTGAGAAGACAGGTCTTCTTATCGCGGAAAAATACGGAGAGGATATCCTTGATGAAATAGAGAAAAGACCGAAGGCAATGGCTAAGGCGATCAAAGGATTATCCGAGAAAAGAGCTCTTACCATGTGTGATGTGGTTACTGAGAAAAGACCGGTTCTCGAACAGATCTTAAAACTTCGTTTGTTCGGACTTACCGAGGAGCAGGCTTCCAAGGCTTATGATATGTTCGGAATGACCTGCCACGACGAGATCTCCAATAATCCTTATATGCTAATCCGTGTTGAAGGAATAGGATTTGAGACATGCGAGTATCTCGCAGGAAAGATCGACATTGATAAGATGGATCCGATGAGACTTCTGGGTGCGGCGCTTTGTGTGTTGAACGACACGCATTATGTATCCGGAAATACTTATATGATACCGATGGATCTGAAGAACAACGTTCAGGATATGGTAATTGCCGATCTTGATAAGGATACAACTGATAAGTTTCCGGATGCTTATAAGGAGGCACTGGAGCTCGGAAGAAAACTCGATGACTTAGTTGTTTATAAATTCGAAAATAATAAATGCATGGGTTGTGGTGAGGAAGACGACGGAGCACGTGTGGCTCTTAAGAAAGTATTCCGCACTGAAGCAGGAATCAAATCCGAAGTTGAATCCTTCGTAAATGCCAAGAAGGCTTACTTTGATGATGAAAAGGCTGATGAGAAGATCAAAAGGCTCGCGGAAAAACACAACATAGAGCTTGACGATCTTCAGAAGGCTGCGCTTCGCATGTGCTTCAGTGAGCCGTTTTCCATTATTACCGGCGGCCCGGGAACAGGTAAGACAACTATCACGGGTATACTTGCTTCGCATTTTAAAGAGCAGAAGATATCATCGGTCTTTTGTGCTCCGACAGGAAGAGCTGCAAAAAGATTATCGGAAGCAACGGGAGTCGATGCTCATACTATTCACAGACTCCTCGAAGTTAGACCGGTTAACGGTGATGACGGATTCGCGTTCGGAAGAAACAGCAACAATCCTCTCGATGCCAGAGTCATCGTTGTTGATGAAGCTTCCATGGTCGATAACTTTTTGTTCCTGTCTTTGTTAAGAGCTGTTAAGCCTGACAGTTCAGTCATCTTGATCGGCGATCCTAACCAGCTTCCGTCTGTAGGTCCGGGAAATCTTCTGGCAGATCTTTTGGAATGTCAGTCTATTCCGAGAGTTGAACTTAAGTATGTTTTCAGGCAGCAAAATGAAAGCTCGATAGCAGCTAACGCTTATCGAATCTTAAACGGTGAGACGCTTATCGGAAATGATACTGATTTCAGGATCGTTAATGCCATGAACGAAGAGGATGCACTTCATAAGCTCTTCGAATTTTTCGAGAAATACAGGAATGATGATATGGCGATATTGTCTCCTACAAAGCAGAATGCACTCGGAACTTCGATGCTCAATAAAGAGATCCAGTCGATCGCGTCTGATCCTACGAACATGTCCATGCCTGTAGGAAGTAAGGGCATGTTCAGGGATACGGACCGAGTTATGCAGGTAAAAAATGACTACAATATCGAGAGTTTTGATCCCGTCAGCATGGAGACCGTAACGGGAGTTTATAACGGCGAGCTCGGAATGATCACAAAGATCAACGAACTTAACAGATCTATTGAGGTCCTATTGGATGACGGACGTAAAGTGGTTTATTCCGGAAAGACTCTCGAAGATATAGATCTCGCGTATGCCATGACGGTTCATAAATCCCAGGGCTGTGAGTTCGATACGGTCATAATCGCTCTCGGAAGGATGTCTCCTAAGCTGCTGAACCGTAAGCTTCTTTATACCGGAGTTACAAGAGGAAAGAAGAATGTCATCATAATCGATACTTACGGAATGCTCGGAAGGATGGTCCGTTCATCCGATACAAGCAGCAGGATAACTTCACTCTCGGATTTTCTTAAGATCATCGATCACAAGAGAGGTATCAATAATGAGATTAATTAAGGAAGCATTGGAAATAATGTTTCCGAAGGAATGTCTTATATGCGGCAAGATATCCGACATAAGATTGTTTGACGCTCCGCTTTGTAAGAAATGTCTTACGGATCTCGTTCCTGTCCCAAGTGATAAAAGGTGGCAGTTCTGTCTTTCTGAGCCTTTCGAAAACGATCCCTGTCCGTCGCTTACGCTCTACGTTCCATTCAAATACGAAGGCAGGATCACAAGTCTCATCCACAGG